>CAMDXQ010000031.1 GCA_945878585.1 Akkermansia muciniphila
TTTAGTTCCAGCATTTTATGTTTTGATTGATCGGCTTATCCCAGCACGAAAAATACAACCCTCGACCTTGTCGTAAACCCTTTTGCTTCCTACTTTCAATCTATGACGATGGCTATCCCCCCAGATGGGGTTTCTCCTCTTCCCTACGCGAGCGAGGACGCTCGGGAACGTCGGGATATGATCATCGCAGGTCTCTTTACCATTCTGTACTTCCTCATCTTTTCTTTTTTCTGGATCTCCTCCCAAACCCTGTCCGCAATACAAAAAAAACCCGCTGAAAATCCACTCCGTACGAATTTAAAAATTCAGCGCCTCGCTCAAGCTCCCCAGATGGCTCCCCCTATGCCAAGCCAATCTGTGGATGCCTCGGGATTGAAAGAGGTGGATAAACCCGACCCCAGAACCGCTCTGCAAAGTGACCGCAACACTGCCGCATCCAGCAAGGTAGTGAATGGAACGGACCCCACCTTGGGCGGACAGGACGGCAAAAAAGATGACTCCTTAACGATGCGGGACTCCCAGTTTTCACCCAACCCCGCCTCTCCACCTCCTGCCGCCCGTCTCAGCCCATCCACCCCAAAGCCTGCCCAACAAACTCCCAAACCTGCTCCTGCCCTACCCAAGCCAGATCTTCTCAAACCCACTCCTGGACCAGGCACGCCGATCGAAAAAGTAAATGATACTCCCGACACAAAGGAGGACCCAACCCAAAATCAGAACGATTCGTCATCCTCCGCCGCCCAAGACGCCTCCAACGCCTCCGACTCCTCATCGGCCATGGCTCCACCCCCAGACATTTTCCGCAATCGAAGCGCTGTATCTGGGGGTGCCGCAATGGGCCAGGATACCTCCTTTGCATCCATGGGCACGGCACTGGGTCGATACCAGCACAAGCTCTACCTCGCAATCGGATCCTGCTGGAATGATAAAGTCCAACGGACAATGGCTCAAATCGGCGTCGATCGCCTGGTGATTAGATTCCACGTGAATGCCGATGGCTCTCTCTCCGATATCGATATTGTACAAGGCAACCCCAGCTCGATGCTCGGCATAATTAGCACGGACTCCATCAAACAGTCCAGCAACCTGATCGGCCCCTTCCCGGCAGACCTCAAAGCCGAGAAGCCAAACGGCTTCCCCTGGCAACTAGCTTTTCGAATCTACTAGGAGATCAAAGCTGGCCAAACTTTGGCCTTTCACTAGGATCACTCACTTATGGGACTCGATGTCATCAGCACTTTGCAAGATCTGACCAAAGTCAGCCCTTTCATCATCGCAGCCATCCTTTTCCCCCTCGTCTCATGTCTGATTTCCGGCCTTTTTCTATCGACCGTGATCTTTATGCGGCTCCGCCGCGAACGGGTTGCCCCTAAAGAAATTATTGATGCCATTCGGGCTCTCAAGGCGGGCGGAAATACGGAAACACTCGTACGCCTCTGCGTCCGTAACGACTCCCCCCTCGCTCGCTTGGTCAATAGTTCCCTCGAACACTCCTCGCTTCCCCGAGGGGAAAATGTGGAAGTTCTCCAAACCTTGGCCCGAACCGAAGTTGCCCGACTCGAACGCGGCATCGTATACCTTGAAATCTTTGTGGGTGCCTCACCTCTCCTCGGCCTCGTAGGAACAGTATCTGGCCTGATCACCATCTTTGCTGCCGTCGGAACTGAAAATGCGGATCCTGCAAAGATTTCCGCCGGTATCGCCGAAGCCCTTCACACCACCGTTCTGGGTATCGGTACGGCTATCGTCATGCTGTTTCCCTTCACCTTCTTCAGTAAAAAGGTCGACGTCTTGGCAGTGGAATTGGAAGAGTATTCCATGCTCCTCCTGAAGAAGCTCTACACCGAAGAAGTCGCCGCCTAGGGCCCTTCCGGGCTCGCCCGCGATGAAGTTTAATCCCAGCCGACGCCGCCGAGCCGAAATCAACGTCATTCCATTGATCGATATTCTTTGCATGTTGCTGATCTTTTTTATCGTCACTACCACCTTCAAAAAGAAAACCGCCTCCGTGGACGTCACCCCTCCGAAATCGGAAAAAGGCACAGAGAAGGTCGAGGAAGCCAAAAACCCCACACCTGAACTCACCATGAAGTCCGCCAAAGCTGCCGACTACGCAAAGCTCTATGAAGCGGATAAATTTCCGCTCTACCTAGGAGATCAGACCCTGAATCTCAATGTGAAGTCTGAAACGTTTCGTGCGGATCTGAAGAAAACCCTGAAAGACCGCCAAGTGAAGAATCTGATACTGAATTTTGACGAAACCACTCCTATCGCCATCTTCTTTAAATTCTTTGATGCGTGTGAGGACGCCGGCGTACCGATCTCCGTCCGTACTTCCAAGATCGGTGGCGCCACTGCCACCCCCTGAAATCATCCACACCCGTTCTGCCCGTCCGCCTGTATGGGGACCCCGTCCTCCGCCAAACCGCCACCCCAGTATCTCCCCCCGATAAAAAGCTGACCGAACTTTCCCGCGTTCTGGAAAATACCATGCGCGAATTCGAGGGCATTGGACTCGCAGCCCCCCAAGTTGGCATCTCCCTTCAAATCGCACTGGTCGATCTCCGTAAGGTGGAAAAACGCCCTTCCACCATGGAGCTTCTTGGCAAACCGGTCGATTGGCGGGTTCATATGCCCCTGTTTTTTTGCAACCCGGTTCTTACTCTTACCCGCAGACGCGAGGACGAGGAGGAAGGATGCTTGAGCTTTCCCGGTGTGCATGGTCCCGTTCGCCGCAGTCTCCGTATTCAGATGGACTACCTCGATCTCGAAGGGCGCCCTCTTTCTCTGACCGCTGGAGGTCTCCTTGCTCGAGCCCTGCAGCACGAAGTGGATCATCTCATGGGCACGCTTTTCATCGACCGAATGACCCCGGAAGCACGGCGCTCCCTGAACCCAGCATTGGAAGAGATCCTACAAAAACAGCCACCTCGCAGGTAACCCTCTATGCTGATTCGCGCTGGCACACTGGTGGAATCCCTTGGCCGGATTCATCGCCCAGGTCACCTTCGGATGGAGCGGGAACTCATCACCGAGATCGGCTCTAGCCTTTCCCCTCGCCCTGGGGAGGAGGTGTTGGATTTACCTGAGATCACCCTCGCCCCGGGATGGATCAACCTGCACGCCCATCTTGAACTCGGCTCGCTTCATGGAGCTCTGACACCCGGAAAAGATTTTCCGTTTTGGCTGAAACAGATTCTCACCCGACTGCCAAGTCTGACTTCCGAAGTCCGACGCCAATCGATCCAACGTTCCGCTCAAGAAGCCCTTTGTGCTGGGACCACTTCTATTGTTTCGATTACCTCCGATATTCCCGCCATGGCCGGTCTAACTTCGACAGCCTCCCGAGTTTGGTGGGCACTGGAATTCATGGATGTACAAAATCAGCCCGAAGTTTCCGCGATCGTAGATCGAGCCATGGCCTGGCTATCCCGGAATCCAGCCAATGCATGGCACCTTGCCCTTTCTCCCCACGCCCCTTACACCGCTTCCCCAAAACTTTATCAGGAAATACTGACTTCCTCCTCCGCCCACAAACTTCCCTTTACAACCCATCTTGCCGAATCCCCCGAAGAAACCTGTCTGCTGGCTGGAAAGGAAACTTCATTTCGGGACATTCTACCCAAAGACCTTCTGCGAAAAGATTTTGGAAACAGCAAATCGCCGATCGATTGGTGCAAACATAATCAGGCCCTACCCAAAGGCGCAATTCTTGCCCATGTAAATGAGCTTCAACCCTCCGATCTGCCCTATTTGAAGGAACACAGGGCCACGGTTGTCCATTGCCCCACATCCCACGAATGGTTTGGCCGCAAATCGTTTCCATTCGAAATTCTCAAAGAGAACGAAATTCCTGTCTGTATCGGAACCGACAGCCCAGCCAGCTCCCCAAATTTTCAACTAGATCTTCGCCAGGAGATCCGCCTGTTTCGTGAAAGACATTCCAATGTTTCTCTTCACGAAGCTTGGGAGATGATCAGCACCGCTCCAGCCCGTGCCTTGGGATGTGAATCTAGGCTTGGCACATTACAAACTGGAAGCTGGGCGGACTGGGTCGGTTGGCGAATCCCCACAACTCATGACCCCATCCCTTTGATTCTCCAGGGCATCGACCCTGCGGAAATCAGCTGCGTCGGAGGCAAAATCACCGTCCACGAAAAGATTTAACCTCGTCCCCCACCCCCTCCCCTCGGCACGATAGGAGGGTATGAAGTCCGACTCTTTTCTAGCCGAAATCGAAACTAGGCATAGCACCCGCCGGAAAGATCATCGCCAACGCTCCCTTGGAAACCCTCTCACCCAGCTATCCTTTTCCGATAATGACTACCTTGGGCTTTCGACCCACCCCGAAGTCATCGGAGCGGCACAACGCTCCTTGGAAAAATACGGCACGAGTGCACGAGCTGCTCGACTTCTCGCTGGACCTTGCCCTGAACACAACGAACTCGAATCAGCATTAGCTTCATGGAAAGGAACCGAACGCGCCCTGCTTTTTGCTTCTGGCTACCTCACGCCTCTAGGGGTCATTCCCGCCCTTGTGGGTCCGGCTGACACCATCCTCTTAGAACGCGAAGCTCACGCCTGCCTCTTCGATGGTGCAAAACTTTCGGGTGCACGGCTTCGTCTTTTCTCCCGCCAAGACATGTCCGAACTTAAGACCGTCCTCGATTCCACCCAAAAACTAAATCCCCAAGGAAAGGTTCTAATCGTCGCGGAATCACTCCACTCGATGGACGGGGATTTTGCCCCTCTCGAGGAAATCATTCGTCTTAAGAAGGAGGCGGGAGCTTGGCTTCTTCTGGACGAAGCCCATGCGGGGGGAATTTGCGGGCCCCAAGGAGCGGGTCGAGCCGCGCAGCTTGGCCTGATCGATTCGGTTGATTTACAAATGGGGACTCTCGGGAAGGCATTAGGCTCCTCGGGTGGGTTTATCGCCAGTCAAAATCGCATTATCGACCATCTTCTAAACGAAGCCCGAACTTTTCTATTTGGCACTGCCCTCTCTCCTGCCGTCGCTCGGGCTGCCCTTAGCGCCTTGACCATCATCCGGTCGCCGGACGGAGAAACACTCCGCGATACGCTTCAGAAAAACATCACGCAGTTTCGTTCTGCTCATGCCTCATCTCAACTGGGCCCGATTCATTCCATTTTACGTGGATCAAATTCCTCCGCCAACGCCGCTTCCCAACATCTCCAACAACAAGGTCTGACCGTGCCCGCCATCCGCACTCCTACTGTTCCCGAAGGTGCCGCCCGGTTAAGAGTCAGCCTGTCTGCACGTCACACCACTCACGATATTCAACAACTCACAAACGCTCTCCATACTCTCCCCCCACGTGACTAACGAAGAAATTATTCAAATCGACCGCCAGAACCTCTGGCATCCATTCACCCCAAACTCCCTTTGGCTGGATCCTTCCTTCACTCCAATCTCGATTGCTTCAGGGGAAGGTGCATGGCTCATCAGTACCGAGGGCAGGCGATATCTCGACGGCAACTCCTCCATTTGGACAAATCTCCATGGCCATAAACACCCAAAGATCAATCAGGCGATCTGCCTACAACTTGATCAGATTGCGCACTCGTCATTTCTTGGCCTCACCCATGAGCCAGCGGTTCGCCTAGCCGAGCAACTTATCCGCTATGCCCAACCCGCACTTGAGAAGACCCCTGAGCTGCGGCGTGTTTTTTTCTCTGATGATGGATCTACTGCGATGGAATCGGGCCTGAAAATGATTCTGCAGTCGTTCGCCCAGAACGGGCAAAGTCAGCGCACTCAGTTTGTATCTCCAGATGGCGCGTACCACGGCGACACCGTCGGAGCGATGAGTCTGAGCCATAGCGACTCCTTTCATCGACACTTTCAGCCCGTTCTTTTTCCCACCAAGAAAGTCATGACCCCCTCCTGCTATCGCTGCCCCTTCAATCGTGCAAAACCCGAAAACGCCGATGCCCGCTCCTACCGAAAATGTAATTTTGAATGCGCCACTTTTGCTGAGGAAGCTATCCATCAAACGGGGGACCGTTTGGCGGCATGGGTTTTAGAACCTCGCGTCCAAGGCGCTGCAGGCATGGTGATGCACCCGCATGGATATGCGGCCCGCACCTCAGCCGCAGCTCGGAAGGTCGGTGCTCGGGTCTTCTTCGATGAAGTGCTCACCGGATTTGGTCGCACCGGACCCCGTCTTGCATGCCATGCAGAGGATACGATGCCAGATGTGATCGCTTTGGCCAAAGGACTGACCGGCGGATATCTCCCCCTTGCCGCTACCCTTACCACGGAGGACATTTTCCAATCCTTTAGCGGTGATCCCAGTCGGACCTTCTTTCATGGCCACAGCTACACCGCCAATCCATTGGGCTGTGCAGCCGCTTCCGCCAATCTGGGTCTTCTCGAATCACCCTCCGAAATCATGAAGCAGAAGGAGTTGATTCAGAATCTCACGACTCTTTCTTCCAGTCTCTGGACTCATCCCAACGTCGGGGATATACGACAAGAAGGAGCCATTCTTGCGATCGAACTTGTGGCTGATCGTTCCGCGCGATCTGCCTTTTCCCCAGAAAAAAGAGTCGGGGCGAAAATCTGTCAGACTGCCCGAGAGTTCGGCTTGATAACACGACCGATCGGGGATGTTCTTGTTCTTCTCCCTCCTTATTGCACTACTCCGGACGAATTGGAGAAGATGGTGAACGCCCTTCATCAAGCCATCACACAAGAACTTGGCTCATGAAAGGTCTCTTTATAACCGGAACCGACACAGGAGTGGGAAAAACCCACTTTACCGCCTGTCTTACCCGCTCCCTCCGTCAGCATTTGATCCCTGCCATTCCCCTGAAACCGATTTCTGCGGGAGATCGCAAGGATTCGATCCTCCTTTCCGATGCCACGGGGGGAGCGATCTCCCCCGCGGAGATCAATCCAGTCCACTTCTCAGCACCTCTAGCCCCCTATGCGGCTTCTATATTGGAATCCAAACCCTTCCCTTGGGGAGTTCTTCGGGAACAGATTGCGAAATTGAAGCAAAACTATCCGGGACCTTTTCTCATTGAAGGAGTCGGCGGATGGCGCGTTCCTATCGACTCCACCCTCGGAATCCGTGAATGGGCCCAAGAATTAGCTCTGCCCGTTGTTGTTGTTGTGCGAAATACACTGGGAACCTTGAATCACACCTTGCTCACTGTGGACTCCATCCGTCAGGCGAATCTGCCTATTCGCGGCCTAATCCTAAACGACTATTTCTCGCGACCAGACGACCCTTCAGCCACCACAAATCCTGCTCTCCTTCAGGAACTTACCTCTCTCCCCATCCTTTCGCTGCCCTCTGGAATGTCCGAATTACCTTCTATCCCCCCTTGGCTGCTTCCCGGCTAGACCGCCACGGACCAGCGGGGATCCGCATCAACGTCCCAATCGGAGGCTTGTCCATCCAAAACCCTTCGAGCCGTGACGGCCGCAATCATCGAGGCGTTGTCGGTGTTCCAACCTCCCATTGTGCTAATGAACTCGATTCCCCGCTCTTCCGCCATTTTCTGGAGTGCCTGAAGAACTCCCTGGTTGGCACTGACCCCTCCGCTGACAGTGAAAGTTTTGATCCCTGTTTCCTTCAAAGCCTGAGCCGACCGATCAACTAAAGAATCGCTGATCGCCGCCTGCACCTCAGCACAAAAACTTTCTCGGGCACGACCCGGACTTGCGAGAGCTGGATCTTTTTCCAAAAGAAGCCGAGCCGCGTTTTTTAAACCACTAAAGCTAAAATCACAACCTGGCGTCCCCTTCATCGGCCGAGGCAAGGAAAAGCACCCCTGATCGGCTCCCTGAGCCTCCATCTCGAGGGCGGCTCCCCCCGGATACCCCAGACCCACCATTCGGGCTAGTTTGTCAAAGGCCTCCCCAGCTGCATCGTCACGCGTCGTCCCTAGGATTCTTCGAGCCCGTGGCCCTGTTGCCTCCACCAATAAGGTGTGCCCCCCACTCACAATCAAAGCCACGTGCGGATATTTGGGCCATCCACCCTTGGCCACAAATGGAGTAAAAAGATGGCCTTCTAGATGGTTGATTGCGTGGAATGATTTTTTTTGAGCCCAAGCCAAGGCTTTCCCATAGGACAAACCCACCAAAAGAGCCGGAGCCAAGCCCGGACCTGCGGTTGCACCCACCCCATCAACTTTAACGTTTCCAGACTTATTCTTTGCTTCAGCCGTCAGTCGGGGCAGCAGTTCCAGATGTTGACGAACGGTCAGTTCCGGAACAATTCCACCCAAAGCGGCATGCTCCTCGGGTCGTGTTGCCAAGGCCTCTCCCAATAGCCGACACCCCTGCTCATCGGCTTCGATCACTGCGACCGCAGTTTCGTCGCAGGAAGTCTCAATCCCTAACGTGCGAACGCTCACAAGACTAAGGGGATCGATCGCTCGTCGCGCGCCGCTTTACAACTTTCCACCCCCGCAATAGATCAATCGCGCGGTCCAAAGGCTCATCGTTCACTTCCAATACTTCCTCATTCGCCTTCTTCAGTCCTGGGCTGCGTTTTTGAAAGATGGCCTGCTCCTCCGTTCGGGTCAATCGAGCCACCACATCGGGCTCAATCCCCACCCCATGGATTTTCCTTCGGGAAGGAGTTGTATAATGGGCAGTGGTTAATCGAACCCCTACATCCGGAATCACGCTTGGATCCACTCGTTGCACCGTTTGAACTGAACCTTTCCCGAACGTGGTTTCTCCCATGATCACGGCGAGTCCAAGATCCTGTAATGCCCCAGCCACAATCTCTGCCGCGCTCGCCGTGTTTCCGTTCACTAGAACGATCGTTGGCCAGCGGACTCGTAGTTTCACACCTCGGGACAGATACTCCTGCCGGCCTGCTCCAGCTTTTCTTCCTTCGGTCGCTACAACCAAGGTCCCCCCGGGAACAAAACGACTGACCACCTCAACAGCCGCATCCACCAACCCCCCCGGATTATCTCGGAGATCAAGAATCAGGGCTGTTGCCCCATCTTTTTCGAGTTGGCCAATGGCTGAATCAAATTCAGCACCGGTTTTTTCCCCGAACTGGGTAATCCGAAGATATCCAATCTTTTCCCCCTGCGATGTGGCCCCTGAAACCAGCTTCGTATCCTGCAGGGTCGGAACTTGTATCATTTCCCGAACAACTGAGACCTCGATGGTCTTGCTCTCAATCGGGCGATATATTGTGAGTTGAACGGGAACACCTGGACGGCCCCGCAACAAACGGATCGATTCACCCAAGGTCAGTTTCTGGGTTCCCTTGCCCTCGATCTTAATAATCCGATCCCCGGGAATGAGTCCAGCACGGAAACCCGGACCCCCCTCGATCGGCACATTTACCGTCAGCTGGTTTTCCACCATTCCAACTGAAATTCCTAACCCGCCGAACTGCCCCTCCGTCTCCGTCCGGATCATCTTATAGTGTTCGGGATCAAGAAACTGACTATGGGGATCGAGGGAAGAAAGGAGGCCACGCAAAGCGGAATACGTCATTTTATCATAATCGGTTTTTTCCAATTCCAAATACTCATCGCGGATCAACTCCACGACACTTGCAAAAAGAAGAGCGCTACGATAGCGCCCCTCTTCGTTCTGCGACGGTATATTTGTTTTGGTAATCTCGGCTGACTCGCACAGTTGAACCCCACCCCAGCAAACCAGCAACCCCGCGACCCATGAGGATACCTTCATTTCTGGACAGGAGTATCCAGATGGTTTTGAAACCACTGAATTGTCTCCCTCAAACCATCCTCCAAAAGAACCTTGGGTTCCCAGCCTAAAATCTCGCGTGCCCGGGTAATATCCGGCTTGCGCTGTTTCGGGTCATCCACCGGAAGCGGATTCTTCACGATCTTGCTTTGGCTACCCGTCAGGTGGCGGATTCGTTCAGCAAACTCGAGAATCGTTAGTTCAGTCGGATTTCCAATATTCACCGGCTCATGAAAATCGGACTGGGAGAGGCGGTAAATTCCATCGATCAGATCACTGACAAAACAGAAGCTGCGCGTCTGCTTTCCATCCCCAAATATAGTCATCGGCTCCCCTCGTAAGGCCTGTCCAACAAAAGCTGGAACTACCCGCCCATCCCGCAAACGCATTCGTGGTCCGTAGGTGTTAAAGATCCGGACAATCTTTGTATTCACCTTGTGAAATCGGTGGTAAGCCATGGTCATCGCCTCGGCAAAGCGTTTCGCCTCATCATAGACTCCCCGAGGTCCAATCGGATTCACGTTCCCCCAATAATCCTCTTTTTGCGGGTGAACGAGCGGATCCCCATAACATTCGCTGGTCGAAGCAAGCAGGAAAGTCGCCCCTTTTGCCTTGGCCAAGCCCAACGCGTTGTGGGTGCCGAGGGAACCTACCTTCAGGGTTTGGATCGGTAACTCCAGATAATCGATCGGGCTGGCGGGCGAGGCAAAATGAAAGACGTAGTCCACTGGTCCTTCGACTGCAATAAACTTGGTCACATCATGCCGAAGAAAACGGAATCTTTTTTCACCTCGCAAATGGTCAAGATTACGTTCGTTACCCGTCAGCAGGTTATCCACCGCCAGGACTTCATGACCTTCCTTGAGAAGGCGATCGACGAGATGGGAGCCGAGGAACCCCGCTCCCCCAGTAACAACGGTCATTGGCATATACTTGAGCTAGAAACTAAATGCCCCAAAGGCAAGCCAAGGGACTCGCCCCTTCTGGACGATTCGGGCATAATAGGAAGATGGAATCGGTTTCGAACACCGCAAGCCGGGTTTTCGGCAACTACCAGCTCGAACGGGAACTGGGTCAAGGGGGCATGGGAACGGTGTATCTCGCAAAAGACAATGGCTTAAACCGGTACGTAGCTTTGAAAATCCTTCGCTCGGATCTCGGTGAAGATCCGTCTTTCTCAATTAAGTTTTTGGAAGAGGTCGAGGTTACCGCCTCTCTTGCCCACCCGAACATCATCCGAGTATTTACCTTGGGCGAACAGGAAGGGCGTCTTTACCTCGTGATGGAGCATTTGGATCAACCTAGCCTTGAGGATTTGATGCAGACGAAAGGTAAAATCCCTGAAAAGGAGGTTCTTGAAATCGGCATGGGAATCGCCTCTGCCCTCCAATTCGCACATGAAGAAACCAGCCTAATTCACCGCGATATTAAGCCTGGCAATATCCTTTTCGGTCGGGGAAATATTCCCAAACTGGCCGACTTCGGTCTGGCCGCAGGAGCCCGCACTGCACTTGGGCAACAGGATGAGATTTGGGGAACCCCTTATTATGTCTCTCCAGAAAGGCTACTGCGGGAACCGGAGGATATTCGAAGTGATATCTATTCCCTCGGGGCCACCCTATATCATGTTATGGCGGGGCGGCCGCCTTTCGAGGCCGAAACAGCGGAAGAGGTTGCGCGGAGACATATCTCGGATCGGCCACCTCCTTTACGCAGTTTCTGCCCCGAGGCTCAAGAGCAGACGGTAATTACCCTGGATAAATGCTTGGCCAAAAGAACGGATGCCCGGTGGGGAAGTTATGCTGAATTGATCAGCCAACTCGCAGACTCTTTGCGACGCTTGACAGACTCAGCAAAAGCCAACCCCTGACTAGGGTTGCAAAACTGAATTTGAATTTGTCATGCCAAGATTGGCACTACCAGCCGGAGCACCATTCGCACCTGCCTTAATGAATTCAGCTGAATTTCCTACACGATAAACGACAATCCCCTTCTTTTTCCAAGGGTAAGTGTCCTGTAAAGTAACATTGCTTTGAGCCAAGGAAGTTGGTCCTTTCGTAAGGATCAACGGGATCTGACCATCATCCGATGTCGTCAAATTAGGCACATATCCAAAAGCAATGTTGGCCGCTGTGACCGCGTTAGTTGTAGTAGCCGGAATCACCCCTTGCCCAGACAGAATTTTTGCAGAGGTCAGCACTCCGTTACTAAACATACCCTGAACAATCGTAAGAAAATTTCCGGCCGCTTGTGTGTTGGTCAAATCACCATTCACCCGGTACATGCCGTTATTGTCATTGGCTTCAGAAAAGAAAATGATCCCAAGTTGCCGGGCATTCGAAACATCCACCCCCTGCTTCGCTTTATCCAAACCACCTTGAATCGCAGGAACCGCCAAGCCCGCCAAGAGGCCGATAATGCTGATAACCACCAAAAGTTCGACGAGAGTAAATGAGTTTGCTTTTAATTTTTTTAACCCGCGAATGATTTTTCTCATAGGTAAAATGTGCCCCACGTTGCACACTCTGTCAAACTGCCATGATCACCCCCGCCCTACAGGAACTCCTCACGATCACCATCCCCCCGGATCGAATCGCCACTACACCCGCTCATCCACGAGACTCTGCGCGCCTCCTCCACATTGTCCGAGCAACTGGAGAAATGACCGATCGAACGATCCGTGATCTCCCCTCTCTGCTTTCCCCAAAAGATCTCCTCGTCCTCAATAACTCCAAAGTCATTCCCGCTCGCCTCATCTGCTCCCAAAATCGCACCGAACTCCTGCTGCTAGAAGAAACTAGTCCAGGCTGGTGGACCGCCCTTGGCACCCCCTCCAAACGACTCCAACCAGGAACCATTGTTTTTCCAGATCCCGTTCCTGGGCTCTCCCTCACCGGACCCGCCCCCCAACTCCGAGTCGAGAAAACGATCCCCGGAGGCCAACTGGTTCTCAAAGTCTTAGGTGACTCACTGAATTTAGAACAGTACGGCCTACCTCCACTTCCACCCTACATCCTGAAATCGCGGAAAACCCAAGGCCAACTCGATTTCCAAACCTCCGACCCCATCGACTACCAAACCACCTATGCCCAACCCCTAGGCTCCGTTGCCGCACCAACCGCCGGCCTCCACTTCACCCCCGAACTCCTCGCTCAACTTCCCCACGCTTTTGTCACCCTTCACGTAGGCCTAGGCACTTTCCGCCCCATCAAAACAGAGGATTTTCGAGATCACCCCATGCACACGGAACATTACCAAATTCCAGCGGGTTTCGCCGAAAAAGCAGCTGCAGCAGACCGACTCATCGCCGTCGGGACAACCTCCGCCCGCGTTCTCGAATCCGCCCCCACCCTGAATCCGCATCAAGGCACCACCTCCGCCTTTCTCTACCCCCCTTATGAATTTAAAAGAGTTGGCGGCCTCTTAACCAATTTTCATCTCGCCCATTCGACCCTTCTCCTCCTCGTCGCCGCCTTCACTGGCCCCGAGCTCACCCTTCGTGCCTATCGCCATGCCCTCGAAAAGAACTACCGATTCTTCAGCTTTGGCGATGCGATGCTCGTTCTCTAAGGCTGCTTTGCCTCCGCTTTTTTCGCCGGATCTTCCACCTCCACCAGCTCAATTGTGAAAACCAGCGTCTCATTCGCCCCAATATTCCCCGCCCCCGTCCCTTTCGCTCCATACCCAAGGTGAGAAGGAATCACCACCTCCCACTTGTCCCCCTCACGCATCCTCGGCAAGACCTCCTGCCATCCCGGAACCGTCCGATCCACCCGCAACCGCGCCGGCTCCCCCTCCTTCGATTTATCAAAAACTCTCCCATCCACATGCTTCCCCGCATAGTTGACCCGAATCCAATCACTCGTTTTCGGAGCCTTCCCTTTTCCCGCCACTTCCACTTTATACAAAACCCCGCTCTTCAACTCCTGCACCCCCTCTTGTTGCTGAAACTCCTCCCGATACATCGCTCCTAATGTGATATTGCGCCGAGCCCCTTTTTCCACCCCCAGATTAACCTCTTCACTCACCCCTTCCTCATTGGCAACCGGCTCCTGCGCCCCCACGATCCCCACAAGCCCAAAGCCAACCAGCCACGCCCAAGCTGGCAAAAATTTCATTCTGTTACTTTACCCACCTCGGCGACTTTCTGCCAACTGCTCCCGCCCAACTTGGTTCTTAAAATTGACCGCGCAAAGCGATCTGGAAATACGGCGCCATTGTGCTATTCACGTTGTCATTGATTCTCGGAAAATCGAACGTCCTCCAAACCATCGCACCACCCTCTGCCTGCACCGAAAGACCAGGAGAAACCTCATACGCAATCCCTGCTCCCACCCGAGCTTCAAAATAGTTCACCAACGCCCCTGCCAAACTCCGGTTCCTCAACACCTCAGGATTACTGTCCGCCAGTCGCGCATTCAGATTTAAAATATCCCCGCCGACAAAAATTCGAATGTCCTCGGTAGGACTCCAGTCAATCGTTGGCTTGGGGGCACTTCCGTTCAACAGCCAATCCTTGGCAAACCTCCAGCGGATTCCGGGCACGGGTATGACGGGAAAGAACTGAAAGGCATCCACCCGAACCGCAATAAACCACTGAAAATCTTCATTCACGATGTTTGTGAACGCCGCCACCCCCGGCATGTTCACCTGATGCCAACCGATGCTTTGGAGCGTTCCATAAACTCCCGGTTCCAACTGAATCCGCATGAGCCATTCGCTCGCCTCGTCCAACTGCACATCCACCCCAAAAATTGCATTCAACCCCTGCAGATTTTGTGGGAGGGGAATATTTGATCCGCTATACCCAAAAGAAAACGTCTGCCAATCGCCCCCCACAATCCCCACCAACCCATCCGTAATTTTTCGACTCGCCAACACCCCCACCTCTGCCGACTGCTCTGTCACCGTTCCTAACCCCTGCTTCAAACTCGCCGACGCTACATACCCGTAATCTGCCCCCACTTCGAAATCCCAATCCTCTGTTGTCTGACTCTTCGCCGGTCCAAACGCCTGCCGCCCTGGCGCCAACCTTACTGGCGCCAACGGGTCTTGTATCTCCCCCTCAGGCGAAATAGGCCCAGGCCCAGGCTCTTGCGCCTCAACAAAAGCTGAATTAAATAGCCCTAAAGCTATGATAAACAGCAGTTTAAAATAAAACCCCTCTTTCAAGATAAGGTAGTTAATATAGATTTACTTGTAAAATCCAATAGAAAATTAAGATCGGAAACGGACTAAGGATTGATCTGTCGCTTGATCTCTTCGCATGCCCCCCGCACCTCCCGCATAAACATCCCCTCCGCCACCATCCTAGCTGTCGCTTGCGCCAACTGACTCGGATCGGTTTGCACCACATCCATCCGACAAACCAGCGACCGCCCATCCGAATACGGCCAAACCCCGTAAAAACTGATAGATCCAAAATAGCCGCTGGAAACATAGTAGTTCATATCCGCCACTTCCCACCTCCCCCCAATGCCGGACCGCGCCACCCCGCATCCCAAAGCCACCGTTGGTGTTTTATCCACCTCCATCAACTGCCAATAATCATTCACCTCAATTTTTTCTTTTTCGTCCTTCCC
>CAMDXQ010000032.1 GCA_945878585.1 Akkermansia muciniphila
GCGGCCAAGTTGAATTTCTTCCGGAGGATTTTTTCGGCTTCCTCAGGGTTCCCGTTGGCTTCGGTCAGGGCTTTCTTACAATCCATCATGCCCGCATGGGTGCGGTCACGCAGATCTTTTACAATTTTGGGGTCGATCGTTGCGGCAGTGCTCATGGAATGAAATCCTTTCGTCGTTTCTTAAGCGGTGAGAGCGGCTTCTTTTCCTTTGGAAGTGCGCTCTTTTTTCTTTTTCTCAGTTTTCTCTGCTGTTTCGGCCTTGTCGGCAGCGTCAGAGGAGTGTGCTGGTCCACGGCGACGACCTTCTTCGATGGCCTCCGCTATTGGCTCCATCACGGCACGAATCGAGCGGATGGCGTCGTCGTTACACGGAACGGCGATGTCGGCATCGTCCGGGTCGGCGTTCGTGTCGGCCAAGGCAATCACGGGAATCCGCAAACGGCGCGCCTCTTTGACAGCAATTTCCTCGCGGGGCATGTCGACCACGACCATGGCAGCGGGAATTTTATCCATATTCAGAATTCCTGCGAGATTCCGTCCCAGCTTGGCTTTTTCACGGCGGAGAGCAGCGGATTCTTTTTTGGGGAGAAGATCCATCGCCCCGGAAGTTTCCTTGGTTTCGATGCTTTTTAATTTCGCCACGCTCCGACGAATCGTCGCGAGATTCGTGAGAGTTCCCCCAAGCCAGCGTCCGGTGACGTAGTGAGACTTCGTGCGTTCGGCGAGTTCTTTGACGACTTCTTGGGCGGGCTTTTTCGTTCCAACGAACAGGATGTGTCCACCCTTGGCGGAAGCTTCGCGGAGAAAGTCCGATGCTTTCCGAACCTGCTCGGCAGTCTTGGAGAGATCGATGATATAAATTCCGTTGCGGGGACCAAAGATGAACTCCTTCATCTTGGGATTCCATTTATCGGTGCGGTGTCCAAAGTGAACTCCTGCTTCGAGGAGTCGTTTCACCTCTGATTCTGTTGCGAGCATAGTCTTTTTTCCTGTCCGTATATGACCCCGACTAGTCGGAGCTTCCCTTTCTAGGGAATAGGGTTTCAGTTTCGTTGTCCGCGAAAGCGAACGTTGAATCCAGGCATCGTCTTATTTTCAAAAAGAAATTAAGAGCAAAGCACTTCAAACATAGAGACTTCTTGCGCGAAGCCAAGCCTCACCTTTTCTTCTGAATCAGCAGCCGATGCTAAGACCCCTAGAGGCCTGAGACCTATTTTTACTTTTTTATATTGACAATATGCTTTAAGTCATTTATATAACGAAAGATGCGAAGCATTTTACCTGTTTTGTTTATTCTCGCTGGCCTTGCTTCACCTACACAAGCTGTTGAGGTCGAGTCTGTTAAGTCGGATTCTTCCAAGGAGAAAGCCCCCGAGGCGGTCCCTACAAATAGTTATCCGCTCAAACGGAATATTGTTACGACCTACTTTTGGATTGGGCAGGGCGGAACAAGCATCAGCTCAACCCAAAACATCATGAGCGCATGGGATCAGTTTTGGAAAAAGAACTTTGGCGGGATCGATGCCCCAGAAGATCGTAAAGACGCAAAAAAGTTTCGCGAGGCGAGCTTGCCCGAAAAGTTCGCCCCCACTCTGAACCCTTTTTACGTTGCCCTTCCCTTCAATGATATTGCTTTCCCAAAAAAGGCACGTGAGTACGTCCCGTGGTGGTCTGAGGCGGACTATAAAAAAGAGCGGCTCGAATCCCAGTGCAAGGGCCGCTGGTTGATGATCAAATTTCAAAACAAGGTCTGCTTTGCCCAGTGGGAGGATGTCGGCCCCTTGCGCTATGACCATGCTGAGTACGTCTTCGGCGAGGAACGCCCCACACGCTACTCCCGAGCTGGCTTGGACGTCTCCCCTGCGGTTCGAGATTACCTCGGACTAAGTGGGCTGGACAAAACCGACTGGAAATTCGTGGAAGACGACCAGGTTCCTTACGGCCCCTGGATCGAGTACGGAGAGCAGGCCATTCTTTATAGCGCGATCAAAACTCAAACCGCCAAAAAGCTCCGCAAAGACCTCTGATCCCAGCCGCGGTACGGCCGGCTTCCCCTGCTACTTTCGCATCGCCCAGACGGCGAGCGCCGAAATATCCGACGGGTTTACTCCCGAAATCCTAGCGGCTTGACCAAACGTTCTTGGCCGGATCTCCTGTAATTTTTGCCGCGCCTCTTTTTTCAACCCCACGACGGTCTCGTAGTTGAAATTCTCTGGAATGTTTTTTCCCTCCATTTCTTTGAGGGTTGCAATTCTTTCGAGATCCCGCGCGACGTACCCTGAGTATTTTACATCCGCTTCGACCGCCTCTGCGATTTCTCCCGTCACTCTTTGAAACTCTTCGGGCAAATCGTTCCACGTGATCTCGGGGCGACGGAGCCAATCTTCCAGCGTTTTTCCCTCCCGTCTTGCCTTCACCAGCTTTGCTCGACAGTCATCAATCTGTTCTCTCTTCTCTTTTGTTCGACGAACTCGCTCGGCCGAAGCCAGCCCCAACTCCCCTGCTCTCTCCGTGAGCCGAAGGTCCGCGTTATCTTGCCGGAGTAGAAGACGATATTCGGCACGTGAGGTGAACATTCGATAAGGCTCACGAGTTCCTTTTGTTACAAGATCGTCCACCATAACTCCGATGTAAGACTCGTGCCGTTGCGGCTTCCACGCCTCCGCCCCGCGCGACTCCAACGCCGCATTGATTCCGGCCAAGATCCCTTGCCCTGCCGCCTCTTCGTACCCAGAGGTCCCATTCAACTGACCTGCAAAATAAAGCCCCTTCACTAACTTGGTTTCGAGTGACGGCCATAACTGTGTAGGCGGGCAGTAGTCGTACTCCACCGCGTAGCCGGGCCGAAGGAACTCGGCCGCACCTAAACCTGGAATAGAGCGGATCATCTCAATCTGGACGTCAAAAGGGAGACTCGTGGAGCAGCCGTTGACGTAATATTCGTTCGTATGCCTGCCCTCAGGCTCAAGAAAGATCTGGTGTCTCTCCTTGTCCGGGAATTTTACAATCTTGTCCTCTATCGAGGGGCAGTATCTTGGCCCAACTCCTTGAATGATACCACAATACAAAGGAGACCTCGATAGATTTTTGCGAATGATTTGCGCTGTATTGTCCGTAGTGTGGGTTATCCAGCAAGGCATTTGTTCCACGTGGAACAAGCCGTCTTTCCATTGATTGAGTGTGAAGCTCTCCTCTGGGCCCTTTTGGATGGTGTCTACCATGTAACTAAAGGTTGGGGCCGGGGTGTCGCCGTGCTGGGGGTCCAGTTTTGTAAAGTCGATGCTCCGTTTGTTCAGCCTGGGCGGCGTGCCTGTTTTTAGCCTTTCGACCTGAAATCCCAGCGCCTTGAGCTCGTCGGAAAAGGCGCTTGTGCCATCTCCCATTCTTCCGCCGGCCACATTGCGGTCCCCGACATGCATAAGTGCCTTGAGAAATGTCCCTGTTGTTATGACGACCTTCTTGGCGTTGAGTCGCACTCCAAGGTTTGTAACGACCCCGCGGGCCTCTCCATCCTCAACTATCAGACGGGCGATCTGACCTTGCTTAAGATCGAGGTGAGGCTGACTTTCCAAGGCGAATTTCATCCGGAACTGGTATGCCTTTTTATCGCACTGTGCCCGAGGGCCGCGAACGCTCGGCCCCTTGCTAGAGTTCAACATCCGCATCTGAATTGCGGTGGCGTCGGTATTGATCGCCATTTCTCCGCCCAAGGCGTCTATTTCGCGTACGATATGTCCCTTGGCCAACCCCCCGATGGCCGGGTTACAACTCATCTGGCCAACTGTATCAAGATTCATAGTAAGCAAGAGGGTTTCTGCCCCCATTCTTGCAGATGCCAAAGCAGCCTCGATCCCAGCATGCCCAGCCCCGATTACGATTACATCGTAATTCTTGGGAAAGACAAAATAGGAGGAGGTGGTCATAGAAATTCTGTCAGACGGCAGGGGAGGGGAGCCGGTCGGTAAAAATGGTCTTTGCAGGCGGAAGGCGACCTGGGTGCTTTGCCTCAGAATTCGGAAGCCCAACCGGCAAAACAAGAGCGATAGCAATATTTTTATCTCCTTCTACGCCAATGATTTGCTTGACTTTTGACTCATCCCATCCATTGATATAACAAGTCGAGTAGCCCTTCGATTGTGCGGCGAGCGCAAGGGTGGTTGCCATGATCATGGCATCCTTTATCGCATATTCGCGTTCTTTTTCGCCTAGGCCTTTCTGGAACCCCGGAGCGTTTTCGCCAATCCAGTCCGCAAACTTCTGGGGCCACGCTCCCGAGGAGACGCCGGTTTTCAGGATTTCGCCCATATGCGTTTCCCAACCGCGGATTGAGACTGCAAAAACAAAAGTTACAGGGGCCTCCAAGATCTGCTTTTGCCCCCAAGCCGCCCCTGCGAGGGCTTCTTTTTGCGCCATGGAACGGATCATGACAACTCTTGTGGGCTGAAAATTCCATGAGCTGGGAGCGTCCTGCATCAAAGAGAGAAGCTCCTGGAGAACACCCTCTGGGATCGGGTCGTTCCTAAAAGATTTTATGCTACGCCGGGCACGGATCGATTCCGCAGTTGTAAGATCGGATTTGTTCATCACGAAACAGTATCCGAAAGGGAAAAAAATGAAAGCCAAGGGAGGCCTGCCCCCCAGGCCAGGGCCCACGGTTACCGTGCCGTGAAAAGTTCTTCGATCGTGTGGAGCTCAACGTGCTCCGATTGAATCGACCAAAGCTTCGAATATAGGCCTCCAGAACGAATCAGGGTCGTGTGGTCACCCAATTCTTTGATCCGGCCATTTTCAACGACTGCAATCGCATCTGCTTTGCGAACCGTGGAAAGGCGGTGGGCCACCACAATGCTGGTTCGGCCGGCGAGAAGGTGATCGAGAGCAAGTTGGATCTGTTTCTCCGTCGCGGTATCGACGCTGGCAGTGGCCTCATCAAGGATGAGAACAGGGGGGTCTTTCAAAAGAGCCCGCGCGATGGATAGCCTCTGCCGCTCTCCCGCGCTAAGTCGGACCCCCCGCTCACCCACTTTCGAATTCCAGCCATCAGGAAGAGCGCGAACAAAATCTAGCGCACAGGCGGCCTGAAGCACTCTCTCGATGTCGATATCGGTAGCTCCTGGATTGCCCAGCTCGAGATTTTCCCGAACCGTCGCCTGAAAAAGAAAAGGCTCCTGGGTGACCACTCCAACCTCCCGACGAAGTTCCTCAAGCGCAATTAGGGGAAGGGGAATCCCATCCAACAAAACCTCTCCGGAAGTTGGATCGTGAAACCGAGCCACGAGAGAGGCGAGCGTGGTTTTGCCAGCTCCTGTTGGACCAACGAGAGCGAGGGAAGTACCTGAAGGAATTTGGAGATCGATGCCGTGGAGAACCTCTTTGCCTGTACGATACGAAAAGTGGATGTTTTTGAAAATCACCTCCCGGGCCGAGCCTTGGCGGGTGGGAAGATGTCGAAGGGGACCCGAGGGAATATGTCCTGGCTCGGGCTCGGCATCCAATATGGAAAAGACCCGTTCTCCTGCCGCGCGGCCCGCTTGGATTAGCTGATTCAAGCTATGGAGCCGACCCACGGGTTCATAAAACATTCCGACATAAAGAAGAAAGGCGACGAGCTCGCCGACAGCCATTTTTCCCTCGAGAACCGACTTTCCCCCAACCCAAAGAACCAGACATGTTCCCGCCGCGGCAAACCACGCCATGGAGGGGGAGTAAAACGCCCACGCCTTCATAATGCCCAAAGAGGCAGTCCGAACGTCCTGCGCAACTTTTTCGAAACGATTCGCGCCCTCTTGAAGCCAACCATACGTTTTGATCTGTCTCATGCCTTGAAGATGATCCATCAGAAGCGAGTTCAAGGCGGACGAAGCTTTCCGTTGGACTCGGTAGCGGGGATGAGCGGTGAGGGTGTAGTACAGAGCGCCCGCCGCAAGAAAGGGGATCGGAGCCAGAGACCATGCGGCAAGAAGAGGATCAATTCGAAAAAGAATAAATCCGACTCCAAAGAGCTGAAGCAGGGCGATCAGGCCCTGTTCGATTCCGTCGATGAGCATCCTCTCCATGTTCATCACGTCCTCACTCACGCGGGTCAGCAAGTCCCCACTGGAGCGGTGGTCGTACCACGAGGTAGAAAGGCGTTGAAAGGCGGAGTAAAGATCCCGTCGAAGATCGAGGATCACCTTTTGCTCGAAGAGGTTGTTGAGGAGAATTCGTAGCGCGTTCAGGCCATCGCGACCGAGAAAAACCAGAAGCAGGAGCCCGACGAGCCAGGGAAGTTTGTCCTTTTGCCCCTTTGCAATTACATCATCAATCAGGTAGCCAGTCAGACGAGGATAGACGAGACCGAGAAGGGTGGAAAGCAGGGCGGCGGAAATGGTTCCAACGGCGTAGCCCGGATATTTACGGAGGTAAGCGGCGATTCGGAGAGCGGTCGACATGAAGCAGAAAGAGTAGCCGCATCGGGCCGAGCAGCCAATGATGGAGGGAAGTTAGGATGCCTGGGCTAAGCCGAGAGTCCGCAAAAGGGCAAGGTCATCCGACTCCTCGGGGTTGGGTGCGGTCAGGAGTTTGTCACCGAAAAAGATCGAGTTGGCGCCAGCAAAAAAACAGAGGGCCTGCCCCTCCCGGGTGAGGACGGTCCGCCCGGCGCTTAGTCGAACGCGGGCCCGGGGAAGAGCGATTCGAGTTGTGGCGATGAGCCGGACGAGCTCAAAAACATCCACCATCTTTTGGCCGGCGAGGGGAGTTCCTTCCTGAGGCATGAGACAGTTGATCGGAACACTTTCCGGAGCGGGATCGAAGCCACAAAGAACTTCGAGCATTTTCAGTCGATCGTCTTCCGTTTCCCCCATTCCCAAAATCCCCCCACAGCAAACCGACATTCCGGCATTCTGGACTGAGCGGATGGTGCGAAGGCGGTCCTGAAAAGAGTGGGTGGTGACAATCTTGGAATAGTGTTCGGGAGAGGTATCGAGATTATGGTTATAGGCGGTGACCCCTGCTTCTTTGAGCTGCCGAGCCGCTTCGTCGGTAAGTTGACCCAGCGTGACACACACCTCCATGCCGAGCTGCTTCACGTCCCGTACGATATTGAGAACCGACTCAAACTTAGCTTCTCCTTCACGGACACCTTTCCAGGCGGCTCCCATGCAGAAACGCCCGGCTCCTGCCTCCTTTGCCTGGCGAGCTTCCTCGAGGACAGCTTCGCGATCCATCAGCCTCTCCGCCTTGACGCCAGTGTGGTATCGCGAGCTCTGGGCGCAGTAACCACAATCTTCACTGCATCCACCGGTCTTGATGCTTAAAAGGCGGCACAGCTGGACACCTTCTTTTTCGCCCCAATGTACCCGATGCACCTGACGAGACTGCTCCAAAAGGGAAAAGAGGGGTTGGCGGTAGACCGAGGAAAGAGAAGCGAAGGTTTGGGGTAATTTTTCGTTTCTGAGGAGCATCCATTAAGGGTGGCGGAGAAGAGAAAAGAGGTCAAAAACCGTTTGCGGGAAGGTGAAAACAGGGGACAATTATCCCATGAACAAAATCCTTCGTTTCGCGCTGTTGCCCATCTTTTTTGCAGCCCTGAATCCAGCCTCCTCCCGGGCCGATTTTTTCGACGGGCTGCAGCAAAAATTGATTCAAGCCAAGGATGGAAAGGCTTTGCCTTACAAAAAAGAGGGCGCCACACCCAAGTTTACCGCCATTTACTACTCTGCCCACTGGTGCCCGCCCTGCCGGGCTTTCACGCCCAAGCTGGTGGAGTGGTACAACAATTTCCAACCGAAGCACAAGGACTTCCAGTTGGTTTTTGCCAGTTCCGACAAGGACGAGAAAGCGATGCTAGAATATATGACGGAGACGAAAATGCCTTGGCCCGCGATACATTTTAGCGAGAAGAAAGAAAGCGGGGTCGAAAAGTATGCATCCGACGGCATCCCTTATCTTGTGTTGATCAATGCTGAAGGAAAAAATTTAACTGGAACCCCGGGCAATGAGTGGCAACACCCGGCCGAATTGCTTAAAAAGATCGAGAATATCGTGGGGGACAAGAAGTGATGCGCTGTCCTCTTTTTGTATGTCTGTTGATGTCGCTGACGGGCTTCGCTCAGGCAGAGAGCTATGCTGAATACGTGGCTCGGCATAAGCGGATCCAGAAGTTGGTCAATCCGATGAATGTGCCTGTCGCGAATGCGCTGAATGACCAGTGGGATGCAAATCCGGAATACGCCAACCCGAACGACCGAGTCGCCACTCCTGGCCCCAAAAAGTTTTATATCAAATCATCTCGTGACGATCAGGGGCGGGTGACCTGTCTTCCAAGACCAAGATAGCTCCCCACGGGAGTGAACCTCCCAAACCGTTGAAGGCCGCGGCATAGTTTGGCCATCCGAAGAACTCTTTCTGCCTGAGTGCGGCGAGTCAGCCAGCGAGGCATTTCAGGCTCGGGGAGGGCAGAAAGTTCCCAAGGGTGAAAATAGAGACATAGCAATCCATCGTGCTGGAGAACTCGGGCACATAAGGCCAAATAGATGGGCAAAGGCAAAATATGGAAACTCGCCCAAAAAAGGGGAAGACGGATGCCGGGCAATACCGCCGCAGGAACCTCCCAGAGCGGCCCAATCTGAAAGGGTCGCCTCGGTTCTCGACGATGATCGTATCTTCCTGGAATCCACGTGGGATTCAGGGAGGCATCGTAACGGAATCCTGCGCGAGTAATGTCCTCTTTATTGATTTTTCGGAGACGGGGGGAACGGAATCCGTAAATTTCTTGATCAGAGATGTCCTGAAGAAGGGTACGGCTGGCAGAGAGTTGAAGATCCTCCCCGGCACGATGAGACCATCCATGGGAAGCGATCTCGTGACCACGAGCCCCCGTTTCACGAAGAAGTTCAGGAGCCAACTGAGCAAGCCGCGCAGTGCAAAAGGTTGTGCCGGGAAACTTCCATTCCTTTGTAAAACTTAGCCACTCCTCCCAAATATCGCGCCCCCGACTCAGTCCATGGTCGGGAAGAGGCGTAGCACCAAAATCGGCCGGAGCGTCATACTCCTCGATATCCCAAGTCAACAGGATAGAGTTCATTCGTGGAAGCGGTACGCCCCAGACCAAGACCACCAACGGATCAGGAGAAGCTCTTTGAAGCAAGTAAGGGAGTCCCGAAGAAGTTTAACGCGAGAGTTCTTGTAGGTGTGTAAAGAGGAGACTTGGGCTGGGATCTGACCAACGCGAAGGCCAAGTTTTCGACAGAGGTAAAGCAGCTCCACATCAAATGCAAAGTCACTCAGTTTTTGCATTTGAAAAAGCCTCTCGGCAGCTTTCCGTTTAAAGCCCTTCAAACCAGCCTGCGTATCTGGATAGTCGATTCTGAGAAGCCAGCATGCCAATCGGTTAAATCCCCACCCCAGAAAAGCTCGTCTGGCAGGAAGTCCCCCGTGAGTCTGGGGGGCCATGGAGCGAGAACCGATCACCACATCGTGCTTCGCAAGGGATTCCTCGAGTGCAGTCAGGTGGTCGAGTGAATAAGCCAAATCTCCATCCGTAAACATTAGATGCTCTTCCTGAGCATCCCGAAATCCATGCCGGATCGCATGACCTTTGCCCCCATTTTTAGGCAATATTATAACTTCGGCGTTTTCCAATGAATGAAGTCGCTGGCGAAACGCACTGCCCGTTCCATCTTTCGAGCCGTCATCCACGACGACCACCCGCAATTGCGGATTTCTACGACTTGCCTCCTCCAGGGCCTGGGAAACGTCCTTCACCAGATGACGTTCATTATAAACAGGAAGGACGAGCCGCGACCGCAAACAAGACTTCATGCAGAAAAGTTTTGAAACGAAGGAACCTCCTGTCAATTGAACTAATTGCTCATTTGTCAGTTATATGCTCACAGCAGGCCCCCCGATGGCCCTCTGCCTAAACGTTACTATGGAGGATCCTAGCGCTATTTCTCAGTAGGCAATATTTAGAAAAGTTTCCGAAAGAAGTTACGAAGATTTCGGCTTTCGTAACGGGCCGTGAACCGTTTGAGTTCGAATCGAGATGTGTCGGGAGCATTGATTCCACGATGCATCGTGCAGGCGGTTTTAAATCCTGCCTCACGAACAAGTTCGACGGTGGTTTGGTTATAATCTCCATAGGGATAGGCAAAATGTTCCACAGGAAGGCCGAACCGGTCCTCCAACTTTTTTTTGCTCGCGACGATTTCCTCCTTGGCATGATCGCGCGAAAGAAGGGAAAGGCGAGGATGGGTGCAAGTATGAGCTCCAATCGAATGCCCAGCCGATAGCCACTCTTTGATCTGAGACTCATTCATCAGGGGGTCGGCTTCCCCGCCTTCGCGAGCTTCCCAATCACTGGTTTGCCCAATTCGATCAGCCACCAGGTAGTTGATCGCACGTATATTGCTTTTCTGCATGCGAGGAACCGCCTCCGTCAGATTGGTAAGAAACCCGTCGTCAAATGTAATGGTAAGTGTCTTTTTTTCCGTGCCGGCAGGCAGGGAAGGAGGGTCAGAAATAAATCCACTTGAAGAAAATTCCTCCATCTGGCGGGAAAAAAGAGTTGGCTCAAGGTAGAGCCCCTTGATCCGAGCCTTCCGAGGTGGTGTCGCGATCTTGTGGTAGCAAAGAATCGCGCGGCCTTCGCAAAAAAGATCCTCAAAAGGAGCCAGTTCAGTGAAATATTCGGGCAGAGGTTGGGGTCTCATCGAATTAGCCGCTGGCGCGGGATGAGGTTAAGTTTGTAAGAACTGCTCGTGCAACTTCGTCGGATGAAATCTGCGAAAGGCAAATTGCCCTGCCCCCCGAACATTTCTGCTCTGCCGATGCGTTACATTCACAAGCCCGGATGAGAAGTTGGTGATCGGCTCCCCTAGGGGCCCACCCTGGCCGTCCAACCGACTCACGAAAAAGGGAAACGGTGGGTTTGCCCAACGCCATTGCCAAATGGAGGACTCCCGAATCGAGTCCGACATGCAGCTTCGTTGCCTTCAGAAGTGCTGCAAAACGTGACATAGAAAGGGGGTCGAAAAAGTTTTGAATTCTCTCATCCTGAACCAAAGAGAGCAGATCCGCCTGCCGCGCGATTTCCCGTTGGGAGCCCGATCCGGTGACAACAACTCGAGTTTGGGGTGATTTTTTCCAAACTTGGTGAAGAGTGTCCGACCAGGCGTCCAGGGGCCACTCGTTGAGGGGCGAGCTGGCTGCGCTGATCGACAGGTGGAGGAACGGGGAGGGAACTTGGCTTTTTGCCCAAGCCGCATCCTCAGGAGAAATCTCCCAAGCCCAGCCGGGGTTGCCTCCCTCCCAGCCCAAATCGCGAAGGACCGAAAGCCTTTGCTCAAAAACTGGCTGGGCACGATCCCTACGTGAAACGGTCTGGGTAAGCCTCCACTTGGCCGGCCAGGAGTTGCGTCCGGTCAAATGGGCCACACGATCCCGCGCCCCGCTCCATCCCGTGCAAAAGAGATTGCGATCGGAGCCCGCAAAAGAAATGGCCGCGTCGTACTTTTCTGCGCGGATCGCAAGCAAGGTTGAAAGATGCCGCCAAGGGGGTGGGCTGGGTTTTCGAAGGGGAATGGTCCAACACCGGTTTACTTCGGGCACCAACCCAAGGAGCTCTGCGCCAACAGGAGTGGTCATGACATCGACGAGCGCGCCGGATTGGGCGAGCGCCCGAATCGCAGGAATCGAGTGAACCGTGTCACCCAAAAATCCAAGGTCGACCACAAGGACCTTTTTCCAAGAGGGAAGAGGCATGGGGGAGTTTCGGTCAGACTGGGGGAATGGCCAACCCAGAAACGTCGTCTTGGCCGAAGCCTTAGCTTCGAACAAGATGGAGGAATGCCGTTCCGCCCACTTCCTTATGTGTTCGAGTTTGCTAGCAATCTAAAGGCCGACCCGAAAAAGGTGATGACCTTTCATCTGGACCCCAAAAATATTGCCCGAGTCTCTCCATGGTGGATTCAGATTCTCGCCCTTGAATCCCCTGAACGGATTGTGCAGGGCACGAAAATCCGGCTCAAAGTCCGCTCCCTCGGGCTTCCCCAATCTTGGGAAGTCACCGTCGCAGAAGTGGTAGATTTCTCGGGATCCCCCGCCAAAGCCTCACTATTGGATGTGGCGGAGAAAGGCCCCTTTCCGTACTGGCGCCATCTCCACGAGTTTTGGGCAGCTCCGGACGGAACCACCGGATTGGTGGACCGGATCGAGTTTCTTCCTCCCGGAGGGTTTCTGGGAACGCTTGCATTGCCACTCATCCGAAGATTTTTCGAAATCCTTTTCCGCGCACGACACGATGCCACGCGAAAAATCTTCGAGTCGGTTTAGCTGGATTTGGTGAGGTGCCCCACGGGCCCAATGGAGGCCCAGTCCACAGCGACCGACTGTTTAAGAAACGTTTTGTGGCTGACGTAACTCACCTTTCCCGCTCGAACTCCATGTTCGTGGACGAGCCGGGTGGTTTTGACGTCATAGCAGCAGTACTCAGCCACCTGTTTTTGTTTTCCTTCTCTCCACCACTGGATCGCCTCCATGCCAGAAGCGGTCTTTTTCACGCCGCAGGTGGCCTCGGCGACGGCATCCAAGCCCACGCGGTGTTTAATTTTTTCCTCCAGGCTCACCATCAGGTCGAGAGTGGGAACGGTGGAAAAATCGAAAACGGAGTAAGCGGTAAGAACCGTGTAGTCGAATCGAAGCACATTAAAACCCACGACAAGATCCGCGCGGCGCAAATCGGCGATCAGTCGGTCGACATCCTTCTCCAAATACACCGCGTATTCCGCCTTATCGGTGTGATAGAGAACGGCAACGGAGACGCCCATCCGGTCGATATGCCCCCAGCCGCCGACTTCGGCCGCGCTTTTCTGTGTTTCCAGATCAAAGTAAACAATATTGCCCATTTCCATTTAGGAAATCGCATGCGGGGTCAAAAAGGCAAACGCTTTTCGCGCGCAGGTTAGACTTGTTCTTTTTCCTCCCCGAGGTTATAACGACAGGCTATGACTGACTCCAGATTAGCAAGACAGACGGCGGAACGATTGATCGGCTCTCGGGCTCAACTCCTCAAATTCAGCTGTTTGCTGGGTTTCGACGGCTTCTTGGACTCGATTTTACAGGTGGTGGATCAGCGCCAAACGGCGACCAAATATCTTCCCTACACATCCATCAAGCCCTTTGCGAAAAAGGTCGGTGAAGCAGCAGGGAAAAGTGCGAATTTTGAGGTCGTCCCCACGACGGAGAAAATCGGGGGGAACGGACCCTTGATGGCCTTTGCCATGTCGACCCTGGGTGCCCCCGTGGAGTACATGGGAATGTGCGGATACCCTAAACTTCACCCCGTTTTTACCGAATTTGCAAAACGAGCCAAGGTTCACTCCTTTGCCGAACCCGCGCTGACTTCCGCTCTGGAATTTAACGATGGGAAAATCATGCTGGGGCAGCTGGCCTCAGTCCAAGACGCGAACTGGGAGACGATCCAATCCCGCCTCGGCGACAAGCTGGTGCAAAAGTTGTGGTCCTCAGCCGCCTTCGTCGGAATGGTGAACTGGACAATGTTGCCGCACATGTCGGCGATCTGGAAAAAACTCCTAACCGAGTACAAGGCCGGCAAACCGGGCAAGCGGAAGCAGCTGTTCTTTGACTTGGCGGATCCCGCCAAGCGGATCGAGGCGGATCTTTTGGCCGCGTTGAAGATCATCGGCGAATTCCAATCCGAAAACGATGTGACCTTGGGGCTGAATGAGAGCGAGGCCATGCATGTGGCGAAGGTTCTCCGGCTGAAAGGCGCGACAAAAAATCCGAAGGCGTGTGCCTCGCTGGCTGGCGCCATTCGGGAGAAGATGGGCATCCAAGTCGTTGTGATTCATCCGATCGAGTACGCTTGTGCAGCAGACGCAGAGGGAGAAGTGTTCGTCACTGGTCCTTATACTTCCAAGCCCAAGATTAGTACTGGGGCAGGGGATCATTTCAACGCCGGCTTCGCCATCGCGCGATTGCTCGGTTTGGGATTGCCCCACTCCCTCCAGTTGGCTGTCGCGGCTTCCGGCTTCTACGTGCGGCACGGAAACAGCCCGAACCGCGAACAGTTGGTGCGGTTCCTCCAAACCCTCTAAGAAGTTCGGGAGGCTCTTTTCCTGATCCCGCGTGCGGGTTCCTACCCTCTCGCAGTCTTATACATTTCCAGCGCACGGATGCGCTGGGCAGCGTGATCCACAATGGGGGCGGGATACGTCAGGGAATTCGCCTCAGGAACATATTGGGAGATAAACTTTCCTTCCGGATCAAACTTTTCGGCCTGGCTCGTGGGGTTGAAAATTCGAAAGTAGGGCTGGGCATCGGTTCCCGTCCCAGCCGCCCACTGCCAGCCTCCGTTGTTGGCCGCCAAATCCCCGTCGAACAATTTTTCCATGAAGTAGCGCTCCCCCCACTGCCAAGAGATGAGGAGATCCTTGGTGAGAAAAGAGGAAACGATCATGCGGAGGCGGTTGTGCATCCAGCCGGTCTGGTTCAGTTGGCGCATGGCCGCATCGACGATCGGAAAGCCAGTTTGCCCTTCACACCAAGCTTGAAACCGGTCGGTTCGGTTCTCCCACTCGATCTTGTCGTAAGCAGGACGAAAGGCCCGAGAGGCAACATGAGGAAACTCCCAAAGGATCTGCTTATAGAAATCCCTCCAGATCAACTCCCCAATGAAGACGTCGATCTGCTTTTTTGAGTCTGGGTCATCATTTCGCGCCCGCCGGGCCGCGGCAAGAACGGTTCGTGGAGAAAGAGTGCCAAAACGGAGATGAGGGGAGAGGTGGGAGGTGCTGTCTTCAAGGGGGAAATTCCTCGTGGCCTGGTATCGGCATATATTTCTCTTCACAAAAGCCCGAAGAAGCTCCTGAGCGCTCTTTTCTCCTGCCAGAGGAACAGGGACATCACACTTTCCGAGCCCCAACTCTTCCAAAGTAGGAATAGTACCGCCCTTCACCCCAGAAAATCCCTCGATTTGAGCGGGGCGAGGAAGCGGATCATGGGGTGGTTTTGTCTGCCAAGCCAAAGAGAAGGGAGTAAAAACTGTGTAGGGACCTCCAGCGACACGTTGAACCGCTCCGGGCGGATGAATTAGCAAGTCATCGCAAGTTACCAATTCTATCCCTTCCTCCTTCGCCATGTTGGCGACTTTTTCATCTCTTTGGCGTGAATAAGGCTCGATGTCTTTGTTGAAAAACAGAATCTTTGCCCCTGTTTCTTTCGCTAATGCCCTAAGAACATCGACCGGCCTCCCT
>CAMDXQ010000033.1 GCA_945878585.1 Akkermansia muciniphila
CTGCTCTTTTCCCGAATATAGTTCATCGTATTGACCACGTTTTTTCGGGCTACTTCGTCCACAAAAGCTTTCTTCTTATCCTCTCCCCAACTCGCGAAATCCTTACACTGGGAGGGGTCGATCGAGCCTTGAATGATTCCAACCAACTCATCTAAATGGTCACATCCCGTTGCTTCCGACGCCGTTTTGCCAGCCACTTTGAGCTCTACGGAGGCCTTCACGGCTCCACACGATGTGTGTCCCAAAACCATCAGGAGCTTGGCACCTGCCACCCCGCAAGCGAACTCCAGGCTCCCAATCATTTTGTCCCTAGCCACATTGCCGGCAATCCGCGCGACAAAGGCATCTCCAAGCCCAAGATCAAAAATGTGCTCCACTGGAGCTCGGCTATCAATACACCCCAAAACTGCGGCAATCGGAAATTGCCCAGCTGCAGTCGCTCCCGCTTGTCGCCTTAAATCCCGAACTAAAGGTCGCCCATCCAGAAAACGTTGATGTCCGGCCTTTAAGAGATCCAGAACATCCCCTGGTTTGATCGAGTTCTGCAACTCCCTGCTCGAATAATCGGCAAAAGGAACCTGCTCATCAAATCGGCTGTACTTCTCCTTAAGTCCCACCGTTTTAAACTCCACCCCGTGTGCCTTGGCCGTCACATCATTGAAGTCGGCAAGGAGGTCGAGGATATCCGGATCGATATAATCGGTATTGCGAGCATCGACCAAAATCGATCCACCTGCAGGGATCGAATAAAGAGATTTTTGCATGGCCGCACGATTCAGAAAGCTCACTTGGGGCGGAAGTTCAATCCGCATCACATTTCCAGAAAGGTGCTTCTCCAGAACCTGATGAATCGGCCTGCGAAAGTTGCTGTAGAGAATGAAAAGCAAGCTCACACTCAACCCGATCAGAATTCCCGTCAGAAGATTGGTGAACACAATCGCAATGACCGTGATGGCAAACGGGAGGAACTGATATTTCCCCTCTTTCCACATCTGACCAATAATCTTGGGGCTCGCCAGCTTATAGCCGGTCATAATTAGAATTGCTGCCAAGGCACACAACGGAATCTGATTCAGCCAACGGGGTAACAACGCAACACAGCCGAGAAGCAAGACCCCGTGAAAAATGGCAGAGACTTTTGTCTGCGCTCCTGCATTCAAATTCGCCCCCGAGCGGACGATCACGCTGGTCATCGGCAAGCCGCCCAGAAAGCCGCTGACGATGTTTCCTGCCCCTTGGGCAAAAAGCTCTCGGTTCGCCGGACTCTTTCGCTGTTGAGGATCGATCTTATCCACCGCCTCGATCGTCAAAAGGGTCTCCAAGCTGGCAATCACTGCCAAAGTAACTGCAGCTCCATATACAGCAGGTCTTGCGAGAGCGGACAAATCAGGAAAAGCAAAAAGTTGCATGAACCCCGATGTTCCTTCGGCAACAGGAACTTGAACAAGGTGAGTAGAAACGATGGCCCAAGGATGGCCCATTTGAATCAACAGAAGATTGGCCGCAGTCCCAAACAGTACCGCTGCCAACGGCCCAGGAATGGGGCATTTCTGTAACCACGAAATTTTTCCCCACACAACAAGCAGCCCAAACGAGAGAAGACCGATCATTGCCGCCCCTGGTAGAAACATTTGCAATGCAGCAGGCAGTTCAGTGAAGGTGTTTTTCTGATCCATTTGGCAGAAATCGGTTTCTCCCACAGGGTCCGCATCGTAACCCACCAAGTGGGGGAGCTGCTTTAAGATGATAATGATCCCGATTGCTGCAAGCAGTCCTTTCACGACGCTGGATGGGAAAAAGGAGGAGAGAAATCCGCCCTTAAGGATTCCAAATATAATCTGCAACACCCCGGCCACGATGACCGCCACAAGGAATACCTGAAAGGATCCTAGTTCAGCTATTTGGGCCGCCACCACAGCGGTTAACCCGGCTGCAGGACCCGTAACGCTGGTGCTCGAACCGCTTAACGCACCTACCACAAGACCGCCTACGATCCCGGCAATGATTCCGGCTGCTAGCGGGGCGTTGGAGGCTAAAGAGATTCCAAGACATAGGGGCAACGCGACAAGGAAAACGACCAATCCAGCAGGCAAATCTTTGGCGAGGTTGGAGGGCTTCAGCAGAGAAAGCAGTGACATCAAATTTGAAAATTAGATGAGACCTAGTCTCATGTCTATGGAAAATGAATCCCTCAGACCGCTCTATCTTTCAGCATTCAGCACGGTCCGTTAAGGATAACGGACCCTACCAAGTTCGAATTATCCACGCTGGATGATCGGTAGGGGCGATTATCCCTAATCGCCTGTGCTGATGCCTCAAACCTCACAACAAAATCACACGGCGACGACGAATGGTCGCCCTACATTTACCCGTTTAAGCCTCAATCCACATGTAGGGCGGGCATTCCTGCCCGCCTTGTCCCCGGCGCCCACGAATGGTCGCCCTACATTCGCGTTCAAATTCCATTCCCTATGTAGGGCGGGCATCTTGCCCGCCCCGTCCCCCAGCGACCACGAATAGTCGCCCTACAATCCCGATCAACACCCAAGCCCATGTAGGGCGGGCATTCCTGCCCGCCTCGTCCCCCGGCGACCACGAATGGTCGCCCTACAAAAAAAACCCCCCGGAGCCCAATCACTGGCTCCGAGGGGTTTCTAAACTAACTGTGCTCTAAATATGCTTTAGAAGCTGTAGACAACTTCAGCACCCGCATAGTGAGCTGGGCCGCTGCTGTTTTGCGAGCCAGCGTTCGCATCGACACTCGTGCCGGCAATATTATTTCCCCAATCCAAGCGGTATTCCGCACGGATCAAGACATTATCGATCACGTTGAACCCAGCGGTGATCGTGTATTCCCACCAGCTTAAACCTGCAGCCTGATTATTGTTGCCTAGGTCATTGCTGATTTTGTTTAAGTTATCACCACCGAAGTACTCACCACGGCTAGCAAGGGAGAACCAGTCGTTAAACTGATACTTCGCATAGGCCGAGGCACCCCACCAAGTGGTGTTGTTTGCACCCGTCGCGCCAGCGTTTGTTCCATTCGCTCCAGCGGTGTTGCCGAGGACGGTATCGAAGGCAAGAAGGAGCTTATCATTCGCAAACTTGGGAGCCCAGTTGCCCCATGAGTTGTAAATGATGGTCCACGCACCACCTGCTGCGGTTGTTGAGCCAACATTCGAGGGCAACGCATTTTGGGTGGTTGGAGTAGGTGCAGTAGGGTTTCCAGTGCTGTTTTCACTCGCAGTGCTGTACTCGAAATTATGGCTCCAATTCGCATTCCCACCAGGGGCAGTTACGTTAAGAGCGGCCAAGAGAGCCACGCCATCGCTTTCACCCGAAGTGGTCGTGTTGTTGTCGCTGTTTGCACCGTTGGCAACACCTAGCTTGCCGTCGAGGTACTCATCGAACTTGTAGGACGAGAGAACACCTGTGTACCAGAAGGGGAACTGATTATAGAGCAAGCCATAGGTGATGTTCATGTTGGCAGGCCGTTCCATCACTTCGTATCCGAGGATGGAAGCGAACTTACCCACTTTGAAGTCCCATCCGTTGCCGACAGGGGCGCGGAGTTGAACATAAGCCTGTTCGAGGAACAGATAGTTCGAATCTTGCGCAGTATTGGATTGGACCGAAGGATTCGCCAAGTACTTGGCGTCTTCACCGATCATCACATCAACGCGGAATCCAGCTTGAGCTTTGTTTTCAGAGGTCATCGCCTTTTCGAGCGCGATTTTCACTGCATACAAGTTGAAGTCACCCTGTTGGGCGGAATCACTTTGCACTCGGCTATTCACGACGCTGCCATTGGCAGCGCCTGTGAAGTTGTAGCTGTAACCGGCATCGACGTATCCGCTGAGCTTGATGCCCTTCTGGGCGGTTTCAACGAAGTTATTTTGAACCATCTTTTTGGTGTCTTGAGCGGAAGCTTCCGGAGCGCTGTCCGCTAGGGACAAGCTGGCCAAGGCCGCAAGCACGCCAAGAATCGCTGTGATATTCTTGATCATTTTATTTTCTATCTCCTGTTTGTGTTTGTGTTTGTGTTTGTGTTTGAACTGAAGCCAAGTCGTGATTTTGCCAAAACTAAGCTCCAATCTGACCTGTTTTTTATTAGAAAGATAAAAATTTATCAAGATTTTTATCCATTTCGGCCTAGTCCAAAACTGGTCTATGGAATGGGCTAATAATTATAAAGCACAATGCATGCCAAGTATTTGGAATACAGTAACTTTTCTGTATAGCATTAATCATTATAATTTTGTGTAAGCGATTTGATTTCATACCATCCAGTAACCCTGTCGGCTTTGGCCGCTATTAGCCACGAATATGGTGCTTTGGGTATGGACGGCTCTCCGAGCCTTCCTAGTACGCCTAGGACCGGTGTCCGTACCCATGATTCAAAGTTCGCAAATTCAAAAGAGCGGTAGGGGGGATTATCCCTAATCGCCAGTGCTCAACGCCTGGCAAGGTCCGTTAGGGATAACGGACCCTACCAAGTTCGAATTATGTGCCCCTGACGATCGATAGGGGCGGGCATTTGCCCGCCCCATACCTGGCGACCACGAATGGTCGCCCTACAATCGCATTCAACCCTCAAACCGTGTAGGGCGGGCATCTTGCCCGCCTCATATCTGGCGACCACGAACGGACGCCCTACAATCGCATTCAACCCTCAAGCCCATGTAGGGCGGGCATCCTGCCCGCCTTTTACCCGGCGACCACGAATGGTTGCCCTACATACCCGTTCAAGCGTCAAGCCCATGTAGGGCGGGCATTCCTGCCCGCCTTGTACCCGGCGACCACGAATAGTCGCCCTACATAAAAAAGAAAACCCCCGAGTGGGCAATCACTGCCACTCGGGGGTTTCTAAACTAACTTTGCTCTAAATATTCTTTAGAAGCTGTAGACAACTTCAGCACCAGCATAGTGAGCCGGGCCAGAGCTTCCTGCTGGTGTGTTATCAACACCAGTGTTCAAATTGTTGACCGAGTTGGTTCCCCAATCCAAGCGATATTCCGCACGGATCAAGAGGTTATCGATCACGTTGAATCCTGCTGTGAGGGTGTATTCCCACAGAGATAGGTTCTGGTTATTATAATTATCAGTGACTTTGGCAGGGTTATTGCCACCGAGGTATTCACCACGGCTGCAGAGCGAGAACCAGTCGTTGAACTGATACTTCGCATAGGCTCCTGCACCGAACCAGGTCGTTCCAGGTTGGGAAGGCTCTGCATTCGTGCTAGAGGTTCCCAAGAGCGCGTTGAACGCAAACAATAGTTTGTCGTCAGCGAACTTAGGTGCCCAGTTACCCCAAGAGTTGTAAATGAAGGTATAACCAGTGCCGTTCGAGCCATTTTCGACTGCAGTGCTGGTCGAACTTTCGTTTACGAAAGCCGAAGCGGTGTTGTTGTCGTTGTTCGAGCTGTACTGGAAGTTGTTGCTCCAGTTCGCGTTGCCGCCAGGAGCGGTAACGTTCAAAGCCGCGAGAACAGCGCAACCGTCACCGTTCAAACCGGTCGTTGTGTTGTTGTCGGTCTGTGAACCGTTCACCACGCCCAATTTCGCATCGAGGTAATCGTCGAACTTATAGGACGAGAGCACACCGGTGTAGTAGAGGGGCATCTGCTGCCAGAGCAACCCGTAGGTCACATTCATGTTGGCAGGACGTTCAATCACCTCGTATCCGAGGATCGAAACGAATTTACCCACTTTGAAGTCCCAACCATTACCAACAGGGGCACGGATCGAAACATAGGCCTGTTCGAGGAACAGGGCGTTCGAGTCCTGGTTGTCGTTGGTCTGGTTGTACGTCGTGCCACGGTTGATCAGGTAGTTCGCGTCTTCACCGATCATCACATCGGTACGGAACCCAGCCTGAGCTTTGTTTTCCGAGGTCAACGCCTTTTCGAGGGCGATCTTAACCGCGTACAAGTTGAAGTCACCCTTAGCGGCGGTGTCGGAACCGAAACGGCCCGAAACATCGGAGGTGCCGGAAGAAGCACCTGTGAAGTTGTAGCTGTAACCGGCATCGACGTATCCGCTGAGCTTGATGCCCTTCTGGGCAGTCTCAACGAAGTTATTCTGAACCATCTTTTTGGTGTCTTGAGCGGAAGCTTCCGGAGCGCTGTCCCCGAGGGACAAGCTGGTCACGGCTGCAAGCACGCCAAGAATCGCTGTAATATTCTTGATCATTTTATTTAGTATCTCCTTTGGTTTGTGTTTGTTGATGTTCATACCGCACCGTGATTGCTGGCCAAAATGCTGTACGAACCAAATGACCTTATCATCCCTACCGAACGTGTCTACAAATATTTTTTGAACGTTTTAATAAGTTACCTGTCTATCCCAATTGCATTACGAATGTCTCTGAGGGTGTTCGTCAAGAAACGCAGGCCGCCAAAGCCTGCGTTTTTTGCATAAATACATAAATACCAACTGCTTAAGTCTATTTTATTTGTCTAAATATCTCATTTATTTTTGATTTATTATATTTAAAATGCTTATAGTCATTAATTTATGATTTTTATCGTGCTGGCTGCACTTCGATCCCGAAACTGAATTGCCCGACCTTTACCCCTCTCCACTCTAATTTACTCTTTATTCTAGCCCTCCAGACCTCCTCCTTCTTCTGCCACTCCAAAAGGATCCTAGGCCCCTCACTCCCTCCATCCCCTTTTTGCCCCTCAGGGAGAAGCACAAGGAATCCTTCCATAGAGAATAGGGAGAACCGTCCCTCCGATATCTCAGCCAACAGCGCACTCACCGATGGCACCGCCTTCCTTAAATAAGGAGCCACGTCCGCAATCAACTTCCTCCCCTCCTTATCGTCTCCCCCTTCCAGCAGCCCCTCCACCAACTCCACCCCTGCCGAGGCCACCCCCGTCAAACCTCCCAACTCCAGCCGATCCGAGTAGATCGAAAACGAAAGGGTCAGCGGCAGCGTGTGCCGATCCGACTTCAACTTCGGGGCCGCGGCCAAGAAAAGCTCTGCCTCGTCCCAGGTCAATACCTCCCCCGCTGTGGGAACGATCGTTTCATAACGGAATCTTCCAATTCCGCTCGCCGCCTCGCACCCGAACCACTTCATTCTTTTCAGATACTCCCCCGAACGAACCGGGCTCAACCCCGCATCAGGTCGACTCATCCACCCAGCCTTCTTTCCACGAACCGATCCCTTCCGAACACCGATCTCCACATCCTCCAAAATAATTTCAGGCTGGGAAATTCGTACACTGTAGCCGCCGGCCTGATTCGTCGGCTCACCTAAATCCTCCGCCTCGAATTCCACGGCAAACACCTCTTTCCCTTTTCTCTTCAACTCCACAACGATCCGATCTCCATGGGAAAGCCCTTTTTTGATTACTCCGAAAAATCGGGCCTCCTCATCATCGTCCACCCCACCTCGGAGAAACTTCAGGATGGCTGCCACCAGTCCGAACGCAGGTGCGACTGGCCCCAGTAACAAACCCCACACCGTTCCCGAGCCAGGGATTGCCCCCGAGAATGCCTCTGCCACCCCAGCAGCTTTATCCAGGGCACGACGCGACTCCTCATCCGACTCGGTCACCCCAACCGAAATTCCAACACCTCCAGGGTTTCGGCCGAGATAAGCAACCCGGCGGAGATACTTTTGATTCACTGGACCTGACCCACTGAAGGGGATGACGGTGGACTGACCAGACAACGTCAGTTCGATTACACCTTCACGATTCGGCCCAAGATCGCGGGAGAGGAAGGTTCGAGGATCGACTCGGATCTCCTTGATCGTAATCGCGAGAAGGTTTTTTCCGGGAATGACGGAACCAGTGCCGGGAATGATCCGCATCTTCGCTCCGGCGTTGAAGTGGATTCGATCCAGCCCCATATGCCTATGGTTGGCTTATTCCACATAAAATCAATTATGTTTTAGGGGAAATTGGACTCACGCCGTGGATTCGATCGGCCCGTCTACACAACACATGAATCATTCGTGGGGTTGGTTGTCTTAACCGACCGTTCTGCTATTTGAAGTGCGGATCGGCAGGACATCTGCACGGTCCGTTAAGGATAACGGACCCTACCAGTGGAAAATACAATTCAACCATTTTCCACAAAAAACAAAGGGCGGATCCCGAAGGATCCGCCCTTTGCCAACAAGAAAGGCTAACTAACCGACTTAGCTTTTCCGACGAGCACGCAAGGCAACCAGCCCAGCCACACCGAGAGCCAAGAGTGAGGCCGAAGAGGGCTCGGGAATGGCCTGTAGGTTTGCTGAGTTCGGTACACCATCCGTAGGATAAGCTCCTGTGCCCAAGGTTAGGGAACCAAAGTACGCTACTGTACCTACTTCTTGAACATCTACTCCAAAGGCATCAGGAACATCGCCAGTAGGATTAGCAGGGATTACCCAACCTGCATTTGAAAAAACTCCCAATTCAGTTGAGCTAGCAATTGTTGAAGCATTTCCCACAAGCATAACAAGTGTTCTGCCCGTATAAGTACTAACTCCGTTTGGAAGATCTGCAGTAGCTGATCTTAAACCAGCGTAATCAAATGCATTCGCTGTGCTAGAAGCTATTGCCGACCAGCCCGTCTCAAACTGAGAGGCAGCGGTCAGTCCTTGAAAATAGGAGTTTGAGAGTGCTGTGCTATAAAAACCAATTTGGAACAAACCCCCATCGGTGAGAACAGCACCATTACTCAAAGCAAAATTGTATGCGTTGGCCGCTGAACCAGTTATTGATATAGCAGCATGTCCTGCGTTGAGGGATACAGCCAGAATCATTGCTCCGGCTAATTTGGTTATTTTGTTCATATTTTTTATTCCTTTTTTGTTTATTTATGTTTGTTACCAAGTTTTAGTTTGGGCGAAAACAGCCGCCGTAGCCGCTTTTCGTTTTACTAGATAGCCACTGCTGATATCTCTTGTTGCATCTGCTGTTGCGCCAGCTGCTGTTTTCCATCCAGAGCCAGGACCGGTTTTGTAATAAAAAATATCTAGCGCCCCAGTAGTTGGGTTAATTAGGAAGACGTTATCTGCTGCTGAAACGGTGCTGCCACCAGAGATCGCCGGATAAAGGGAGCTTAACGTTAAGCCCACAGGAGCACCGCTACACGCGGAATTCATATTTTGAGTAAAGACCGCCTTAGTTTGTTCTGAGGCCACTTGTCCTACAGTAACAATGGAAACGGGGGCAACTTGCTTACGAGAGACCAAGATTGATTCGCTAGGGTAAACGATCGTTGCAGTAGCGTCAGTTCCACTGCTGGTTTTCCAACCGGAACCAGGTCCCGTTTTGTAATAATAAATCTTAAGCGCTCCAGCTGCATCAACAAGATAAACGTTATCCGCTGCTGTGACAGTGCTGCCACCAGTGACAAGTAGCCCTGTGGTTGTACCCAAAATATCAGTTAGTTTAGTGTGAGGAACAAGAGAAACCGTTGTTCCTGCCGTAATGCTAGAAGACAAGTCATCGGCAGTTGTCACAGATCCAGCCGTGAAGGCAGTGACATCGGAGACAAAACCCGCACCTGCACCTGTCTTAACAAGAAGGTAATGTGTTGGAACGCCTGATACCGGACCGAGAGTGCCAGTAAGGGAGGCATCTGGAAATGTTACCATTGTTCCGGACGCTGATGCGCTGCCGGTATAGATGGCAGACTTCGAAAGGTTGTTGGGAACAAAAGATAAGAAAGAAGATCCAGAACCTTTGCCAGCAATCGTAGATGTTTGATATCCGACGATCTCACTCGTGGCGGTTGTTTGAGCGTTCCCCGCCATGACAGCGGCTACAAGGATTGAGAAAGCAACATTCAGTTTTTTCATATTCATAATCTCCTTCACTTGAGACAATGTAATCTATGATTCGTTCAAAATCAAGGGGTAATTTTTGTTTGTCACCAAATTGTCGCAATTCTTTTTGATCTTGCTTTAAAATTGTAAGTCCTTGATTTTAATTGTCATATGAATCCTATTTAAATCATTTAGAGGATTTGCGTCGTTCGCATGGCAAGAAAATTTTATTTTCATAATCAAGGATTCATTCAAAAAGCGCTCTTGAGGAAATAAAAATCGAAAGGAATATTACCGTTACGGATCGCGCACATCCGCCTCAATCGCCGGCAATCACCCGCGTTCCCACGGGTCGCCCCTCCGCCGCCGCCCGCAAATTCCCCTCACGAAAAACATCAAACACCACGATCGGAATCTTATTATCCATGCAGAGGGAAAACGCGGTCGAGTCCATGATCTGCAACCGTCGCCGGAGAGCATCTCCATACGTGATCGTCTGAAACCTTTGCGCCCGCGGATTTGTCCGGGGATCGGAATCGTAAATACCATCCACCTTGGTGGCCTTGAGAAGCGCGTCCGCCCCGATTTCGCTCGCACGAAGAGCGGCCGTGGTGTCGGTCGAGAAGAAAGGATGTCCTGTTCCGGCAGCAAAAATCACGACCCTTCCTTTCTCCAAGTGACGAAGGGCTCGACGACGGATGAAAGGCTCGGCCACGTTCTTCATCTCGATCGCCGTGAGAACCCGAGTCTCCACGCCGGCATTTTCCAGCGCGTCCTGCAGAGCAAGAGAGTTGATCACGGTGGCCAGCATTCCCATATAGTCGGCGGTATTCCGGTCCATCTGACCTTCATCCGCAGCGGGAGCGCCCCGCCAGATATTTCCCCCACCGATCACGATCCCCAGCTGAAGAGTCGGAGAAAGAATCCCTTTGATCTGGTGAGCGAGACGCAGAATGATCGGGTGAGAAAGGTGGTTCGATGAGTCTCCGAGGGTTTCTCCGGAAAGTTTCAGAAGAAGACGCCGAGTTTTAGGAGAATGAATGGGAGCATACGCATCGTCCCGATGCGGTTGCCTTTCACTCGGACTGCGCGGAACGGAAGCGGGACGGGAGGATTTCGCAGGCTTTTTTGAAGAGGGACGACGGGAGGGCACGACCGAGTGTGGCGTGAAAAGGGCACAAAGCGGAAGAAGAAAGTTCAAAGGCGATATCATCGCCGCCATGCTTTCTTTCTTCCGAATCGCTTTCTTTCTTCCTACTCTTTGGGGCTTATGTCCGTTCCGAAACTGAATGTTGCCGATGTGGCTGGGTTAGCCCGCTTGTCCCTCACCCCCGATGAGACCACAAAGTTCTCCTCTCAACTCAGCCAAATTCTCGCCCATATGGAAACCTTGGGCCAAATCGGCACGGGGGATGTGCCAGAAGTCGTTCCCCCTGCCCAGCCCGCCCTTCGTAAAGACATCCCCACCCCCAGCCTCACGGTCGAAGCCGCCCTCTCCAACGCCCCTGCCCAGAGCAACGACCTGATCCTGGTCCCAAAAATCGTCGAATGAGCCTCGCCCACGAAACTCTCGCCTCTCTGCGCCGACGGCTTGTCGCCAAGGAAATTCATCCCCGCGACATCATTAAGGATCTCCTTGCTCAGATCGATGCGCGCGAAAAAACTGTCCACGCCTTCACCCACCTCGACGGACAGGCTGCGCTCGCCACTGCAGAAAAAGCCGATCTCTCCCTTCCCCTCGGCGGGCTTCCCATCGCCCTCAAAGATAATCTCAACGCTTTGGGAGATCCCTGCACCTGCTCTTCCAAAATTCTCGAAGGTTACCGTGCCCCATACGACGCAACGGCTGTTGCCCGACTCCGACAAGCAGGCGCTCTTTTCCTCGGCCGAACGAACATGGACGAGTTCGCCATGGGATCCTCAACGGAAAATTCCGCCCTCGGCGTCACCCGCAATCCTTGGGATTCCACCCGAATTCCTGGAGGCTCTTCCGGTGGCTCCGCTGCAGCGGTCGCAGGACGGCTGGCAATTGCAGCTCTGGGTTCCGACACAGGTGGTTCGATCCGCCAACCCGCCGCTCTTTGTGGCTGTGTCGGTCTAAAGCCGACCTACGGTCGGATCTCCCGCTACGGGCTGGTCGCTTTTGCCTCCTCCCTCGATCAGATCGGACCCCTCACCCGGACCGTTGAAGATTCTGCCCTCCTCCTTTCCGCCCTCGCCGGACACGATCCGCGCGACAACACGACCGATCTTCGTAAACCGGAAACTTTCCTCGCGAAGCCAACCGGATCGGTGAAAGGTCTACGCATCGGCCTGCCCAAGGAGTATTTCCTCCCCGGAATGAATGCGGAGACCGAAGCATCCATTCGAAGTGCGGCCAGCTGGTTTGAAAAAAACGGAGCCACGCTAGTGGAAGTCTCGCTGCCCCACACTCCTGCCGCGATCGCGGTGTACTACATCCTCGCGACAGCGGAGGCCTCAGCCAATCTCGCCCGCTTTGATGGAGTCCGTTACGGTCGACGGGCGGTGGATCCGAAGGATCTGCTCGATCTTTATCAGCGGACCCGTTCGGAAGGATTTGGGCCGGAGGTGAAGCGCCGAATCATTCTCGGTACCTTCGTTCTCAGCCAAGGATATTCGGATGCCTTCTATCGCAAGGCGCAAAAGGTCCGGGGTCTGTTGCGTCAGGATTTTGAATCAGCATTCACGAAGTGTGATCTGCTGCTGACCCCGACCAGTCCCGAACCCGCCTTCCCCCTGGGAGAACGGACGCAGGATCCTCTCAAAATGTATCTGGCCGACGTTTTCACCATCTCGACCAACCTCGCAGGCAATGGGGCGATCTCCCTGCCGTGTGGTTTCACAAAATCGAACCTCCCGATCGGTCTACAGCTAATCGGACCCCGATTCGGCGAAGAGACCATGCTCGGAGCCGCCCATGCGTTCGAGCAGGCGCACGATTTTTGGAAACGGATGCCGCCGGTATGAGCTCTTCTGGAAATTGGGAAGCGGTGATCGGTCTGGAGGTGCACGTGCAGTTGCGGACCCAGACGAAGATGTTCTGCGGCTGCATCAACCAGTACGGGGGAGCTCCAAACAGTCAGGTTTGTCCAGTGTGCCTAGGAATGCCGGGAAGCCTTCCCGCGCCGAACGAGGAGGCAATTCGCCGGACGATTCTCACAGGATTGATGTTCGGTTGTCGGATCGCCAACGTCGCAAGATTTGACCGGAAAAATTATTTTTATCCGGACATGCCGAAGAACTATCAGATCAGCCAGTTTGACGATCCGTTGTGCGCGGGCGGAGCAGTCGGTCTGGATCCGTTTCTTTTCCCCAAAGATCTGCAGGAGACCGACGAAGCAAAGGCGAAGCGTTCGATCCGTCTGACGCGGATTCATTTGGAAGAGGATGTGGCAAAATCATTCCACTATGAGGAGCGGAGCGGGATCGACTTCAATCGGGCAGGAACACCTCTCATGGAAATTGTTTCCGAAGCGGATCTCCGGACCGCAGGGGAAGCCTTCGCCTTTTTGGGATCCCTGCGGCAGGTCCTTCTCTCGGGGAACGTGAGCGATGCGGACATGGAGAAGGGTCAGATGCGGTGTGACGTGAACGTCTCAGTCCGGCCCGTGGGGCAAAAAGAGTTTGGAACGAAGGTGGAGTTGAAGAATTTGAATTCGATCAGCGGAGTTCGGCGGGCACTGGTGTATGAGATTGCCCGACAGATTGCGGCGGTGGAGAAGGGAGAGGCGATCCAACACGAAACACGCCGCTGGGATGACGAGGCGGGCGCAACCTTCACGATGCGAACGAAAGAAAAAGCCCACGACTACCGATACTTTCCCGAGCCGGATCTTCTTCCCGTGCGGACCGATCAAGGATTGCGGGCGGCGGCTGAGTCGGGCCTGCCTGAACTGCCGGCGGCGCTTCAAGACCGGTTAATGAGGGAGAACGGAGTGACGGCGTATCAGGCGAGCGTTCTGGCAGCGGATCGCATCCTGTGCACCTATTATGAAAAGGCGGCGTTGGGAACCCAGCACAAGGCGGTGGTGGCGAACTGGATTTTGAACGATTTCCTCGCAACGCAACCCGAACCAGCCTCATCCCCAGTGCGACCGGAATTCTTCGGAGAGCTGGCGGATCTGGTGGCGGGAGGAACGATCAACAGTGCTCAGGCGAAGAAGGTGTTTGCGGAATTGATGGCCAATCCTTCCTCGCCGAAAGCCTTGGTCGAAAAACTGGGATTGGCACAGATCTCCGATGCATCGGCCTTGGGAGTCTATTGTGACGAGGCGATCGCGGCGAACCCGCGGAGTGTGGAGGATTATCGGGCGGGCAAAGGCAATGCGATCAATGCGTTAAAGGGATTTGTGATGAAAAAGAGCCAAGGCAAAGCGAACCCGGCCCAGGTGGACGAAATTTTGAAGGCGAAACTTTCTGCTTAGACGGTTGCCCTTCTCCCCGACCTAGGCGATGTTTTCTCCGTAGCCATGATCTCCAACGAAGCCTATGTGCTGGAGCTGTTGCAGAACTCCGGAATGGTCAGCCTGGAGGATATGACCGCCTGCCAAGAGGAGGCGGCCATGCAGGGTCATTCGACGTTGGAGGGGATCAGCAAGCGGGGGTTACTTACGCCTGACCAGATTTTGGAAATTGTCGCCAAGGACTGCGGAATGGAGTTTCAGGCGGTGATCGAGCACGTGGACGAGGACGTCCTGGCAACGATTCCTCCGGCGGAAAGCCGGCGATACCATGCCCTGCCGTTGATGCGCCTCCCTTCGGGCCTGAGGATCGCGATTTCCGATCCTTTGGATTTCGAAACGCTGGACGCCCTGCGCTACCTCCTGAAGACCGATCTGGAGCCTGTGGTGGTGCCATTGGCCAAAATCGACGACGCCGTCATACGTTTTTTTGGAAAGACGGACGAGTCGTTGGCTTCCCTGATGGCCAACATGGACGGGAGCGAACTGGAACTGAAAAAAGCGGGAACGGAAGGAGGGGACGAAACGGCAGAGGGAGACGCCCCGATCATCCGGCTGGTCTACGGCTTGATTTTGGAGGCCCACCGTTTACGGGCGAGTGACATTCATATTGAACCGCTGGAGAAAAGGTTGCGGTTGCGTTACCGGATCGACGGAAATATGCAGGAGATGAAAGATCCCCCGAAACGACTTCAGTCGAGTATTATCAGCCGAATCAAGATTATGTCGAACATCAGCATCGCGGAGAAGCGACTGCCGTTGGACGGCCGAATTGCGCTGGCGACGGTGGACGGTCCGACGTTGGACTTGCGGGTCTCGACGGTTCCGACGATCCACGGCGAATCGGTGGTCATGCGAATTTTGGACAAAAAGAATCTGATGCTGGGTCTGCCCGAGCTGGG
>CAMDXQ010000034.1 GCA_945878585.1 Akkermansia muciniphila
TTCCCCATCACCACGTGAATGGCCGGATCCAACCCCGCTTTCTTGAACTTCTCCACCCAGTACCCGTGCGCCTCGGAATCAAACTCGGCCGGATCCCCAGGCCCGGGCTTATAAACCGTGGCGTAGAGGCGGGCGGGCGGGAATTTCCAAATATCGACCAAAAGTTCCCAAGCCCATTCGATCGATTCTTTTTTGAAATAATTCCCGAACGACCAGTTTCCCAACATCTCGAAGAAAGTGTGGTGGTAAGTGTCAAAACCGACGTCTTCCAGATCGTTGTGTTTTCCGCCTGCCCGAATGCACTTCTGCGTATCGGCCGCGCGGGCCGGTGAGTTTGGAAATTTGGCCTGCCCCAGAAAGATCGGAACGAACTGGTTCATCCCCGCGTTGGTGAACAAGAGATTCGGCGAAGTCGGCATCAAACTGGCCGAGGGCACGATCGTGTGGCTCTTCCCACGGAAGAACTCTAAGTACCCTTTTCTGACTTCAGCCGATTTCATAGAACTAGTTGATAATCATATCTTAACCCCCCTTCCTCCTCAAGCCCCCGTTACTTCGCAACTCGATAAGGGCGGTTGTCGCAACGCCCGCTTCGAAAACCGTCCAATGAAAAGCTTTCGCTTCAATCAGCAAAAGCGATAATCAGGCGATGAAAAGACGCTCCTTCTTCCAACTCCTCCTTGGCTCATCCATCACCTCCCGCCTCCTGCCCATCTCTCTCGTTGCGGCGGAACCCTCTTCAGCTGAGCAAGGCTTGCCGAGACTGAGCGAAGGAGGGCCCTTCACCCTCCCCCCTCTTACCTACGCACCCAATGCCCTCGAGCCTTATATCGATGCCGAGACGATGACCCTGCATCACGACAAACACCACGCTGCCTACGTCAACAATCTCAACAAAGCCATCGCCCCTTATCCCGACCTCCAGAAAAAGCCCCTCGAAGAAATTTTAGGAAATCTGGATGCCGTTCCCGCAGAAATCCGTACCACCGTTCGCAACAACGCCGGCGGCCACTCCAACCACTCCATCCTTTGGAAAACCCTTTCCAACCCCGCCAAGAAACCGGAGGGCAAACTAGCCAAGGAGATCGACAATACTTTTGGAAGCTATGAAAAGTGGAAGGAAGAAATGACCAAATGCGCGATGGGCATCTTCGGCAGTGGCTGGGCCTGGTTCGGACGAGCCAAAGACGGAAAACTTTTCATCGAACCCTTCCCTAACCAAGATTCCCCCCTGATGACTGGCAGAACCCCCATCTACGGGATCGACGTCTGGGAGCATGCCTACTACCTCAAACACCAAAATCGCCGCGCCGAATATGTGCAGGCATGTTTGAAAATCTCTTCATTTTAGCTTCTGCTTAGTCCAACAGCTCCACTGGACACTCAGGGAGAATCTTTAAAAAACTCTTCCCATAGGTCCGACTAAGGATCCTCCCATCCAATACCGCAATCTGACCCCGATCCTCTCGGCTTCGAATTAATCTCCCCACCCCCTGCCGAAACTTTAAAATCGCCTCAGGCAACTGCAATTCTCGAAATGGCTCTCCCCCCTTCTCCTTAATTCTTTCACACCTCGCCTCGAACAGTGGCTCATCCGGAACCGAAAACGGCAACCTCGTCAAAATCACATTCGATAGTGCCTCTCCTGGCACATCTACCCCCTGCCAAAAGCTGTCCGTTCCAAAAAGCACGCTGTCGCGGTCCTCTTTGAACTCCTTCAAGAGCCGAGTTCTCGAGCTTCCCTTATCCTGCACCAGCAACCGAAGCCCCTGCTCCTCAAACCATCCCGCCATCCCCTCCGCCGTCTTTCGGAGCATCGCTCGACTTGTAAACAGTACAAATGCCTTCCCCTTGGTCATTCCCACAAACCGCTGAATCCATCCCTCCAACGCCTCCTGAAATCTCTGCCCTTCGGAAGGTTCCGGCATCCCCTTGGGCAGATATACCCGCATCTGACTCTCATAATCAAAGGGGGACTCCACAAAAAGTGTCTCCGCTTCCTGGGCTCCAACCCGCTTGGCAAAAAACTCCAATCCCCTTCCCACATCCAGGGTCGCACTGGTCATGATCGTCGTGCAGTCAGGCCGAAAAACTAGCTCCTCCAATCTTTCCGCTACCTCCACTGGGGAAGCGTGCAAACTCATCTCTCCCCGGTGTGCCTTGCCCTCCTCAGGCAGCCTCCTCTCCACCCAGTACGCATGCCCTTCCCGACTCATTTTCAAAAATTCCCCCAACCCAAAGGCGCTCGCCTCCAACCTTCTTGCATGATCTTTCAACTCGTTCCTCTCCTCACCATCCCCCGCATCCTCCGCCAGCTTCAGCAATTGAGCCCGAATATCCATCAAGCGTGGCCCCAAATCGCTTTTCACCCCCAGCGGTTGCCTAACCCGTTTCTGGCCCGACGCCCCCAGACCCGCACTTTCCAAAATCTCTTCAAACGCACCCTCCAAAATTCCTAGGACTCCCAACGTGGATTTCATCGCATTTCCATCCCCGATCCTCGTCAAAACTCCCTTTTTAGTCCGGGGATGAACCAAACGCTGCAAAAGGAACCTCAACGATCCCAGCCTCACCTCCAGACCCAACCCCTTCGCCGCCACGTCCTCGACTTCATGAGCCTCATCCAACACCAGAAAATCGTTTGGAAAAAGATATCCCTCGCTGGGAGACTCCTCATTTTCCTCCGCCCCCGCCAGCAGTCCGAAAAGCAGCGCATGATTTAAAATTACCACGTTCGCATCCAGCACCTTCGTCCTCGCCATCTGGTAAAAACATCCTGTGGGCCCCCCACAATGCCTTGGACTACAGGCAAACGCCTCGCTGCAAACCTGCGCCCAGACCGCTGCATCGACCTGAAAATCGATGTCTGAAAGGGTTCCATCCTTCGTCCTCCCTGCCCACTCCACCAACCCCTTCAACTGTTCTGCCTGACCTGTCGCGAAAAGATCCCCCTGATGCTGCTGCGCTTTTTTCAACCGATGCGGACAAAGGTAGTTCTGTCTCCCTTTGAGTAAGGCAGCCGTGAATTCAAACGGCACCAGCGACTGAACAATAGGCACATCCTTTCCAAACAGCTGCTCCTGCAAATGAATCGTATACGTGCTGATAATCGCCTTTTTACCCAGTTCCTGAGCCGCATAAGCCGCTGGCACCAAATAGGCCAAACTCTTGCCTGTCCCCGTCCCCGCCTCCACCACCAGATGCCGCCGAGCCTCGATAATCTCGGCTACCCGCTCCGCCATCTTCGCTTGGCCAGGCCTCGACTCATACCCCTTGGCCTCCCCCAAGGTGCCTGTGGGGGAAAAGAAGGACTTTATCCTTTGCGGTAAAGCGCCTCTAGGATGTCCATTTTGTCCTATTGCCATGGCTTATCGATAGAATGTCTGACTTGGATTCACTAACTTAACCTATTAGCCTACTGGCGTGCAGGATATAGAAAACCTCTGCCAAGCCTGTCTCGAACTTGGAGCCGCTGATCTTCTTCTCCGCGAATATTCCGTCCCTTTTGTTCGCGTGGGTGAAGATATTCGCGCCTTAGAATCCCCTCCCGTCGAACCGGTCCTCATGGATTGCCTCTGGTCCAGTTGTGGTGCTGAGCAGAATATCAAGGATCTTGATTCGAGTTACGTGACCGAAACCGGAATTCGATTCCGGGTCAATCTTCACCGCCAACTGGGGCTGCGAGCCGCTATTATGCGCCGTATCTCAACAAAAATACCGACAATGGACGACTTGGGACTCCCTGTGGAGTTGCTCAGCAAATGGCTATCCCGACCCTCTGGTCTGATTCTTTTTACAGGCGCAACTGGAACCGGAAAATCCACTACGATGGCCGCCTGCCTGAATTGGCTGAATCACAACTACCACTACCATATCGTGACCATTGAAGACCCCGTGGAATACCTATTTGCCGATAATCTTTCCCACTTCACGCAACGAGAAGTCGGACCTGATACCCCAAGCTTTGCCGAAGGCCTGCGTCGAGCTCTTCGCCAGACCCCTGATGTTATTCTTTTGGGTGAGATCCGTGACTCTCTGTCGGCAACCACAGCCCTCCAAGCAGCCGAAACAGGTCATTTGGTGCTAGCGTCTCTCCACAGCTCCTCTGCGACAGAAACTGTCGAACGACTCACTCGTATTTTTCCATCCAATGAACGTGACGACGCCTCGGCTCTACTATCTGCACAGTTGGTTGGAATTTTCACCCAGATGCTGCTCCCAGGAGTTGAAAAGAAACTCATTCTCGTCGCCGAACATTTCGAAAATCAAGCCGCTACCCGACAATGGATCCGCCAAGGGGGAGGCACAGAATTGACCGACTTCCTCAATCGCGGTGGAAATCCAGAGAACCGCTCCATGACAGTCAATCTAGTAGCAGCAGTCCGAGCCGGTAAAATAGCCGAACAAGCAGCTATTTCTATGGCCCCTAACGTCGACGAGTTCCGACGTGCCATGCGGGGAATCGGCGGTTCCGCTGCAGCGAGGATTTAAATCATGGAAAATATAACCACCGAATACCCGGACATACTCGAGATCCTTAAAATGGCTCGGGAGATGGGCGCCTCAGACCTCCACCTGTCGGCAGGTCACCCCCCCGCGGCCCGACTTCAAGGAGTTCTTAGCCCGATGAATCTTCCTCCCCTCACACCTGAAATCACACGGGAACTATCCTTAAGTATGCTTACGGAGACCCAACGCGCAAAATTAGAATCTGATCTCGATCTCGATTTCGCTGTCGAAATCGAATCTTCAGGCCGCCTTCGGGGTAATATTCACTTTAATCGAGGCGTCGTCGAAGCAGCCTTTCGATTTATCGAACCCATGGTGCCATCACTAGACAAACTGGGTCATCACCCTACCGTGTCCCAGCTCTGTAATGCTGGAGAAGGACTGATTCTCATTACAGGAGCAACTGGATCAGGAAAATCAACAACCCTCGGATCAATGTTGGAACACATCAATCAGCACCGCACGGGAGTCATCGTCCTATTAGAAGATCCCATGGAATTTGTGTTTCCCCCAGGCCTGGGACTCATCAAACAGCGAGAAGTTGGGAGTGACACGAAGTCGTTCGCCTCTGGATTGCGCCACGCCCTTCGACAGGATCCGGATGTCATCGCCGTGACCGAGCTTCGGGATCACGAATCCATTGAGATTGCCCTGCAGGCAGCCGAAACAGGACACCTCGTCATCGCAACATTTCATGCATCTGATCCACCTAAAGCCATCGATCGTATTCTAGAAATGTTCGGCGGTGAAATGCTCCCCCAAATTCGCGCACAATTGGCGAATTCCCTTAGAGCAATCATCTCACAAAGACTGCTCCCAAGCCCAGATGGTAAATCTCGTGCATTGGCCTCGGAAATTCTGGTGAACAACCCGGCAGTCAGCTCCTGTATTAGGTCGGGGCGTATGGAACATCTTGTCGGAATGATGGAAATCGGAGGTCGGGATGGCATGTCCACCCTTGACTCCTGTTTAATCGAACTGGTTGAGCAAAATAAAATTACTCCCGATGAGGCCCTAGGACATGCTCGCGACCCCGAACGCGTCCGCCAAGCCCGGCCCAAGAAAAAAGGGATTTTCGGCTAACCCTCCAGAAAACTCCAAAACATTCCGCACGGCCCCGTGCAAAGCATGGGCATCTTGGCTTCTCTATCTACAGGCTTTTCCCCTGCCCAGAGGATAGCCTTTAGACATCGTTTCTTGCAATTTTCCTCGATCACCTTTCGAGGCAAATCCCCTGTTTTCACCACCTTGTTCCGAACCCGCTCCGTCTGTTTTACCACTCCCTCGTCCCATGTTTGAAACTTCAGTCTCCCATCCCCCCAAGCCTCGGCATTGCCCCACAAGCCAGGGTAAATGACCTCCATCGCCTCTCGAAACTCCCTCACGCTGTTAGCGTGATACTGCCAACCCGAAACTAGATTTCCTTCACTCCTAAGGGGTCGGTACTTTCCCTGCCCATCCCAACGCACAACCTCCTCCAACTCGTCCAGAGTCGCTACGCCGCGTAACTGCCCAACCGCATCTTGATCCTGGAGATGCCTGACTTCCCAAACCTCCCCCTGCCTTCTCCAACAGACCTGCCCCATTTCGCCTGATTCCTTTATCGTGTTCATCACTCTTTTCTCTCAGGCCTTTGCCGCTGCGAGTTCGATAATCATTTCTTCAACCTCTTCTGGCCTTCCTAAGGGCTCCCCATAGCCCACTTCAACATTCTCTGATCGATACCAACCCTCCCTAGACCCCGATATCCCCAAAAGTTCCGGCACATCCTCCGAACCATGTAATCCCCCCGCCAAAAAATGGGGTAACACAACTACCGGTCCTTCCTGAACGAGAACTCTCCAGTCCGCAATCTTTGGCTCCTCTTCGAGGAATACAGCCCGCGCCGTCCGATAACCATATTTTGCCAGCTGTTCTGCCAAACCAATCGCAGCTCCGCTTGAACCCGTATGCAGTGGAGTTCCATGACTTGCAACCAACAGGCTCACCTGATTGGGTTTCCAATTCTTCGCCTCCAACAAACGTTCCGCCCGCTTTTGAAAATGACCCAGTATCTCTGGCCTCGATCCGATCGGCTCCGTCACCCGACACTCCACTCCCGCTATCTCCGCAAATTCACGTTTCAGAATCTTCGTTGTGAAATAACCGTTCGCGAGAAACCAGGGCACTACTACCGCCTTTTTTGCTTTCAACCCCTGAAGCGCATCAGCATAGGAAGGTTGTTCCTTCCAAAAAGCGGACCGTACTTCGCCAAAAATACCCCTCTCCCTGATTCGGTGCGCCGTCTCTCTCGTGAATCGACTGGAATCCGCATTTTTGGTGGAACCATGTCCCGCCAAGATTAGTGCTGTGTCCTTAAACTGCATCAGGGAAGCCTACTCCAAAATGTTTCAAACTAGAATCGAACCGCACAACAGGCGGTAGGAGTTAGCGGTTGGCTTTAACCGGCATTCCCTGGTTCGCAGGTCCACCCGAGGGATTTGGGAAAAGAGGGGCAGGCTCCACGATCCGTGAGCTATCCGGTCGGGCAGAAACAGTAATGGTAAAAATCTGCTCTTTCCCATCCCGCTTCACTTTAACAGGAACTTTTCCGCCAACTTCCGAGAAAAACGCCGCATCTAAAATGTCAGAAGGTTCCCTCACGGGACGATTGCCGATCGAAATCACTTCATCGCCCATCTTTAACCCACTCTTCTCCGCAGGTGTTCCTTTATAAAGCCGATCCACAAACACCGGAGCTCCGCGTTCCGGCCGGCTCCGATCCGGCATCACCCCTACCCCCATCCACCCGTGCCGTGGCTCACCATACTTCTGGATGTCCGAGGCCACTTTTGCTGCAGCTTCAATCGGCAAAGCATAGCAGGCTTTACCTTCATCAATTTCCAGCATCAACACTCCGACGACTTTCCCTTGGCTGTCGAGCAGCGGACCACCGATCTGACCTGGTTTGATCGGCAGATTCGCCCGCAGATGAGTCGTCGCAAAAAACCGCGTCAGATACTTCACATCAAAGCCGGCTACAAAACCAAAGGTAGGCTCCGCTTTCAGATCATACGGAAAAGCCACGCTCACGACGGCCGAGGCGGGACGGAGCCGCATCCCCTCTCCCAAGGGCAAATGAGGAGTCTGGTTCGCGTTGATTTTTAGTACCGCCACTCCGCTTCGGGGATCCCTGCCCAGAATCTTGGCTGGAAAAGTACGCCCATTCACTTCGACCGAAACCGATTCCGCCTGCCCTACCACCGCATACGCCGTCAGAATCGTTCCCTGCCCATCGATAAAAAATCCCGTACCCGCCAACTGCTCAGACCCGTCTGTCGCACGTAAACGAACCACTGTCGGGGCGGCCTGCTCATACACCCCACTCACCTCCGCCGCGATCTGATCAAACACCCCGCTCCCTGCAGCCATGGGTGGCTTAGGGGCCGAAGGAGCTAGGGAGGTCGATGCAGAGACCGGTACTGTCCGTTCCATAGAAGGAACCACCCCAACCAACTTTGGGTGTTGTGCTAAATAATACGCCCGCCCGCCGATCACCCCCGCCAAGGCGAGAAGGATAACGAGCAGGGAAAGAAAAACGTACTTAAAACGCGAGACGGGAATCATAAGCCACCGCACCGTGCCCATTCACATAAAGGGGCCGAAGCTGAGTCACTTCCCCACCCGCTGCTGTCTCAATCAGCTCAGGCTGAATTTGCAGCGAATCCTCCGCAGGATTCGATGCCACAATAATCCCCTTGGCATGGGCAACCTTGCCATCAGCTAAGGGAGCCGAACCAGGCGCTACCGGTCCAAGGAAAAAAGCAATCCCAGCGACCAAACAAGCAGCGGAAGCCGCAACCGTCGCCAATCGAGGAACTCCAGCTACCCATGGTTCGAACAAAACCTCCATCAATTTCGAATACCATGGCTCTTCTCGCAAAATTTCCTGCCGTTGATACTGATGAAAAGCATCCACAAAACGGTCGAAATATTCCTGACCTGGGGTTTCCAGCCTTTTGAGCTGTAGGAGCTTTTGTAGCTCTGAAAAATCTTCTTTTTGGTTCATTTGAATGTGTCTTTCTATTTTTTACCTTCGCAGGTAAATGCCAAGCGATTTCTGAAGCTGTTTGTGGGCATAGTGCAACCTGGAACGCACCGTTCCTTCCGTAGATCCCATAATCTTGGCGATCTCTGCATGTGCAAGTCCTTGTATATCATAGAGGGTTACCACTGTTCTATGCTCTTTTGACAGCCCAAGCATCGATTCGTTCAATTTATTTTGCAACTCGTTGAGCATAGATGACTTAGACGGGTTATTTCTCTGGATCGGATCGGGCATGTCGTACTTCGGAAGGCCATCCTCGTCGATCTCGTTCAAACTCATTGCCCCCTGCCTCCTTTTCCTCTTTTCCAAAAAGTTAAAAGTCCGGTTGATCGCGATCCGGTAGATCCATGTGTAAAAAGACGACTGACCGCGAAAGGTGGGAAGACTTCGGTACGCCTTATCAAAAACCTCCATCAACATGTCGTTCGTGTCTTCATGATTCGAAGTCAAATGGTAGATCACCCCATACAAGCGAGACTGAAATCTCCGAATCAATTCATCGTAAGAGGCCAAACTCCCCTTCACCGTCTCCGCCACCAACTCTTCGTCGGTCGGTCCGTTCTCTAAGTCTAAATCCTTGGTGGCGTCCGCCGACATCGGCTTAACCTTAACTCGCCCCCCCTCTCGACGAAAAGGTCAATTCACCCAAACCCTCTATCAATTGTCGCTGGCCGTTTTTAGATACTCTTGGAGTCGCTCTGTCATCTCCGTCAACTTGCCTGCTTCTTTGCCTTCCCCCAAAACTCGCAAATCCCCCTTCGCCCGATCCAGCAACTCCACCGCCTTTCGTAAGGCGAATTTCAATCCCCCCGCCTCTTTCACCTTCTCCGCCACCCCCTCTACCCCCAACTCCCCGACCAATTGTGCCCGCAATTTTTCCGAATCCTCTTTTGGCAAGGTCTGCAAAGCATGCAGAACGGGCAAGGTCCACTTCCCCTTCGCTATATCCGTGCCCAAGGTTTTCCCGCTCTCCTCATCTGACCCAAAAAGATCCAAACAATCATCGTAAATCTGATACGCCACCCCCAGCTGCTGACCAAAAGAACGCGCCGCCTCTCTCTTTACCTCCGCCGCACCGTACACCAGAAAAGGCACCTCGGCTGCCACCCGAAACAAAGCCCCCGTCTTCAACCCCACCACATGCAAATAGTCTGCCGTCGACATCTTCAGATCAAAACGCCTCTGGGTCTGCAAAATCTCACCCTCACAAAGGTTCCTCGAGGCTTCGGCAATCTTTCGTGCCACCTCCGCATTCTCCAATTTCGTCGCCAACTGAAGCCCATGGGCAAAGAGTGCATCGCCTAACAAAACCGAAAGTTCCACACCCCACTTCGCATTGCACGTCGCCCGGGACCTCCGCAGATCCGCCCGATCCAACACATCATCATGAATCAGGGACGCCACATGCACCAACTCAACAATCACGGCCAAATCCCGAATCCCCTCGCTCCATCCACCCGCGACTTTTCCCGCCAACAAAACCAATGCGGGTCGTAGCCTTTTTCCTCCCCCTTCAAGGGCATACCGCACATAGGTTTCAGCACCCGGATCAAACAACGAAGCCTGATGCAAAATCCGCCTCTCCACTTCCTTCAACTCCTGCTCTAACTCCCGATCCGCCCCCAGCCAATCCGGCTTGGGCTTTAGCCCCATCCTGTTCCCCAGACTCTTCATCTTCAAAACCTAGAAAAGAGATCGTTGAAGTCAAATTTCCAAGACCATCCAGCCTTTCTAATTTTTATCTTTCGATTAATCTCCCTCGTATGTCTTGGGTTTTTACCGCCATCCTTGTTGCCCTCACGATCACGTCCTGCTCTAGACCCGATAGTCGCCTCGCCCAACAAGCCCGCCAACTTCTCCAAGAAGGAAAACTTCAGCAAGCTCAGGAAGCCCTCCAAGAGGGCTTTCGCCAATTTCCCCAAAGTATCGCCCTTCGCCAAGAACGACTCTACCTCAACCTCCTTGCCGGCCAACCCGAACTCGCCGCTGCCGAAGCCCGACAAATTTTACAAACTCAACCCTCCGCCGAACCCTACCGATCCCCCCTTCGTGACCCCTCCCCCGCCATTCGTTCCCTCGCCGTCCGCGCTTTCGCCCTCGACCCTCCTTCCCATCCCGCCCCTCTCAAGATCCTTCGTTCCGCTTTGCGCGACCCCGAACCCACAGTTCGACGCGAAGCCATCGAAGCCACCCGCATCCTCCCCACCCCAAAAGCTCTCCCTCTCATCTGCCAGGCAACCCAAGATTCCGATTGGCTCACTCGCTCCACCGCGGCTCGCCTCCTTGGAAGTCGTGGCGACCCCTCGGCCATTCCCACTCTCTTCTCCATGTTGAATGACCGGGATTCCTATGTCCGTCGCTTCGCCCGCCGATCTCTTTTGGAACTCGCGACCCTAACGAAACCTGAGGCTTACCTTCCCTCCCTGCAATCGAAAGACCGCACCACCCAAGTCGTCGCTGCCCTCGCCCTGGCCCGTCTCAACGACGGCCGCGGTCTCGATATCCTTTTAGCTGAAGTCGCCAATCCCCTCGGCATCGAACGGATCGAAGGGGTCAAATCCGCAGTCCGAATTCAGGATCCGCGGGTTCTCCCCGCAATTCGTGCCGCCACAGCCGATCCTGATTCCCAAGTCCGGGTTGTCTCTCTGATCGCGCTCGGCCTACTCCGCGACAAAGAATCCACCCCCTTATTAAAAAAGATCTCAACCGATTCCTCCTCCCCCCAAGAGGTTCGCCTTGCCGCTGGCAAAGCCCTCGAACTTCTCTCCCAACCAACGACTAAATAAGGCCCGACCTCCGCCAGTCGGGCCGTTCCTTATTTCTGCGGGCCCAGCTCCTCCTGTTCGAACACAATCAGATCGTCCAACGCACGCGCGAAATCTTCCATTCCGGTCGCTGGCATGATGATCCTATCGCGCCGACCTCCCACATCTTCCGTGATCCGCAAAAACCTACCCCGGTCATTCTCTTTGAGATCCAGAAAGAAAGTTTTCCTCTCAATCTGCACTTTTTCCGATCGTAAGGTCCGCTCTTCTCCACGTGGTTCCATAATTTCAGTCCCCCTTTTGAAAAAACCCTACGCCCCGCTTCTCCGATCGTCAACCCACCCCCAGAATTCCCACCCTCTTAAATTTTAAGAAAATTCGCCAGCAAACATTTCCCCTCTTTGCTCAAAATCGATTCGGGGTGAAACTGAACTCCGTGCACCGGATACTCCCGATGACGCAGACCCATAATCTCCCCTTCCGCCGTCTCCGCACTCACCTCCAAACAATTGGGAACCGAATCTCTTTCCACAATCAGGGAGTGATAACGGGTCGCCTCAAACGGGTTGGGCAATTTGGCAAAAACTCCCTTTCCATCGTGCTGAATCGGGGAGGTCTTCCCGTGCATCAGCCGCTCTGCTCTCACCACTTTTCCTCCGTACACCTCCCCGATGCTTTGGTGCCCCAGACAAACTCCTAAAATCGGAATTTTCGGCCCCAATCGTCGAATCACCTCCATTGAGATCCCCGCATCCACTGGAGTTCCCGGTCCCGGAGAAATCACAATCTTCGCCGGCTTCATCTTTTCCACCTCCTCAGTCGTGATCGCATCATTCCGCTTCACTTGTGGATCTGCTCCCAATTCCCCGAAGTATTGAACCAGATTATAGGTGAACGAATCGTAGTTATCGATGACCAGTAACATAAGCCAACCCTACGCCAAGGTCCTCGCCGCCGCCACTGCCGCCAACCCCGCTTTCGCCTTGTTCACGCTTTCCTGATACTCCCCCTCCGGCGTTGAGTCCGCGACCAGACCGCCCCCCGCTTGAACATGCGCCTTCCCCCCCTTGAGTAAAATCGTACGAATCGAAATGCAGGAATCCAAATTCCCATCGAACGAAAAATAACCTGCTGCACCCGCATATGCCCCACGTCTCGTCGGCTCACTCTCCGCCAAAATCTGCAATGCTCTCACCTTCGGGGAACCGCTCACCGTCCCGGCAGGGAAAGTTGCCCGCATCACTTGAAACGCATCCTGTCCGGCTCTTAATTTTCCCGTCACCCGCGAAACCAGATGCATCACATGAGAAAACCGTTCCACTTCCATTAACTCCACCACCTCCACGCTCTGATACTCACACACCCTCCCTAAATCGTTCCGTGCAAGATCCACCAGCATGATATGTTCTGCCCTCTCCTTCGGATCTGCCTTCATCTCCCGCTCATTCTTGAGATCCTCATCGGGTGTCGCCCCACGCGGCTTCGTTCCGGCAATCGGTCGGATCTCTACCTTTCCATTTTCACAACGCACGTGGGTTTCCGGGGACGATCCCACCAAAGCCAATCCCGCCATCTCCAAGCAGAACATGTACGGAGAAGGATTGATCGCCCTCAACGCGCGGTACAGATCGATCGGCCTTCCGTGGAACGGAACGGTAAACCTTTGGGAGGGTACGACCTGAAAAATATCCCCCGCCCGGATGTGTTCCTGCATCCCCCCCGCCATCTTTAAATACTCCGACTTTGTCATGTTCGGAGTCGCTCCAGCCAAAAGATCCCCCTCCGGTCTGTTTGGAACTTCCGTACTCGATTTTCCCGCCGACTGCTCCAACCGCCGAGCCAAAGCGTCCAGCCGCTCCAACCCCTTTTGGTAGTCCGCTTTTGGGTCTTTCCCCGTTTTGACCTGCACAACCAACCGGCGTGTCCTCTGCTGGTGATCAAAAATGACAAACTCCTCCACTAGGGCAAAGCAGGCGTCCGGTACCCCTAGATCATCCTTCTTGGCCATCCCGACAGTGCTCTCGAAATAACGCACCGCCTCAAACGCAAGGAAACCCACCGCACCACCCGCAAAGGGCGGGGGACTACCAGGCCAGGCCGCAACAGGGTGGATCCCCTTCAACATCTCCTGGACTTCGTTCAAAGGATCCGGATTCTTCGGCGCTTTCTCCTCCACTTCGCCATTTAGCTTGGTCAATCGAACCCGGCCTCCCCGAAACTCCATCACGGCAGCTGGTCTCGACCCCACGAACGAATATCTCCCCAACCTTCCCCCAGTCTCCGCACTTTCCAAAAGAAAAGCGGCTCCTCCCGGTTGCCCCGAAAGCTTGATGTAAGCTGAAACTGGGGTTTCCGCATCGGCGGGAAATTCACGCCCGATCGGAATGAGGTTTCCCTGCTTTGCCAATTCCAAGAAATGTTTCTCGTCGGGAAAGATCATCGCTTTTTCGGAGGCCGTACGGCGATCCCCCGCTCCTGCAAGTGTCTTTTTACTTCGGGCACGGTCAACTCCCCAAAATGAAAGAGACTCGCCGCCAGAGCCGCATCTGCCCCTCCACCCTCACCCAAAACTTCCGCGAAATGCTCCTTCCTACCCGCTCCCCCGCTCGCAATCACCGGAACCGACACTCTCCGAGTCACCATCCGTGTTAGCTCCAAATCATACCCTTCCTTCATTCCATCCCTGTCCATGCTCGTGAGTAAAATCTCCCCCGCTCCACGACACACACCCTCCTCAATCCATTCCCCCGCATCCTTTCCTGTCGCACGACGCCCGCCATGAGTTGTCACCTCCCACTTTCCATCCCCCTTCCGGCGCACATCCACCGCCAAGACCACACATTGGCAGCCAAAAGCCTGGGCTACTTCCGCGATCAACTCAGGCCTCTCCACCGCCGCCGTATTCAAACTCACCTTGTCTGCACCAGCTCGCAAAAGTTCTCGTGCATTCTCCACCGACCTCACCCCTCCGCCAACGGTCAGGGGTAAAAAAACCTCCTCTGCTGTTTTCTTTACCGCCTCCAAAAGAATGGGGCGCGCGTCACTCGACGCCGTAATATCGAGAAAAACCAGCTCATCCGCCCCCTGCTCGTTGTAGGCCCGAGCACACTCCGCCGGATCTCCTGCGTCCCGAATCGA
>CAMDXQ010000035.1 GCA_945878585.1 Akkermansia muciniphila
AACTCCTGAAGAACTCGCCCCACGGCCGAATCTAAACCGCTCATCGCCGCCAGAAGGGCTTCCCTTCCCCGCCCCCGCCCTCCAACGATCTGTCCAGGCGGTATGGAAATCGGACCGTGAATCGCGTTGAAGGCCAGATAAAGAAGAAATGGTCGCTCCTTTTCCCGCTTCTGAATCAAACCGATCGCTTCATTCGCCAACAGATCGGTTGAATAGCCCTCCTCTGTCACAGCTTGCCCATTCCGCCACCAGTCCAACTCCTGCGTTTTCGGCTTCATGTGGGTGTTGTAATCGACCGCACCTCCCAACAGGCCGTAGTGATGATCGAATCCGCGATTCGTTGGCAGATATTCCGGTTCCGGATGACTGTTCTCTTTCGCCCCGCCCAGATGCCACTTCCCGCACATCCAAGTCTGATACCCAGCCTCATGGAGGGCCTGAGGAAGTGTCTGATATTTTAAATCCAGCCCGTTGAAATTCTCTACCCCTGTACGCAGGGTATGCATTCCGGTCATCAGAGCGGCCCGGGTTACACTGCAGATGGGGTTTACATAGAAACGCTCGAGTCGGACACCCTCCGACGCCAAGCGATCCAGATTCGGCGTCTTGACCTCAGGATTGTTCCATCCGATATCTCCCCACCCCTCATCGTCCGCGACGACGATTACCACATTCGGCTTCTCCGTTTCGCCAAAAGCCAGCCCGACCCACAAAACTCCAAGCACGAATGATTTTCTGATCATCAGTTTTGAGGAGGGGGGCGCTGGGATGAACCAGATCCCTCCCCCCACGAATATTTTTCCCACATCTTCATCGCAAGGGCCTTTAATTCCTCCAGAGAGATCGCCCCATTCGCGTCTTTGTCCACCTCGGCAAAATGCCGCTTCACAAAACCTGCCATCGCGGAGCGGACTCCCGGCCCGTTTGCCTCGACTTGGCTGATCTGCCCATTCCGGTCCGCATCATATCCTGTAAAAGTCTTGTTCACTTCCGCCATCATCTCTTCCTGACTCAACTTGCCGTCCCGATTGCCATCCATTTCCGTAAGATGATTTTCTATCCATGGCTTGCGAGGTTGTCCGTCCCCCTCCATCCGAGGTCCTCCCTGACGCTGATTTCCCTCCGGCGGTGGAGGTCGACTCCCACCCCCACCTTTTCGACCCGTCTTTCCGTTCGATTCAGAAGTCGTTCCGTCGGGATTCTTGAAGCTGAATTGCACCTTCCCGCCGTTAAGAATCTCATAGTTCACTGAACCATTTTTTCCGTTTTGCACGTATTCCAGCTGATATTTTTTCTTGTCCGCCGACATTTCAAAGCCGGTGATCTTGGCTCCAGGCAAAGGGGAAGTTGCCTGCCGGACTGGAGTTGCATTCGGTTGGGGATCGACCCCTCCGCCCTGAACAGAAACCTCTCCGTGAAAGCCCCCGTTGATGTAAGGGTAACTTTTACTTGCGTGGTAATGATACTCCCCCAATCCGTTGGTGTGTCCGTGAAAAGAGTCCAATCCCGTCACACTCCCCCCATCCGGTTCGCTTAACCCATAGATCGGATACCCATCCAAGGCGTACGCCAAAGGCAGGCTCGGGCCAAGTCTCTCCGCCAGATGCCAAGGTGCCACATGGTAGTGGTAATCGTCCGCCCTTCCGCAATGACCCCCGTAGTCATCGAGCTCCCCCGCTAAATAGGTATCGGTTCGTCCATCATTCTTGATCGGATTAAAGATCGGAATTCCATTGGCCGCTACGGCTATGGCTCCACGGAAAAAGTTTGTCTTCGCCGACATGCCATTGGCCGAGGGGATTGGATGCAAAGGAATCGGCCATGCGTTTTCCCCGTAGTAGGATTGGGGCAACGGCACCTGCTGCTGCCAAGCCGTGATTCCGATCATCATCGGATGATCTGGAAGACCATCAGAACCCACATAGAGATATTTCTCATCCCAATCTAAAAGCACAGCCTCAGGAAACTTCAGAAAGGGTTCGGCCGTTTTCGGTGGCGCACCTGTCTGGGCGGATGATTTCTTTTTCATCGCCTGATAATCCGCATCTTCGATCAAATGGCCGGAAGCCAGCCCCACCCAACTCAAACCAAGCAGAAGAATAAACCGAAAAGCTTTCACTGCGGAGGTTGGCCACCGCCCCCAGGCCCACCTCCCTGCCTTCCTGGAGTTGGCAGAGACTTCGCCTCGTCCGCGTCGATCCATCCATCCCCATTCGTATCATGCTTCGAAAAATTGGCCTTCATCGGCGGAGGAGCTTCCTCCATCGAAATCTTCCCATCCCCATTTTTATCGAATCTCTGAATTGGGCTTCCTCCACCCGCCTGCCCCATGCCTGCAGATTTTCCTCCATGTTGTCCCCCGGGCCCACCCGAACCCTTCATCTGACTGTTGCCGCCCGCCCCTCCTCCAGGCGGTCCTCGATGAAAGCTCGCATCGGGGGTTCCTTTCAGCATCCGGGGATAAAAGGGAAATTCCGCCGTGGCCACATAGTAGTAAGTTCCTCCCGGATATTCGGAGGTCACACCGGTTTTTCCATTGGCCTCATCCAGATCACCCGATCCCTGAACAAATTCATAATCCGCTTCATAGGTCCCATCGTAGGTTCCCCCCGGTCCAGCCGATCCAGAGGGCCGTGCTCCTTTTTTCAATTCGTAACTCGATCTGTTTTCAGAAGTCTGTGCGTAAATCGGGAACCCGTCCGCCGCGTACCCGATCAAACTCTGGCCCCCGTTTCCGTTCAGATTCGAAAGCAGCCCCGTGGGAATCCCGTGATAGTGATAGGCTCCGTTCGGCTGGACGTGGGCATTGTTCCGATCCAATCCAAGACTCTTTCCCCCTCCGATTGCCTCAATATGCCATCCTGAAGTTCGGTCATTCTTCCAGTACTCCGCCGTTCCGGGATCAAAAGGAACACCGTTGACTGCCACCCCGATCGCCTGCTGCTTCAGTTTGGTGAAAGTCGCATTACTTTTCGGATAAAGGGGCATGCGAAAAGTATAACTCTGGGCCGAAGCTGCGTTCGGACACCCCGGTCCGGGAAACTGACCGATCTCATGGTTCGGAACCCCGTTCGCCTTAATCACCCGATATCTACCCTCTTCCGTTATGCTCACTTGCGGGGCAGGCAGAGAGGAAGCTCCGCCCGCTGCGGTCACAATATCCTCCTGATGGCCGGGATGAGCGAAAAGATTTCCCGCCAGAAGCAATCCCACCCCGCCCTGAAAGACCCGCTTCAAAATGAATTTATCCATATGGATTAAACTACCCAAAGAGCAAAAGGGTTCGCTCTTTAAAATCAACCTTCTCCCAATTTCTTTATCCCTTACGGACAGGAAGATGCACTTCCGATCTCTTCAGAAACCAGATCATGAAAGGACTGTTCCAATAAACGACGTAAGGTTCTCCCGCCGGTTTCCAGCCCGGCTGCGTTTTGATCCACTCTCTTATTTTTCGAGCATTTTCCTCAAAACTCTCCTTCGAATATCCACCCCGAATCCCGATCGAAGCCACCACCCGTTCTTCCACCTCGCGCCGTCTCACCCCACCCTGCAAGACCAGGTCCGTCCTCTTTGCCGATTTCGGATCGAGATAAAAAACCATCGTTCCAGGCCGAACTCCCGCTTCGACCGGTGTCGTCATCGGGACCTGATTTTTCTGAATCGCCTCAAACAAGCGCCGGAACAACCCGTTGTTTTCCCGAAAATATTCCCCCTCCGACCTTGCCTCCAACAACACCCCTGCAGGCAGGGTTTTGATTTCACAAACTCCCGCCGCCGTCATCGGATACGCAGCTTCGTAAGCCATCGCGTTCAATCCAAACAACCCCCCAACTCCAACAAAAGCCAAAACCAAAAACTTCAAGGAGCTACCTCCCCGGGCGACATCACTTTTCCGCTGATCGGCCAAGGCAGCGGTCCCTCCAACGGGCGATGCGCTTCCACCAGCCCCACTCCCTCCCCTTTTCCGCGAGCATAGCTCAGCCGCAACATCTCCATTTTCGCGTCGATGTTATCGATATGGTGTAGAAGAAAAGCCTCGGGCGTCTTCGGTGCCACTGGAGAACCAAACTCTTTCGTCCCATGATGAGACGCGATCAGATGCAAAAGATGATCCCGTAGCTCTTCCGAAGCCGGCTTCAACTCCCCCCAAGATTTCCCCTCGGCCGCCTCCCCCTCCCGCCACAACACATTCACGACTTCGATCCCCAAAGATATATGCCCAATCATTTCTCCCCGCCGGCTAGGGACCGATCCAAATCCCTTCTCCCCGGTGTCATTTTCCCAAAGTTTTCCCACGTCGTGAAACAACACCCCCGCACCAAGCAAATCCCCGTCCACCTCCGGATAAAGAGGCGCCAACACCCGTGCCACGCGCCACATCTGGGCGGTGTGATCCAGCAATCCCCCTCTTCGAGCATGATGATTTTTTCTCGCTGCAGCCGCTCTCCTCCACTTCTCCGCATACTTCTCCAAAACCCGCTGACAAATCCAGCGAAGCCTTGGATCTTTCATCTCCTCCGCCCAACCCAAACAACTGTTCCATGCTTTCTGAATCTGGACCCGCCGCTCCTCCCCCCCGTCAAAAAACGCCTCCACCTCGGTCGGTTTCAGAGGCCGAGCCGAAGGCCCCTCCACATTTGGACCGTAGTCGCTCGGTCCAAACACTCCTGTTAACTCCAGGCACTCCCCCACTTCGGCAGATTGAAAATATTCATAGGCGCTCGAACCGGAAAACATGTTCAGCCCCAAACGCTCCGTTTCATCCGCCAGCTCAACCCGGAGAAAAGGTTTTCCGTTTCTTGCCGTCTGCTCCCGCCGGGCAATCAGCTGGGCTTGCACGAACCCTTTCGCAGGTACTGTCAGTTTCGAAAATTCACGCAGGGTCATGGATGGGCCCCGCAAACCGGGATCAGGAGGGTCTGTTCCCCATGGGTTCCCGACCGTTTTTAACGACCAACCAAACCAGACCACTCGCAACCGACGCTGGCGCCGCCAACATGAAAAGAACGCTCCACCCAAACCCCAGTCCGGTCGAATTTAACCCCTTCGAAACCAATTTCGTCCCGCTCCCCGTATCCTCTTTCGTAAAACTATCCTTACAGGTAGGGCAAGCCTCTACAGAAACGAACCCGAGCGCCCCAACCACCAGAGCTACGCAGAGAATTTTAGCTACCATTTGCATCTTTCAAATTTACCTTCGCCCCCCGCCCCTCGCAAGTGTCCCTTCGGATGCCTCGACTTCCCCTTCTTCCTTTTCTAAAATCACCCGATGGACAAGGCGTTGACCCAAAAGATTATCGATCGCCTTGCCTCAGCCCAACACCCCGTCCTGCTTGCCCATATTCGACCCGATGGAGATGCTTTCGGAAGCGTCTTGGGCCTCGCCCACATTCTCAAGGAACGGGGTCAGAATCCGACCTGCTACATCGAAGGCGGAATGATTCCGATGTACCGATTCCTTCCTGGGGCGGATCTCGTTCAAGATCTTCCCTCTCAACTCCCTGAAAAGAGCGACTGCTTGATCGCCCTCGATACCTCGACTCGGGAGCGACTCGGTCAAAAAACCCTCTCTTGGCCTCAACCCATCGACATCGTCATTGACCACCACATCAGCAATCCAGGCTACGGGAAATTGAATCTGATCGTCCCGGAAATCCCCGCCACTGGCGGAGTCCTTTTCGAGATATTCCAGCAGGCGGCATGGAAAATTACCCCCGCTGCAGCAACCTGCCTCTATACCGGTCTCACCACAGACACAGGGTCATTTCGTTACCGCGGAACCGACGCCCACACCCTCCACGCCGCGGCTACTCTCGTAGAACTTGGTGCAGACCCTTCGGAAATAGCAAAACAGTGCTACTTATCTATTACCCACGAAAGACATGCCCTACGAAGGCTAGTTTCAGATACTATATCGATAAAGGATAATAAAAAGTCTGCTTTTTTAACTATTTTGCCTGATTTTTACAAAAAAAGCGGTGCTAAAAGCGAAGATACCGAAGGAATCATAGAAGATGTATTTTCGATTCAAGGGGTTGAAGTCGGTTCTCTATTTGAGTTTATGCCCGACGGAGGTCTCCGTGTAAGCCTCAGGAGCAAGGGCAAGGTCGACGTCAATTCGATCGCCTCCTCTTTCGGGGGTGGGGGCCACAAGGCGGCAGCGGGAATCCGCTTTGCGAAAGATGCCGAAAAGAATCGTGACCTCGTTCTCACCGCCATCACTCAGGCTCTTTCCAAGCCGTAAGCCTTGCTATTTCCTAACCTCCTTCCCATTCTAACCACCTCACTTTGGTTCCAACCCAAATCTCATGATTCCACAACTCGACGGCCTTCTCTTGGTCGATAAACCCCCCGGACGAACCTCCCACGATATCGTCGACTTTGTTCGCCGCCGCTTCAACCAACGAAAAGTCGGCCACTGCGGAACTCTCGACCCCATCGCAACCGGGCTTCTCATGCTCGTCGTCGGTCGGGCCACCCGCGTTCAAGATCTCCTGATGGCTGAAGACAAGGAGTACGAGGGAACCCTCAAACTAGGCGAAACCACCGACACCCAAGACGCCGCGGGAAAAATCCTCGAATCCCGGCCTGTGCCCCCTCTCGATCAAGCCGCCATCGAAGCTGCCTTCCAAAAGTTCTCGGGGGAGTTCGACCAAATTCCTCCCATGGTTTCCGCCATCAAAAAAGACGGCGTTCCCCTTTACAAATTGGCCCGCGAAGGAAAGACGATCGATCGACCCCCACGACGCGTTCGCGTCGATAAGTTCGAGATTCTCGAAATCTCCCTTCCCACGATCCGCTTTCGAATCCACTGCACCAAAGGTTTCTACGTTCGAACCTACTGCCACGACCTTGGCACCCTCCTCGGCTGCGGCGGTCATATGTCCGCACTGACCCGAACTCGCTCGGGTAATTTTGAGCTCTCGAAAGCGGTGCGCTGGCCTGACCTTGAGTCGGCTGAGGGGGCTGATTACCTGGCCCGCCATCTCATCTCCCTTCCTGAAATCTCCCGCATCCGCCGCACGTGAATCGGGCCGACTCTCTCGCCTTCTCCCCCATCGGAAAGGCCATCCGACACCTCGCCCTCGGATTTTTCGACGGTCTTCACCTCGGCCATCAGCGCATCATCTTTGGCGCCAAACCCTCCTATCCTCCAGAGACCACCGCCGTCCTCACTTTTCGCGATCATCCACTCTCCGTCCTTCATCCTGAAAAACATCCTGCCCTGATCACCGGACTGCCCCATAAACTCCGCCTCCTCGAACGCTGGCGTATCAGCCTAACAATCGCTTTGCCCTTTGATTCCGCCCGATCCCAGCAAGAACCTGCCGCCTTTCTGGAGGAACTCGCTCAAGCTTTTCCCAACCTTCGAACCCTTTCGGTTGGCCCAAACTGGCGCTTCGGAAAAAACCGGGCGGGAGACGTAACTCTTCTTTCCGACTGGTGCTCAAAACGGTCGATCTCCTTGGATAACCCCGAGCCTGTCCTCTATCAGGAAGAAAGAATCAGTAGCAGTCGGATCCGTACATCCATCCAGGCGGGAAACCTGACGGATGCCTCCGCTATGCTCGGTCGCCCCTTCACCATTCTTGGCCTGGTCGAAAGCGGAGAGGGTCGCGGTCAGGGCCTTGGCTTTCCGACCGCCAATCTCGCCACCCAAGATGAGTGCCTACCGCCCGACGGCGTGTACGCCGGCCAAGTCATCCTGCCAGATGGCCGTCAACGACCCGCCGCGATCAATTTGGGAACTTGCCCCACCTTTGGCGGGAAGAAGCGAAAAGTGGAAGCTCATCTTCCGAATTTTTCCGAGCCCCTTCGCGGCCAGGAGATCGACCTCGAGTTCCATCGCTTTCTTCGTCCGGAAAAGAAATTCGCCGATGCCCGCTCTTTGGCCGACCAGATTCGGCTCGATGTCACCGAACTCCTCTCCCAGACCGGCGATCCCCTCCGTCGCTAATTTTTCGACAATTCGGATTCGTGTCGTATATCTCTGCCCGTGTAGAGGTAGAAGACCTGTTCGGCAATGTTCTTGGCATGATCGGCCGCCCTCTCAAAAAACCGGGCCACCAACATCAGATTTAACGCCCGCGTGATCGTCTTGGGACTCTCAACCATAAAGCAGGTCAACTCCCTCTCCAGTTGTCGGTTGATATCGTCCACCCGTACATCCATCCGAATAATCTCCGCACACTTTTCAGGCGCGATTTCCACAAACGCATCTGTCGCTCCGCGAATCATCGCCAACACATCCCCGCCCATCCTCGGAATGTCCAACAAGGGCTTCAAGGGAGGCTCATCCATCAAAATCAGACTTCTTCGCGCAATCGAGACAGCCTGATCTCCGATTCGCTCCAGATCTCCCGACAACTTCGATGCGGCAAGCATCAGACGGCAGGCCAAGGCAACGGGAGCTTGGGTGGCCATAAAACCTGCTACCAACTCATCCACCTCCACCTCCAGACGATCGATCTCCATATCATCCTCGATCGCCTTTTTCGCTTTTTCCGCATTGCGCTCCACTAAAGATTCCAGAGCCAGACTTAAATTAGTGTGGGCTAAGCTGGCCATCCGCAAGAGGGTCTCCCGAAGCACCAGAAGATCGCCCCGAAAATAACTGCGCACCCGCTCTAGCTTTTCATCTGTTCCCTCCGGAACCTGCGTGTTCATGCTTTAATCCGTACTCCTTCGAAGGGACAAGTCAATTGCCTCTACCCTTTATCCGAATCGTCCGGAAATGTAATCTTCCGTCTGGGGCTTTGCTGGGTTCGTAAACATCCGGTTCGTTTCACCAAACTCAATCAGCTCCCCCAGATACATGAATGCGGTCATATCAGAAATTCGCCCTGCTTGCTGAAGGTTGTGCGTGACAATCAGCACGGTCACCCGCTTCTTGAGCTCCACAATCAACTCCTCAATCTTGGAAGTCGCAATCGGATCCAACGCGCTCGTGGGTTCATCAAATAGAACCACATCCGGATCGGTCGCGATGGCTCGGGCGATACAAAGCCGTTGCTGCTGTCCCCCCGACAAATTGTGAGCCATTTGGTGGAGCCGGTTCTTCGCCTCCTCCCATAGAGCCGCCTCCCGCAACGCTTTTTCCACTCGCTCGTCTAGTTCCCTCCGTTGATTGACTCCCTGAAGACGCAGCCCGTACGCCACATTTTCATAAATACTTTTGGGAAACGGATTCGGTTTTTGAAAAACCATGCCAAACCGCATCCGGACCTGAATCGGATCGACGCCCGCGCCCAGGATGTTCGTCCCATCAGGCTGTACAAGAATGGAGCCCTCGTACCGGTTCCCCGGATAAAGGTCGTGCATCCGGTTCAGGCAACGCAACAGAGTCGTTTTTCCACATCCCGAAGGACCGATCAAAGCGGTGACTTTAAGTGCAGGCACATCCATCGTCACGCTTCGCAAAACCTGATGCGAGCCATAGAAAAAATTCAGATTCTGAACTTGAACTTTCACAGAAGAGGGCGAGGGCGCGTCCGTCTGATTCGTTCCCAGCGAAATTGGAGAAGAGGGTTTCACCACTTGATATTTCGTTGAACGTGCCGCCGAAGCAAGATCGCAACTCCATTCATTCCCAAAGTAATCACCATAAGAATCAAGCCGGCGGCGGCGGCATTGGCTTGGAATTCCTCCCCAGGCCGTGACACCCAATTAAACATTTGGATCGGCAGAGCCGTAAAGGGGGAAAAAAGCCATTCAAACGAAACAAACGGCGGTTGGGCAATCAACGGCGCAGGAGGAAGAAATGCAATAAAAGTCAACGCCCCGATCGTGATCAAGGGAGAGCTTTCTCCAATCGCTCGCGACATGGCCAGAATGACCCCCGTCGCGATCCCGCCGGTCGAGTAGCGAAGAAGATGATGCCAGACCGCTTGCCACCTTGTAGCCCCGAGAGCAAACGCCGCTTCCCGAATGCTCGACGGAATCGTTCGGAGAGATTCCCGTGTCGCAACGATAACGATCGGCAAGACCAAACACCCCAGCGCCATGCCTCCTGCCAGAATGCTTTGCCCAAATTTGAATTTGTACACAAAGAGGCCCAACGCCATCAGTCCGTAGAGGATGGAGGGCACTCCCGCAAGATTCGCAATATTGATCTCGATAAAGTCGGTCCATCTGTTTTTCGGGGCATACTCTTCCAAATAAACTCCTGCCGCGACTCCCAACGGAATGGCAAGAGAGGCGGTCACCAACATCAGTAATGTCGTCCCGACCCACGCAGAAAGGACTCCCGCCTCGGCTGCCTTGCGCGACGGAAAGGAAGTCAGGAAATGCCAGTCGATCCGAGATAAGCCATTCACTGCCAGGTTGAGGAGAAGGACCGCTAAAACCCCGAGGGTTCCCAGCATGAGAACAAACCCCAGGCGGCCGAACCAAAGGTCGATCGCTTTTCGTCGGGAAGCCGTTTGTTTTTGGTTCTCGAGAAAATGTTCAGACCGCATGATGGAACCTCCGGCGCAGCGCATGCCCCGCCAAGTTAAACCCAAGGGTCATCAGAAAGAGAACAGCTCCAGCGGCAAAAATCGACTGATACCCAATACTTCCGTGAGGGAGATCCCCCAAGCTGACCTGGACAATGAATGCGGTCACCGTGGCGGCTGAATCCAGGGGATTCATGGTCAGTTTAGGTTGAAGCCCCGCCGCAATTGCTACGATCATCGTCTCGCCCACAGCCCGGGAAATGGCCAAGACGTAAGCCGCCGCCAAACCCGAAAAAGCCCCGGGAAAAACTACTCGAAGAGCAACTCCCAACTTCCCGTCTCCCAACGCATAAGCTCCCTCCCGCAACAGCATCGGCACACTCCTCATCGAATCCTCGCCCAAGGAAGTCACGTAGGGAATGATCATGATTCCCATGATCAGCCCTGCACTCAGCATCGAAAATTGGGGAAGATCCGGAAGGACAATTTGCAGCAACGGGGTAAGAGTCAACAAGGCAAAGTAACCGTACACCACAGTCGGAACCGCACTTAGTAGCTCCAGCATCGGCTTAACCACTTCCCGTAATCGGACACTGGCAAATTCACTCAGGAAGATCGCCAAAATCGTGCCGAGAGGAACCGCCACCAACAACGCCACCCCGGTCGTAACCAAAGTTCCTGCCAAAAGAGCACTGATTCCATACTGCGGGTCGGCAAAAAGTGGGGTCCACATGCGATCGCTCACCAATCGTTGGAATGGAACCTTCGCAAAGAAAGGCCCTGACTCCGTCACCAGGGTGATCACGATTCCGAATGTCACCAGGACCGAGATCCATCCCCCAAACCGCAGGATCCAAACCATGGCCCACTCCACACCCTTGTCCCAGCGACGGGACGCTACTTTTGAAAAGAGCATGAGGTCGACCGACTACGGAACCGGAGTCCGGCTTAGAATTTCGTCGATCGGCACAGCCAGATCCGACTGATGGAGAAAAGCCGTCCCCTTTTCCAATTTCTCAAACCTCGTATTTACCTTGCCGTAGGCGTCCGCTGGCAAGGGAATGTATTTCACCTCCTTGGCCAGACGATCCACATTCTTCAGATAGAATTCGATGAATTTTTTAACTTCGGGTTTCTGGAGCGACTTTAAATTCACATAGATGAAAAGCGGCCGAGCCAAGGGATTATAAGTTCCGGCCAATACCGTCTCTTCCGAAGGCTTCACCGCAGGCTTGCCCTTCGCGTCCCACTCGATTCCCAAGGCTTTCAGACGCTTTTGATGTGCCGAGTAGTAGGAGTAACCCATATATCCGATCGCATACCGGTCCCCTTCCACTCCTTGTACCAGAACGTTATCATCTTCACTGGCCGTATAATCCCCTCGGCTTGCCTTGCTCTTCCCATTGATGGCTTCGGTAAAGTAGTCAAATGTGCCTGAGTCCGAGCCCGCCCCATACAACTTGATTTCTTTATCCGGCCAATCTGGACGAACCTGGTTCCACTTGGTGATCTTCCCTTGGGCTTCCGGCTGCCAAATTTTTTTCAGATCGGAGACTTTAATCGTGTCCAGCCAATCGTTCTTTGAATTTACCACCACAGTCAGGGCGTCATAGGCAATGGGTAGCTCGAGATACTCCACCCCACCCTCTTTGGCTGCTTTGACTTCTTCCTCCATGATGGGGCGACTGGCGTTCTGAACATCGATTTCCCCACGGGAGAATTTTTTAAAGCCCCCGCCAGTTCCCGATATGCCAACTGTAACCTTCGTTCCAGTTGCTTTTTGAAACTCCTCCACAACAGCTTCCGTGATCGGATAAACCGTGCTTGATCCATCAATTTTGACCACTTGCTCAGCCCGGAGGTGACCGGGTATGGACGCAAACAGCCCCAGAATTGCCCCAATGAGGAGCAAAGGGTTGTTATTCATCCTTCTGACCTAAGGATAATCAAACAACAAGCCAAGCAAGGGATTGCGACAATTTGATGGCATTTTTTAAATTCTTAAAATCATGAAAGTGAAAGACTTATGAATTTGAAGTTGGAAGTGTCAGGATAATTTCGGTTCCCTTGCCAAGCCCGCTTTTTGCCCAAACCCTGCCCCCATGTAATTGGACCAGATGCTTCACAATCGAAAGACCAAGCCCTGTCCCCCCCTTTTCCCTTACCCGCCCCCCATCGACACGAAAAAATCTCTCAAAAATACGATCGATCTTATCCGCAGGAATCCCCTCTCCCTCATCCCGAACGCTAAACTCAATCTCCAGATCCGAATCCCCCACCCGTGTCGCTAAGACCACCTCGCTTCCAACCGGGGCAAAGCGCAAAGCATTTTCCATCAAATTGGAAAAGATTTGGCCCAACCGTAGAGGATCAGCGCGGACGGCACGCAACCCAGAAGGACAATCCAACCGGAGCTTCACCTTCTTCGCGTCGAAAGCCCGACGCCAATCTTCCTGCACCTCCTCTAAAATCCCTCGTGGGGCTCGGGACACCAATTTTAATTCCAACCGCCCAGACTCAATTCGCGACAACTCCAGCAGATCTCCCACAAGCAAGGTCAACCGCTCGCAATTTCTCTGCAAAACGGCCCAAATCTTTTTTCCCTCCTCCCCTTTCAACATCTTAGGATCCTCCAGCGTCTCCAAATATCCCGCCAAAATCGAAAGCGGGGTCCGTAATTCGTGCGATAGATTCGTGACAAACTCCTGTCGAACCATCTCCAAACGCCGAATTTTCGAAAGATCATGGAATACCACCACGACTCCGGATCTCTCCCGGTTCCCCTCCACAATCGGCGCCAAGTTCACCGCAAAGGTTTGCCCCTGCCCCCCTTCTCCTCCAGCCACCTGCAATTCCAAGCTCCGCGTTCCTCCCCCCTGGTTAATTTCCTCTACCGCCCGATCCACTTCCACCAATCGGATCGCCTCCATCATCGTCCTGCCCAAGGGAATTTCCTCCAAAGAAAACATCCGCAGAAGCTCCTCATTCGCCAAAACAATCCTTCCCTCAAGGTTTCCAACCAAAACCCCTTCCGTTAAGCTTCCCAAAATCGCCTGCAAATTGAGTCTCTCTATCTTCTCCCGCGAAGTGATTCCCTCCAACTTTTCAGCAAGTCGCTCCAACTGCCCAATGGATTCCTTCAAACCCCACCCCCCACGAGCCACAAACCCACTTGGCCTCCGCCCCTCTGCCAAATCTAGGATCAACCGCTGCAACTGACGCAAAGGCCGAACTAACTCAGCCCAAGCCCATAGTCCGACCAGCAGAAGAATTCCCCCCACCAAGAAAACAGCGAGTCCATCCATCCCCCTACCCTGCCCCGACCCCGCCCTCCGGGCAAAACTGTTTACGCAGCTGCGGACCCCAGACGATACCCGCTGCCCCGTATGGTCTGAATCACCGCTCCCGCCTTCCCCAGCTTGTCTCGCAAGCGCCGAACATGGGTATCCACTGTTCGCGTGTCCAAATTCGCCTGATATCCCCAAACCTCGCTCAAAAGTGCATCCCTCGACTGAATCGTCCCCGCCCGGCGGATCAAAAGATCCAACAAACGAAATTCTGTGGAAGTAAGAGCCAGTTTTTTGCTTCCGACCGTCACCGTCATCGTGCTGCGATCGAGCTGAATCCCCCCCGCACGAACCGGAGCCGACTTCGGAGTTCCTTGATCCGGTTGACGCCGAGCCACCGCCCGCACCCGCAGAAGCAACTCCCGCGGACTAAACGGTTTGGTCACATAATCATCCGCCCCCACCTCAAACCCAGTCACCTTGTCACTTTCCGAGGATTTTGCCGTCAGCATCAAAATCGGAATTCTCGACGTCGCCGGATTCCTTCGTAGCGCCCGGCAAACTTCCGTCCCACTCATCTCCGGCATCATCAGATCCAAAATCACCACAGAGGGAAGCTCGCTCTTTGCCATCGCCAAGCC
>CAMDXQ010000036.1 GCA_945878585.1 Akkermansia muciniphila
TTGGCTAAAAGGATGGGGCATGCGACCTCTGCTACAACTGGATTGGTGGATCGCTTGGAGGCGGTAGGCTTAGTGAAGCGCCAAGCCCAGAAGGGGGATCGGCGGCAGAAGTTGGTGGAAATTACAACGAAGGGAAAAGAGTTGATGGGGCGGTTGCAGGGGGAGTTGAGGCATCATTTGAGCGTCATTTTGAGTCAACTCGACTCGGGGGATCAGGATGCTTGGGTTCGGATTTATCGGGTAATGGAGAATTACTGCCGTGAATTACCGCGCGATTAGGATCCTTTGTTTTTTCGGCTTGGGGGTGTTGGGCGTCCGGGCGGAGGAGAAAAAAGAGGCGGCGGATGTCACCCTGCCGTTGGCGAGTAAGTCGGCGGTTCCCGAATTTTCAAGTAAGAGGCTGGATTTAGCCCAGTGCGTGGCGCTGGCATTGGAGCAGAACACGGAGATTCGCCAGGCTCAGGAGGAGGTGAAAAGAAAAGAGGGTGTCTCGGTCGAGGTGCGGAGTGCTCTGCTTCCGAAAGTGACGGCTCAGGGGAATTACGAATATCAGTCGAAAGAGTTGAACGGGTTGCTGGTGAACGCAGGATTTGTTTCCGCCGATGAGATGAACTGGAATGCGGGGGTGCGGGTAACCCAGCTCTTGTTTGACGGAGGAGCAGCTTTGTCACGCACCCGGGCCGCACGAATGTCGGAAAGCCAGTCGATGCTTCTTCTTAGGGACACGATTGACCGGGTGATTTTGGAGGTTCGCAAGAATGTGTATGCCGTTCTGGTAAACCGAGCCCTGATCGACGTACAGACGGAAGCGGTGAATTTGAAGAAAGAGCAACTCACTTCGCAGCAGAAACGTTTCAAGGCCGGGACGGTTACGAAGTTCAACGTCTTAACCGCGGACGTGGAGTTGGCAAACAATATGCCACAGCTGATCCGGGCTCGGAACAATAAGCGGGTGGCCGAGGTTCAGTTGGCACAGATTATGGCTTTGGATTATCCGATCGAATCAGCTGAGGATTGGACCCCGCCAGTGTACGTTGAGGGGGATTTGCCCTATCAGCCCGTCAAAATTGATCTCTCGGCCTCTTTGCGGAATGCGGTTTTCAACCGAAATGATTTGCGGGCAGTGAAAAAAGAAATCGAAATTCAGAGCAAACTTTTTGAAGCGGCCAAAAAGGAGGCGTTTATTCCGAAAGTCGTTGGATCGGGAGGATATGACGTGATTCAAAATCCGGGAAGTTCATCTTTTACGGACAGCTTTCAAGGGCCTGTTGCCTCGATCAACGGGACGTGGACTTTGTTTGACGGAATGTTGAGCACCGGGCGCTTCATGCAGTTGAAGGCGCAGATTCGGAAGGCTGAGGTGGCCTATGAGGAGAAGCGGCGCTTGGTCGAAAGTGATGTGCGAAACGCTGTGGTCAAGATGGAGGAGGCGCAGGAGCTTGTAACTTCGCAGCAGAGGAATGTGGAGCAGTCGCGGGAAAGTCTCCGGTTGGCGGAGGCACGTTTCAATGTGGGTGCTGGGATCCAGTTAGATATCATCAACGCTCAGTCGAATCTTACGCAGGCTCAGTTCAACGAGTTGCAGGGAAGATTCGACTACAATGTGGCGGTGGCTTCGCTCGAAAGGGCGACAGCGACACCCTTTGGTCCAAAAAATCCTCCGCCGCTTCCTGCGGAAGCAGGTCTGACCCCCAAGCCAAAACTGAACATGCAGGCCTCGACCGCTGTGGGCCTTCAGCCTGGGCAGTGACTTTTCTACGCTTTCCGGAGTTGGAGGCGCGGGGATTGCTTCATGGGTTTACCCTTCGCTCGGTTCCTCCGTTGATATCGGCGGATGTTCCGCAAATTCTACAAGAGGCGGGATTGCCCAAGGATTATGGAATGGGAGAGCAGACTCATGGGGCGGGGGTGGCAGTTGTAAATCGGGACAGCAAAGGGAAGGTGATGCCCGCAGTGGATGCGCTGATTGCCCGGGAAAAGAATTTATCCCTCGTGATTCGGGTGGCAGATTGCGGGCCGGTTTGGATTCACTGTGGAAAGACGGGTGCGATCGGATTGGTGCACAGTGGAAGAAAAGGGACGGAGGCGGGAGTGGTGTGTGCAACGATTCGCAGGATGAGAGAAGAGTTTGGATCCGATCCCAAAGAGATGCTGGCTTTTTTGGGGCCTTGCATTCGTCCGCCTTATTATGATGTCGATTTTGCGTCGGAGATAGTTCGCCAGCTGAGAGGAGAAAAAGTGGGGAAGGTGGTGGATAGTGGGCTTTGTACGGCGGCTGATTTGGGGCGATTTTATTCTTACCGAGCAGAGAAAGGGCAGACCGGAAGGCACTTTGCGCTGTTGGCCGTGTCGTAAAAAAGACACAAGACGCAGGCAGAAAAAATCTCGGCCTTGTTTCGTTCTAGGGGGCTTTGTTCTTTGCCTTGATTCTGAACGGGGCGAGCCTGATCGGCCCCTTTGCTAGGCCATGACTCAGCTTTTCTCGGTTTGGGACGAAAGGAGAAGTCCTTCGGCGATCAGTTGTTCGAGAGTGGCACTGACCGTGACGGATTCTTGGCTGAGTGTGACGGCGGCTCCATTCGCCTGATAGGTTTCCGGTTTTTCGAGTTCGGCGGTGATTTCGGAGAGTCGGGTTTCGAGAGCAAGGATCCGTTTTTCCAATTCAGCAACTTTTGTCTCGTGCTCTTTTTTGAGACGACTTTTGACCTGGCGAGCTTCGGCCTCGGCGCGTTTTTGCTCCTTGGTTTTGCGTGGGGTGGGGCTTTTTTCTGAAGAGCCGGAGGCAGGGGTGGTTTCGGGGGTGACGGGTTGGGAGTTGGTAAGCTGTTCCCCGGCAGTCAGGGCGGCGCGGGCGGAGGTGGCCTTTGATTTCTCGAGGTAGTACTGATAGTCGCCGGCGTAAGGGGTGAGGTGGCCTGCGCTGATGTGAAGAACGGTGGTGGCCATGGCACGGATGAAGTGAACATCGTGACTGATAAAAATGAGCGTTCCTTCGTACTGGTGGAGGGCTGCAATCAGGGCGTCGATCGAGCCGATATCCAGATGGGTTGTGGGCTCATCCATCAGGAGAAGGTTGGGCGGATCGAGGAGGAGTTTGACGAGGGCGAGGCGGGATTTTTCCCCTCCGCTGAGGACTCCCACCGTTTTGAAGACATCGTCTCCGCGAAAAAGAAAGGAACCCAGAACGGTTCGGGCGGTCTGCTCGCTGACAGGGTTGGGGGAGTGGAGGACCGATTCAAGAACCTGATGCTTCATGTCGAGGGTATCACCCCGGTGCTGGGAGAAGTACCCGACCCGGACATTATGACCGAGGAGTCGTTCGCCACTTTGAATGGGGAGAGCTCCGCCCAGAAGTTTGAGAAGCGTGGATTTGCCGGCTCCGTTGGGACCGACGAGAACCGTGCGTTGGCCTCGTTCGGCTTCGAAATTAAGTCCCCGATACACGGTGAGATCGCCAGAACCATCGATGTTTTTGTAAGTGTGCCCAACGTCTTTCAGGGTGATGACTCGCAGGCCGCTTCGAACGGGTTGGGGAAAGCTGAATTTGATCGATCGGGCAGCGGAAACGGGGGCTTCGATCTTATCCATGCGGTCGATCTGCTTGAGTTTGCTTTGGGCTTGGGAGGCTTTACTCGCTTTGGCGCGGAAACGGTCGGCGAACTGCTGGAGAGACGCGATCTCTTTTTGCTGGTTTTTGTAGGCGGAGAGGTGCTGTTCTTCGCGGGCGGCTTTTTCGATGACATATTTGTCGTAGTTGCCGCGATAGCGGTGAAGTTTCGATTGGGAAATTTCGACGATGGAGTCGACGAGTTCATTGAGGAACTCGCGATCGTGGGAGATCATCAGAATGGCGCCGGGATAAGTTCGTAGATATTCCTGAAACCAGACGAGGGATTCGAGGTCGAGGTGGTTGGTCGGCTCGTCGAGAAGAAGCAGGTCGGGTTCTTGCACCAGGAGGCGGGCGAGGTGGGCTCGCATGATCCAGCCACCGCTGAGGGCTTTGGCTTTGCGGTGGAAATCGGAATCCCGAAAGGCGAGGCCGCTAAGGATCTGTTTGGCGCGGGGTTCGAGCTGCCAGCCCCCGAGTTCGGTGAAGGTGTCGAGGGCTTCGTGATATTCGGGATCTTCGAGAGTCCCGGCGGCTTCGTGTCGTTTGATGGCTTGTTGGACGCGGGACATTTCCGAGGAAGTGGCACATGCGAGTTCGAGGATAGTCTCGTCGCCCGCAGGGGCCGATTCCTGGGGCAGAAAGCCCATCGTGACATTCTTTTCGAGGGTGACGCGGCCTTCGTCCGGGCTGGCCTCGCCGAGGATCAGGGAGAAGAGGGTGGATTTTCCGGCTCCGTTGGGGCCGACGAGGCCGATTCGATCTTCGCGGTTGATCTGGAGGGAGACATCGCTGAAGAGCGTGCGTCCTGCGAATGATTTGCTGAGTTGGGAAAGGGTGAGCATGGGAAGGAGGCTGGGTGGGGGGTCAGATTAGTTTCAAAGCGAGGAGAAGGGTGCGGGTACTGACGAGGATGAGGAGGACTCCGACCAGGCGCATCATGGTTTTTGCGGGCAGGATCTTGCAGAGCTTTGCGGCGAAAGGAGCGGCGATCATGCCTCCCAGGATCAGTCCGGCTATGATGGGAAGATTTTCCAGTTTAAGAAAAAAGAAGAAAGTCAGGGCCTGCGTGAGAGTGACGAAAAATTCGGCCATATTCACTGAGCCGATGACGTAGCGGGGGGGATGGCCTTTTGCCAAGAGGGTGGAGGCTACCACGGGGCCCCACCCGCCTCCTCCGACGGCGTCGAGGAATCCTCCGGTCAGGGCGAGGGGAATGGCGTGGGTGGCTTTGGTGTCTACGGCGAGCGGCTTGTGGTTCGAGCGCCAAAAGATATAGCCGCCCATCAGGATCAGGTAGGCGCTGATCCAGGGTTTAAATTTTGCTCCGTCGAAATTGGAGAGGAGATAGGCACCGGTGACCCCTCCGATCACACCCGGGATCGCGAGCTCGAGGCAGAGAGTTCGATTGACGTTTTCATGAAAGATATGGCTGATGCCGCTGACGCCGGTCGTGAAGATTTCCGAAACTTTGACGCTGTAGCTGATCATCGCTGGGGCAATGCCGAGGGCGAGGAGGAAGGTCGAGCAGGTGACTCCGTACGCCATGCCGAGGGTGCCGTCGACGATCTGGCCGGCGAGACCGACTAAAATGGCAAGAATGAGGACAGGGGACATGAAATGAATCCTAAGGGGAAGATGGTTTCTGCCGAAGTGAAAAAGGGGTTATGACGCGACAGTGTTAGCCGCGTTCGATCATGGCGAAGGCGCTGTGATTGTGGATGCTCTCGAAATTCTCGGCTTGGACGCGGTACCAGTTGATGTCGGGATGAGCTTCGCATTTTACCGATACGGCGCGGACGAGGTCTTCGACAAAGACGGGATTATCGTAGGCGTGTTCGGTGACGTGCTTTTCGTCCGGTCGTTTCAGGAGGGAAAAGATTTCCGAGCTGGCACAGGATTCGACCAAGGCGACCAGGTCTTCGATCCAGACCGTTTTTCCAAAGGTGACTTCGAGCCGGACGAGGCCGCGTTGATTATGGGCGCCCCGTTCGCTGATGGCCTTGCTGCAGGGGCAGAGCGTGGTGACGGGAACTGTGACAGCGACTTTGAAGCGAAGATCTTTGCCGTGAAGAGTTGCATCGAAGTGGGTTTGGTAATCGACGAGGCCTTGAGCAGCAGTGATCGGAGCTTTTTTTTCGATGAAGTAGGGAAAATCGAGTTCGAGGTGGGCCGAGTCGGCCTGGAGACGATCTTGGAGAGCGCGGAGGATGGCGGGAATGCTTTCCACATGAATGAGGCCACCGTGTTCATGGAGGACCTCGATAAAACGGCTCATGTGGGTGCCCTTGAACTGGTGGGGGAGATCGACGGCGAGGGTTACCGTAGCGACGGTGTTTTGGGTCGCGTGGGCGCGGTCGCGAACGACGATCGGATAGCGGAGTCCTTTGACGCCCACTTTATCGATCCGCAGGTTGCGGAAATCTGGGGAGGCCTGAGTGTCTTGAAGCGTGTGGGACTGGGTCGGGGTCTTTTTCAAAGCATGGCCACTTTAACCGAATCTTGCTTCTGGGCAAAGGGCAGGGATTTGGATTTTGACCTCTGACCCCATATTTTAAAAGTTCCCATGCAAAGCATTGATCACCAGCAGTTTAAAGGACCTCTGACCCCATGTAAGTCACTGATTATTAGGGATTTATAGGGCGGATTTTTGATTATAACCTCTGACCCCCTATGTATCCGAGGCCAAATATAGGTGCGAATTAGCGAACCCAATTGAGGAATTGGTAGTTTAATCCTGTATGAGGAGAAGGAAAAGTGGGCAGAAAAAGGCTAAATGGGCGACTTGTCCCGCCGTGGAGTTGGCATAAAAAGGGTTTTATGAATGCCCAGAGGGTTCGGGTGAAGTCGTCGGCAGGGGACTACTCGGTCTATGTCGGGGAGAAGATATTGCCCCAAGGGCTACAGTCTCATCTTCCGGCCAAGGTTCCTGTGGCGATGTTGGTGGATGAGGGAATTGCGGCTCTTCCTCTGACTTTGGCGATTTTTGCCTGGCTGGAAAAGCGGGCTTCGCGTGTGGTTCGGGTGAGAATTCCTGCGGGGGAGCGATCGAAATCGGTCGAGGAGTATGGTCGCGTGGTGCGTCAGCTTGCGGGTGCGGGTCTGACCCGGGATGGATGGATTGTGGCGGTGGGAGGCGGAGTAACGGGTGATTTGGCGGGATTTGTGGCCGCGACTTATTTGCGCGGTTTGCCGGTGATTCAGATTCCAACGACGGTGGTGTCGATGGTGGACAGCAGTGTGGGAGGAAAAACAGGGATCGATCTTCCCGAGGGCAAAAATTTGGTGGGCGCTTTCCATCCGCCGAAGGCGGTCTTGGCGGATTTACGTTGGCTCGACTCCTTGCCGTTGGCGGAGAAGCGGGCGGGAATGGCAGAGGTTCTCAAATATGGTGCGATTGCGGATTCGAAACTTTTTGGTTCGCTCGCCAAAGGCCCGCCTCGCTCGATGAAGAAGGTGGTGAAGCGGTGTGTGGAGATTAAGGCCAAGTTGGCTGGGGAAGATGAGAGAGATCTCAAGGGGAAACGGGCGTTGCTGAATTTCGGACATACCGTGGCGCACGGTCTGGAGGGAATTGTGGGATATGAGGGGTTACGGCACGGGGAAGCGGTCGCGATCGGGATGGTGGTGGCGGCGCATCTTTCAGTGAAGGCGCGGAGATTTAAGAAAAAGGCGGCAGAAAAACTAAAGGCAGCGATCCGCGCACATGGATTGCCAGTGACGCACCCTGAATTGCGTTGGGATCGCCTATCCCCCGTGATGGCTCGGGATAAGAAGGCGACGACGCAGGGAATCCGATGGGTGCTTTTGAAAAAGATTGGGAAGGCGGATTTGGTCACGGGAGTCACGGAAAAGAAAATTCAGCTCGCCTTGGAGGAAGTGAGGGAGGGAAAACTCCCGAAGGGATGACGCGGACGGAGGCCTATCTGATCCTCAACGCCCTTCGTTTGGTGGGGCCGGTAAGGGTGAGAAAGTTGCGGGAGGTATTCGGCGGGGTGGAGGGTTTGTTCGGGTTGCCCACAGCAAAAATGTCGGGGGTGGAGGGAGTGGGGCAGGCGGTGGCGGAATCGATCCGTGGCTGGGAAAAGAGCTTCGATCTGGCGGCTGAGTTAAAAAAGATCGCCCAATTTAAACTGAAGGTAGTGGATTGCGAGGATCCTTTGTATCCATCGCTTTTGCGCGAAATTCATGATCCGCCGATGGTCCTTTATTATCGAGGGAATTTGGATGCGGTTCGAGGGGCATGCGTGGGCATCGTCGGGACGCGCGAGGCGACAGGGTATGGAATCGAGTTGGCGAAAAAGTTGGGTTATCAGCTGGCGTATGCAGGGGTGGGGGTGGTGAGCGGTTTGGCTCGCGGGATCGACACTGCGGCGCATCAAGGGGCGTTGGCGGCCAAGGGGAGGACGGCAGGTGTGTTGGGCTGTTCGATGGACCAGATGTATCCGCCTGAGAATCTTTCACTGGCGGAGAAGATGGAAGAGGCGGCAGGTTGTGTGGTGAGTGAGTTTTGTTTGGGAACAGCGCCGGATCGGCAAACCTTTCCGATGCGAAACCGAATTGTGAGCGGATTGAGCAAGGGGATCCTGGTTATCGAAGCCGCCCGAGCGAGCGGGGCGATGATTACGGCCAAGCAGGCGTTGGAACAGGGAAGGCAGGTGTTTGCGGTTCCGGGGCGGGTGGATCAGGCTCAATCCGGTGGGTGCCACCAGTTGCTAAAGGATGGAGCTCGTTTGGTGGAGTCGGTGGAGGATATCCTGGCCGAGTTTGAATTTTTAATTCCGCGGGGGGAGATGCCCGTGCCGGTAGCGCCGGAGGGGAATCTTGGGCCAGAGGAGAGGAAGGTGTTGGAGGGTTTGGGGCGGGAGGAGGTCCATCTGGACGTTCTGACACGAAAATGTGGGTTGCCATCCCCGGTGGTGTCGGCCACCCTTTTAAAACTTGAGCTGAAACATCGGGTGCGACAAATGCCCGGCAAGTACTTCACCCGCATAGATTAACCTATGGCAAAAAAACTGATCATCGCGGAGAAACCGAGTGTGGCCAATGATTTGGCCCGGGTGCTGACTGGTTTTAAGAAGGAGGGGGAGTATTGGGAGTCGGAGGATTTTGTTTTGAGTTCAGCGATCGGGCACTTAATCGAATTGTGTAAGCCGACTGAGTACGGAAAAGGAAAGGGAAAGTGGAGTTTTGAGAGTCTGCCCTTGTTGCCCGAAGAATTTAAGTTGAAGGTGATTGAGCGAACGGCGCCAAGGTTCGAAGTTTTGAAAAAACTTCTGAAGCGGAAGGATGTGACGGGGGTGATCAATGCATGTGACGCCGGCCGGGAGGGCGAACTGATTTTCCGCTACATCATGGAAGCAGCAGAATGTAAGAAAAAAGTACAAAGGTTGTGGCTGCAATCGATGACGCCGGCTTCGATTCGAGAAGGATTTACCCGACTGCGTAAAGAGGAGGAGTTGGAGCCGTTGCTGGCTGCGGCGAAGTCGCGCTCAGAAAGCGATTGGTTGGTCGGGATCAACACGACGAGGGCTTTAACGGCATTAAACTCCAAGGGCGGAGGATTTTTCCTGACGACTGCAGGGAGAGTGCAGACACCAACGTTGAGCATTCTGGTGGAGCGGGAACAGCAGATCCGAGCCTTTGTTCCGAAAGATTTTTGGGAAGTACATGCGACGTTTGGAGCGAAGGCCGGAGAGTATGAGGGCAAATGGTTTGATGAAAAGTTAGCGGACCAGAAGGTAGCTGAGAGAGGGGCGGAGCAGAGGCCGGAGCGGTTATGGAGCAAGGATCGGGCAGAGGAGATTGTGGCGGAGTGCCGGGGAAAGACGGGGGAGGTCCATGATGAGAAAAAGCCGGCGAGGCAGTTGTCGCCCCTGCTTTACGATCTGACCAGTCTGCAACGCGAGGGGAACAGCCGGTTCGGTTTGTCGGCACGACGGACGCTGCAAATTGCACAAGCCTTGTACGAGAAGCACAAGGCGATCACCTATCCCCGAACCGATTCCCGGTATTTGCCGGAGGATTATCTGGAAGTGGCAAAAACAACGTTGGAGAACTTTGCAGGATCCGAGTACGGCGAATTTTCGAAAACAGTGTTGAAGAATGGTTGGTTGAAGCCAACGAAGCGGGTCTTTAACAGTGCCAAGGTAAGCGACCACTTTGCGATTATTCCGACCATGCAGATTCCTGAAAAGCTGGATGAGATTGAGATGAAGGTATATGCGGCAATTGTCCGGCGATTCATAGCAGTGTTTTATCCTGAGGCGATTTACGAGGTCACGAACCGGATTACTCGAGTTGGAGAACATGCTTTTCGGACAGATGGAAAAATTTTGAAAGAGGCGGGTTGGTTGGCGGTCTATGGGAAAGAAGCTGTGGAGGAAGGGGGCGGGGAGGAGGGAAAACTTTTGGTTCCTGTGGTAGAGGGGGAGAAGGTAAAGACGGTGGCAATCTTGGCGGAGGGATTGCAGACCAAGCCACCAGCACGTTTGACGGAAGCGACTTTGTTGAGTGCGATGGAAGGGGCGGGAAAATTGATCGAAGACGACGCCTTGAGGGATGCGATGGGGGAGCGCGGGCTGGGAACCCCGGCAACGCGGGCTGCCACGATCGAGACGCTGATTTCCGAGGAGTATGTTCGGCGGATGGGGCGTGAGTTGATGCCGACAGCGAAGGCGTTCGGTTTGTTCGAAACCTTGGATGCGTTGGGGATCGAGATTTTGCAATCTCCAGAAATGACGGGGGAGTGGGAGCACAAATTGAAGGAGATTGAGCATGGGCGGATGAAGCGGGAGGATTTCATGCGAGAGATCCAGAAGGTGGCGCGGGAGATCGTTGAAAAGGCCCGGGCTTTCGAGGACAAAGACCACGTGTTGCGGAAGTTGGATTTTAAGGATCCGCAATCGGGGCAAGAATTTGAGGAGACGTTGCGGGAGTATCGCACATTGGATCAACAGTACGCGGTGCGGAAAGTGTTGGCGGGTCGACGGATCGAGGCTCATGAATTTCTGGAGTTATTGGAGAAGGGAACGATGGGACTGGTGGATGGATTCCGTAGTCGGCTCGGACGCCCTTTTTCCGCGGGGTTGAAACTGGGGGAGGGGCGGAAGATCGAGTTGGTTGTTGGTGAGGAAGAGGGGACGTTGGATTTCACGGGGCAGGAGTCGCTGGGTCAGTGTCCAGCCTGCGGGGGGAAGATGTTTATGAGCCAACTACGGTATGTCTGTGAGAACAGCGTAGCCAAGCCTTCCACCTGTACGTTCAAGGTTTCAAAAAAGATTCTGAATCGGGATATCACTGTTTCCGAGGTGCAGGATTTGTTGAACAACGGAAAAACGGCTCTTTTGGAAAAATTTATTTCCAACAAGACGCGACGGCCGTTTTCAGCCTTCCTCATGTGGAAAGACGGAAAGGTCTCTTTTGACTTTCCCCCGCGGGAACCGCGCAAGCCCAAGAGCGCCAAAACGGCGAAAGCCCGGGCCAGCGCGGCCGCCTGAAAACGAAATCGAGCGAAGTGGCCGATCCAAAGACGGCCGCATTTCTCCGGCATTTGGCGGAGGAACGGGGTCTCTCTTCCCACACCGTGCGGAATTACGGGCAAGTATTGGGAGAGTTTCAAAAAAAGAGGAATGGGGAATGGGAAGAAGTCAGGGAGGCGGATTGTCGGACCTATCTTCACGGCTTGGCGGGACAAGGACGTCATGGGCCGGCTTCCGTCCGTCTAAGATTTTCCGCTTTGAGGACCTTTTTTCAGTGGATGCAGTCGCGGGGGGAGAGGGTGGATAATCCTGCCTCCGGCTTACGTTTGCCTCGTCCGAGGAAGAGCCTTCCGCGTTTTTTGAGTGAGGAGCAGATGGCGAATCTTTTGTCTGCTCCCTGCCGTTTGCTAGAAAAAAAACCGAGGAAGGTGGCGGGACGAAAAGAGCCTGCTTGGGCAAGGTGGCGAGATGCGGCTCTTCTCGAGCTTTTGTATGGGACCGGATTGCGATTGGGGGAGGCGTTGAGTCTTTCCTGGCGGGCGTTTCATGAAGAAGGCAAGCGGACATTGAAAGTGAGGGGCAAGGGTGGAAAGGAGCGGTTGGTGGTGCTGGGGGAAGCGGTTCGGGAAGGAATGGCAAAATACTTGGAAAAATTGCCGGCGGGATGGAGAAGGGAGGCAGGTCCGGCTTTTTTGGGCCCGCGTGGAGAGCGGCTTTGTGCGCGGGTTTTCCAAAGAAATTTAAAGGAGTATTTGGCGGAGGCAGAATTGGATCCCTCGTTGACCCCTCATAAGCTACGACACAGTTTTGCTACCCATCTTCTGTCTCGTGGGGCGGATCTTCGCGCGGTACAGGAGCTGTTGGGCCACGCTCGATTGACGAGCACGGAAATTTACACGCGAGTGACGACAGAGCGGCTTCGTGGAGCGTACGGAAAGGCACATCCCCGAGCATGAGTGCGATTCCCGAGGTTTGCTTGAAAGTGGGCTACAATATTCTCTTCACGTTTGGCTTTGCTTTGAGCTGGCCCTATTTCACGTATCTAATTTGGAGGAGGCAGCCGTTTTGGGAGCGGTTGGGGGAGCGGTTGGGGCACTATCCGAAGGAGATGAAGGAATGGCTAAAGGATCCACGCCGACCGGTGTGGATTCATGCAGTGAGCGTGGGGGAAATGTTGCTGGCGAGGGTTCTTGTGCGGGAGTTGCGTGTCCTGCGTCCTGATTTACGAATCCTGCTGACGACGGGAACACCGACAGGTCGCAGGGTGGGGGAACACTTGTTGGATGAAAAAACCCGCTTGGTTTATGTGCCGACCGATTTTTATTACTCGATGCTGAGAGCTTTTCGTAGAATTCGGCCTTCCGTGCTGATTCTGGTGGAGAACGAGATATGGCCAAACATGTTGTGGCGGGCACGGAAGATGGGGGTGGAGGTTTTTCTTGTGAATTCTAGGTTGTCGCGAAGAAATCGCAGGTTGTTTCGTCTGGCGAGGACTTTTGTTCGGCCGGTCCTTCAGCTGTTTGCCTGGATTGGGGTTCAAAGTCCTGAAGACATGCGTCGGTTTGCGATCGCAGGATTTCCGGAGGAGCGACTTCATCTGATGGGAAGCATGAAGTATGACGTTGCGGCTTTGGCGGCGGATCATCCTGGAAAAGGCGGTGAGTTGAGAAAAGCGGCAGGATGGGAAAATGGGCAGGTCATTTTGTTGGGTGGTAGCACCCATCCCGGGGAGGAGAAGATTCTGGCGGAGATGGTGAAGAGGCTAATCAAGAAACATCCGCAATTACGACTGATGTTGGTGCCGAGGCATGTGGAACGAACGGCTTCGATCTTGGTGGAGTTGGCGGGGACGGGTTTACGGGTGGTCAAACGTTCGGAATTGAGTCGGGAAGGGAAGACGGATCCGGAAATACTTCTGGTAGACACGACGGGGGAATTGCGGGATCTCTATCCTACGGCCGATGTGGTTTTTATTGGGAAAACAGTGACTGGAACAGGGGGGCAAAACTTTCTCGAAGCGGCGCGTCATGGACGGCCGATTGTGGCGGGTCCTCACATGGAAAACTTTATGCCTTTGCGAAGGGAGTTTGAGGAGGCGAACGGAATTCGAGTCACGGGATCAGCCGCCGAATTGGAGGAGGAGGTGGATCGGTTGCTGAGGAACCATGCGGAGCGGGATGCGCTGGGGCGTCGCGCTTTAGACTGTTTTCAGGGGCATTTAGGTGCGGGGAAACGATGTGCTGAGATTTTGGTCGGGAAAATTTCGAAAGCGGAACAAGCTGCTCAGCATAAGTAGACCTTCGTTATTTAAAATCACTCGACCTCAGGCTCCGAAGGTAGATTAGGTGGGTAGGAGATGGCGTAGAGGACAACGGCGGTCGCGGCGTTGATGGAAAAGGAGTCGATGGTGTCGCTCATTGGAATCGCAACGAGTAGGTCGAGAGATGCGCGGACAGTTGGGGAAAGGCCTTTGCCCTCGTTTCCGACAAAAAGGGCGACAGCTTGGCTGGGGATCGATGCCTTGGGCAGAGGAGTCGGGGCGTCGCCCGTGGCTCCAACAGTGAATATGTGGTTTTTCCGGAGGAGAGGAAGAAGGGGATCAATATTCGGCAAACGAATAATAGGAACACGAAAAACACTTCCCATCGAAGTTCGGGCGGCACGGGGATGAAATGGATCGGCTCCACCCAGCGCGATCACGCACGAAACTCCCATGGCGTGAGCGGTTCGAATCAAGGCTCCGACATTTCCGGGATCCATCATTTCATCCAAAACCAGGATTTTGTTCCGAGCTCGGGAGGATGCGATCTGGGTGAGGAGTTGTGGTAAATCGGGTGAGGAAGGAATCTTGGCTAAAGCCAGGATGGGACCCAAGGTGCGGCCCTCGAGAAGTTTCTCCATGACCGGATCAGGAACTGAAATCACGGAGGCATTCTGCTTTGTGAGTTTTTCGAGAATCTTCTG
>CAMDXQ010000037.1 GCA_945878585.1 Akkermansia muciniphila
ACACATCCGAGCCACCTCCTCCCCGGATGAAGCCTTGGCGGATTCGGACATCTCTTTTGTCATTGTTCCCACTCCCAGTGATCATCGGGGCGCCTTTTCAATCGAATACGCGAAGCACGCCTTTTCGGACATCGGCAAAGCTCTCAAAAAGAAGAAGTCCTATCACACCGTGGTCCTGACCAGCACGGTGCTTCCCGGCGCCACCCGCCACGGGTTGTTGCCGGTCTTGGAAAAGGAATCCGGTAAAAAGTGCGGACTGGACTTCGGTCTTTGCTACAACCCCGAATTCATAGCCTTGGGCAGCGTTATCCGGGATTTCCTGAATCCCGATTTCTATCTTTTAGGCCAATTCGACAAGCGCTCCGGTGATGCTCTGGAGGCAGTCCATAAGCAGGTGTCAGTGAATCAGGCACCGGTGAAGCGGATGAGTCTGGAAAACGCGGAGCTGGCAAAAATCTCCGTCAATAGCTTTGTCACCATGAAGATTTCCTTTGCCAATATGCTGGCGGAGTTTTGCGAGAAGCTCCCCGGGGGTGATGTGGATGTCATCAGCGACGCGCTGGGTTTGGACAAGCGGATCGGCCGCAAATATCTAACCGGCGGCCTAGGCTTCGGAGGGCCCTGTTTTCCGCGGGACAATGTGGCGTTGGACTTCATGGGGAAAACCTTGGGGGTGGATTCAGCCTTATTAAGGGAAAATGACGCCTACAACCGGCGTCTGGCTTCTCGACTGGTTGAGAAAATCCGGCCCCAGATACCGGAAGGGGCGTCGGTGGGGGTTCTCGGTTTGGCCTACAAGCCCCATGCCCATGTGGTGGAAGAGTCGCCCGGCGTGGCCATCTGCCTCGCACTCGCGGATCAGGGTTACCGGGTGATGGGTCATGACCCTCTGGCCGTGGAATCGGCGCGGGGAATTTTGCAATACCGGGTGGCACTAACCAAGGAGTTATCGGAGATTTTGCAGCAATGCGAGGTTTTGATATTCGCCACACCTGATCCAGCTTACCAAAAGCTGGCTTCTGGATCAGATTTCCCGCCAAAAAACACCAAACTGATGGTGGATCCTTGGCGCATTTTGCCTGTTCAATCGAAAAAAAGCTTCGCCACCATTCGTTTCGGTATTGGTCATGGATCAGCACAGGAAGGCGTGAGCCGGATTTGGTCCCCCGATGCCTGAAGAAAAACCAATCCTTTCGTTCGTTTGCGTTTCGCGCAACGACAACCATGGTGGCAATCCCTTGGAACGATTGATTTATTCCTGCAAAAACTTTATTCGCCAATCCGAAAAATTCAGGGCTTCCACGGAATATATTGTGGTGGAGTGGAACCCGCCCCCGGATCGCCCAAGCCTTGTCGAGGCATTGAGGGGCGAAATCCGCTCCTCGAAGAAAACAAAAGTCAGGTTGATTCAAGTGCCGGAGGCAATCCACAGAAAGTACGATTACTCCGATAAATTACCCCTGTTTCAAATGATTGGGAAAAATGCGGGAATCCGGCGGGCTCAAGGGGAATTCGTGCTTAGCAGCAACATCGATATTCTTTTAGGCGATCGTATTTTTTCCCGTGTTGTGAATCATTCCCTTAAAAAAGAGATCATCTACCGGTCCCATCGTTTGGACATAAGAAATAATATTCTGGAACAGGAATTTAACGAGGATTTGGCTTTAAATAGCGCAACTCGCATCAACGTCATGCCCAACACTATCCAGCTGGGTCTCGGTGCCGCCATCCTTAAGAATTTTCGTGGGTTTAGCGCTCGGCCTGCCAAACAATACCGACAGATATTTTATGCCAAACTTAGTTGCTTTTTAAAAAGACTGCTCAGAAGTGACTCCAAAAACAACTTCCCTTTACATACCAATGCCTGTGGAGATTTTCAGCTTTTGGATCAAAAAACCTGGCACCGGCTCGGTGGCTTTTCGGAAATGGAAGTGTACTCATTCCATCTGGACTCTCTTTTTATGTATTCCGCCTTGGCGAATGGAGTTTACAGCGTGGTTTTGCCGGCCCCCCTGTATCATTATCATATCGATCACGACCACGGCTGGATTCCTGAAGATCCCGGCAGGCTTTTTAACCGTTTGCGAAGCGAAAAAATTGGATTCTTGGATCAGGAAATCGGAATTATCGAGGAGCTTTATCGGCGACGACAGCTGGTTCCAGAGCCTCGGAATGACTGGGGGCTGGCTGGGCACAAATTGGAAGAAACGATTCTTTAGCCTAAAGAAAATTGTTTTTTTTTAAAAAGAACAGAAGGGCTGTCCTGGTTGCCCCTTCGGACCCTGGGTTTTCCTGGAATCAGCGCGAGGGCTGGAAGACCGCCTTTCAGGAAGCCAATATCTCCTGTTCTTTGCTCGGTGTTGGACCGCGACCGGCCCGATCCCTGGTGGATCATATTCTTCAAAGTGACCTGGTTGTTTTTTTGAATGACCACCATCTGGAACCGCTTTTTTCCACCCTCGGGGATCCAACAAAGCGCTTTTCAAAGAACTCCGGCGGTTTGTGGATCGGGGTTTCCACGGAGAGAGTGGAGAATTCGCCTTTTCCCCGAAGCGCCGAGAAAACGCGGCTGGCCGCCTCCTTTTGCCAATTCACCGCGTTTTTTGACCGGTCGGCCGAGCCGGTGATCCGGTCGGCGGGCTCCGTGCCTTTTTTCATCCATCAGTACGTTGACCATCACACGTTCCGATCTGAACAGCCCTACCCAGCAAAGAAGCCGCAGGTTTTCTGGACGGGCAAACTGCCGGCCGGGCATACAGAGGGGGAATATTGTGTCCGCACCCGTCTTTTCGAATCCTTAAGGGGCCGAAAGGGGTTCAGCTGGAGGGAGTCCTACCAGCCCGCCCTCTCAATTGAACGCGTCATTAAAGAACGGGACGGATATCAGGGCCTCCTTCACCTTCCTTCCAATTGTCCGGGCTACACAGCCACTTTCTTTGAAAATCTCGCGATGGGTGGCTGCGTGATTCAATACGAGGCCGGACCGGAATATGCCCTGCCCGACCTGAAGACGGGAGAGCACTATTTGTCTTACGATGCCAACCGGCCAGAGTCTCTTCTGGAGACGGTCGAAACTTTTCTCCAAAAACCGGCCTCCTTCCAGTCGATGGCTACGGAGGGCAGAAGGCTCTGCCTGAAAAATCACACGATCCATCGGCGCCTGGAAGAGATCTTTCTCGCGGTGCAAGGCCATCTTGGCACGGGTAGGTTTCCGGGCCCGGCGAGTCCGGCCGGACAGAGTGTCGCCGGAATCCTCGAAAAGCTGAGACAAAATTCGTCAAAGCATGAGTAGCCGGATCCCGCTCGTAAAAACCGCGATCATCCCTTTCTTACCACTTTTCCCCGGAGGGACGCGCGCTTGAATCTGCGGCGTTAGCTGGTGAGCCTTTGCACGAAACGAAAAGCCGGGGCCACGGAGCAGGAGTGGAAACAGATCCGGATTTCCTTCAGCCAATTTGGGGAGGACCTGCTGCTCGAACATCTGTTGCCCCCGAAAGGATTTTATGTGGACGTGGGTGCGTATCACCCGGTCACTTTTTCCAACACGTGGCTATTTAGTCGGAATGGCTGGAGGGGGATCGTGGTGGAGCCCAACGCAGGGATGGCTCGATTGCATCGACGCCGGAGACCCCGGGACATTGTGGTGGAATCGGCCGTCGGGAGAGGGGAGGGAACGGTCCGCTATTTGCATCATCCGCAGGCCAACAACAACCGCATCCTTCATCCAGAGGAGAAACCGGAGGCCGGGGGAAAGGTAACTCAAGTAAGGCAAACGACTTTGGGTAAAATTCTACGGGAGTTCCTGCCTAAAGGTCAGGCTGTGGACCTTCTGTGTGTCGACTGCGAAGGGATGGATGCAGAAGTGCTGAAGGGAAACGACTGGCGCTTGGCAAAGCCCCAGGTGATCTGTGCGGAAGGAAAGGATGAGGCTGAGAAAAAAAGTCCTCAGCCGTTTGCTCGAGCCCCGCGGTTACCGGTTGCAGGCACGGGCTGGGTATTCGTTGATTTATGTTAGAGAGAAGGGTTAAAGCGTTCGGGAGTTTAAGATGTTCGGTGGCCGGAATCTGGGGTCAGGGCTAAAGATTAACGAGCCATGGGGATATTGAACCAGAAATAAAATCAAAGGCTAGAACTTGAGAAGCGAATTTTTCACCATCGTCTACAACGGTCAGCCATGGATCCGCGGCCAGGCGGAATTCCTTCGACAGCTGGAGGGCGTGGATTGGCGGTGGCACGTGGTGGAGGGCTTGGCGGAGCACGTGAAGGACACGGCATGGTGTAGGGAAGCCGGCGGCCGGCTTCCGGAAAGCGGAAAAAAGACGGAACCGGGAAAAAGAAGCTTAAGCACGGATGGGACGAAGGAGTTTTTAGACGGATTGAAAAAAGAGTTAGGGGAAAAGGTTTTGATTTATCGGCCGCCAGGGGCGGAGCCATGGCAAGGCAAGAAGGCCATGATCGACTGTTTTCTGCCCCAACTGGAGGATGGCTGCCTTCTATGGCAGCTGGACGTGGACGAATTCTGGAAGTCGAATCAGGTTCGGCAGATTCTGGCCGAGTTTGAAAAGCGGCCAGAGCGGACTGCTGGATGGTTTGACTGTGACTACTTCTTTGGCTGGGACCGCTGCTCTTCACGACCGGGAGTTTTCGGAAATTTTCGGGGATACGAATGGTTGAGGGTTTGGCGTTACCAGAAAGGGGATAGTTGGGGGAGTCATGAGCCGCCAGCTTTAATGAGGGAGGTGGAAGGCGGGAAGCGGGAGAACGTGGGCAGGCTCCATCCCATGCTTCAGAAGGAGACGAGGGCGAGGGGATGGAAATTCCAGCACTACGCGCTAACCGATCGGGCACAAATGGAGTTTAAGGAGATCTATTATGGACACCGAGGGCTGATCGCAGGCCTCGACGAGGTGGAAAAGGCCGGGAGAAACGAGCCGCTGGCTCGCACCCTTTTCCCTCATATCCGGGACAAGGAGATCGGTGTGGCTCGAACTCTCCGTACTTTCTGGAAGAAAGCCACGGAGGCCTTCCAGCCGGGAGCTCGAGCGGAGGATGCGCGGAAAGCAGGCACGGTTCCCGTCGCCCAGATGGATATCCGGGGTGAGGCGCGTTTTGCCTTTGACGAGATTCAGGCCGGACAACCCGCATCGATCCTGATGATTCGTGCGGATCGGATCGGCGACCAGATTCTTTTCCTGCCCTTTCTTGCCAGCCTACGGAAGCAGATGCCTTTCGCCCAAATTCATCTGGCGGTGCCGGAAGATGTAGCCCCGATCTATCGGCTCTGGGGCGAGGTGGACCGTTTACACACCTTTCAGCGGGACGAAGGACACAGAGGCGCCGGATACCGAAACAAACTATTAGAACGAATGCCTGGACATTTTGACTGGGTGATTTTGCCTGCCTTCAACGGGGAGAAGCTGAGTTATAAGTTGGCTTCACGCATGGAGGCCAAAAGAAAAGTGGGCTTTGCCGGTGAGTTCCGTGGCGTGAAGGCAAGGCACCGTTCTAGCTACGAAAAGATCGTGGGGGAAAAAGTTCCTGTCCCTAATCCGGATATTCATGAATTGGAAAAATATCGTCTTCTTCTGAGACATCTTGGTCTGAAGCCCGAGATTGACCCTCCCAAGATCTCACTGGGTGGGGGCGGTGGCTCACACCGAGGCGGGCAAAAAAAATCGAATCCTCGGATCATCCTCACGGTCGGCACGGTGAATCCGATCAAGGAGTATCCCCGCTGGGCAGAGGTGGTGACGTCCTTGAGCGAAAAACTAAACCCCGAATGGGTGCTCGTAGGTGGAAAAGGTGAAAAGGTACCGCAGGATTTGCGGCTGGTTCTTCCAGCGGAAGTGCGGGATTTGCGGGGACAAACCACGCTGGAGGAATTGGCGCAAGAAATCACTCAAGCGGACATTTTTTTGGGAGTAGATACCGGTCCGGCCCATTTGGCTCTGGCTTTGGGAAAACCGACTGTGGTGGTGTTGGGAGGGGGAGATTACGGGAGATTTTTCCCCTATGGCAAAGCCCGGGTGGTGATGCGGCCGATGGACTGTTTTCAGTGCCACTGGGAATGCCGTTACGACCGTGCGCTTTGCCTAGATGAAATTCCACCACTCGAGATCGTCAAGGCGGTGGAAGAAGCGTTGAAAAGCTGAAGAACTCACTCCCCCGGAAGCTTGTTGCGTTTCGCTAATCGCCATTTGGTCAACGGAAAGAACCAGCGGCGCTGGGAAACCGGCCGGATTGGGCTGGAGAACACCTTTTCGAAAAAGCGGAGGAGTTCTCCATAGTCGTAGGCCCGGTTGGGTCGGTTTCCGTGGAACGGGGTCGAACGGATGTAGCGGGCATAGAGCTCGGGCGTGGCGTCTACATGGATAACGTATTCCGCCAGTTCGCGGTCGGATCGAAAATCATCCGCACAGATGAAGGAATCGGGGTTGAAATAGTCCTTCACCCGCGGATCTCCCCAGTAGATTGGAATAGTGTTCACGTGCAGGGGATCAACCAGCTTTTCGGTGGACCAACCGGCTCGACGGAAGTTTTCAAACGCAATGGTGAACCGGTAATTTTTGAGCCACCCGACCTTGGTTCCATACCGGTCATGCATGCTGAGGCGAAAACCGACGTTGTTCAGGGCCCGGCCGGCTGAATCCACTTTGCGGTGTTTCGTGAGCTCCTGGAAAAAAGCCACCCTCCGGGCGACAGACCGGTCGGCGTAAGCGCATAACAAGGCGCAAAAGTGGGGTTTGCTGTGTCGCACGATTTCGGGATCCACGGGAGCGGTCCGGAGTAGATTTTCCATGCGGCCGTCAAAGGCATAGATGGGTAGGTAGGCCGATCGCGGGTCGTCAGCGAGGACGGAGACCACGGCGTAATCGCACTCCCTCCAGTCGGGAAAATACTTTTCTTGGGTGTGAAAAATCTTCACGCAGTTATAGAGGCGGTGGCGATGGCCGATATGAGAATAGAATAAGAAATCCGGGGTGTCGTCCAAAACAAGCTCGTAATGCGGGCTGAGCAGGTTCAAAAAAAATGTCTGGCTCTGTGCAGGGAAGTCGATGAAGTTGACAGTAATACGGGGTTTGATCATGTGAGGCGCCTTCTTTTTCGGATTATGTTCACCTTGTCCTCAAGCTCCCGCAATGGGCGGCCAAAGGCTAATTCGCGGATGCGGGCGGTTTGTTGATTTTGAAGCTGTTCTCGCAGTTCCGGGCTCTCTTCGATAAGTCGAATCAGATTCACGACGTCTATATCCGTTCGGGCAACCAGCCCCTTAAGAAGGGGCGCAGGATTTTCCAGAAAAGCCGGGTCTGCCAGCACCAGCGGTCCGATGCAGGCTGACTCAACGAGCAGATTACCCCAGTTGCGCCTATTTGAGAGTCGGACAAGATAGCGGCTATCACGCAGCGTCTGGATCCAATCCAGCGTCGAAAGTGCCCGGGGGGCCCGCAGAGACAAGCCAGATTGATTGCTCAACTCACGCAGAGAGGGAGTCTCCCGGGTTTGGGGATCTAAAAATATCCCGGCGCCCTTTGGATGGGTGCACCATGCATAGCACTCGGGGGTTTGGAAGGCCCATGGGAAGTCGATCTCATGCCAACGGTTAGATGGGCGGACAGCGTGGAGTCGACACTTTTGGTTGAGAAAGAGGTCGTAGTTATGCAAGGGACAACGACGGGAGGCACGGTAGGACGGCATAGCGGTTTCCGTCAGCATGTAAGCCCAGATCGTGCTGGGATAGGCTCGGACAATCTTTTCCGGGACGGCAATATCCAAGCTGACTACCAAGTCAAACTTTTGCCATTCCACAGCTTCTGCCGGAACTGCAAGCTCGTGGCGGGTTTTGAGGCCGCTCGGGGTCCAATAAGCTGCCTCGCGCGTTTGGCGACGGTACAGGCCTTCCAAGGAGGTGGGATCTGGGTCGAAGGAGACCTTTTCGCGCCAAGTTTGGCATTCCGTCGAGGAGTCTTCCCGTACCACCACCAGTTCTGCGCCTAACTCGTGGAGCAAGGAAAGACACCCGGTATGACCTCCAGCGGATTTTAAGAAATCCTGGATTCCATGTTTTCCCGGAAGATTGGGGATGGCGGCCAAGACCTCCTGTTTGACCAAGGCGATTTTTAGGGATTGCAAGCGGCGTAGGGCATGGCCGGTGGCTGTAGAGATAAGCGGCGGTAAAGAACCCAACTCCATGTACCGCAATAAAAAACGCGGGGCGAATTGTAAAAAAGCCGAAATCATTCCTAGCTTTGGGCAAGTTGTCGGCCCAGCACCTTCTTTAGCTCTTCGAGCGCTGCGTCACCAAGCCGAATGTGGCCGGTGGCGTCCCCTGGGGAAGCCCGCAAGTCGGCTGAGTTGGCTTCTCCTAGAAGGTAGGCGTAACGGCATCGGTTGGCCCAAGCTACCCGCCAATAGCAAGGGTTGACGTAACGTGGATGGAAGAACTCGATGACCAGTGCCCCCGGGTTCGTAAATACCACGTTGGTCATGGCACCGCCGTGGGGACCCACCACGGCCCGGGCCTCCGCGAAAATCCGAGCCTGTTCCGCTACCGTCATTTTACCCGGAGAAAAAATCTCGAAACCCAAAGTGCGGAGGTATTCAAAGACCCTCTTCTCGTCCAGAAGCTGTCGTGAAGGAAGACCTTGCCGTGGCACATACAAAAGACGGTGCGGTTTTCTTTTTGAGGGGGATACAAAGAGCTTTTTTAGAAAACCAGCAGTTTCCGGCCACATGCAGCCCGGAGCGCTGGGGAGTGAGGGAGTCCAAAGCCGTTCGCACTGGTAGTAAGCACCATCCGTAAGGGTCCGGATTTTTTTCGCATCCAAGCCGAGCCGCTGCCAAGTCTCTTTTTGGTAAGGCAGGCCTGTGCCGTTTACGATCCAGCCGTCCACCTTCTTTTGCGAAAGGCCGGCGCGGCGCAACAATTCCATTCGGGGAGCGCTCTCCACCATGTGGTGGTAGTAGGAGTCCCCTCCGGTGGTGGCGAGGAGGACCCAGGTTCCCTTGAGGAAAGTCGGCTTGGGAAATATGACTCTCCTCATGGCGCTGTGGCTTTGGGGCCAGCCAGAAAATTCAAACGAAACGTCGGTCAACAACTGGCGATTCGGTGTGATTACTCCGACACTCGGCCCCGTGACAAAAGCACCCTGAATTTCAGCGATAAAGGTACCCCAGCCTTGCTGAAAATTCTTGGCTTCGAACGCAGGATGGTTCCGGGTGGCTTGGTTGAGGGGCCGGGCGGTGTTGGCTCTTCGCGGTTTTTCGCGGAGGAGGAAGCGGCCTTCTTGGGGATGGGATTGGATCCATGGCGTGGTCCATACCATGGTTTGGACGGGGCCCCTGCGGGTGGATCCGACACGGCGCCGAGCCAAGGCAATCAGCCATGGCCTAATTTCCCTCTTAAACCAGCCTGTAGGCATATATGATGACTTTAATATGGTGTTGGTGCATAAGAGGGCATGTTTGGCGATCAGAAGGATTTCCGTCGATGGTTATACAGGTTTTTGCCCGCAAAGCACCCTGCCTTTTATGCTGCCCGAAGGCGCGGATTGGACCATGGGGCTACCCGCGGAGGATTTCGACCGGTAGCCGAGATACAAAAGAGCTTTTTGCTGGGTTGGATTTCGGGAATCCGAGGAACTTTTATTGAATGGGATGCGGGCGATGGGGTCATTGGAAGCCATGCGGTTTGGTTGGAGGAAGTGGGATGGAAAGGGGTCAGTCTGGAGGAAAGGCCCGTCGCGGCCCAACTTCTCAAAAAAAACAGGCCAGCCTCTTATCAGCAGTTTTCCAGCTCGGAATCGATTTCCAGAAAGAAGGTGGATCTAGTTTCTGCGAGACGAGAAAACACCATCAACGAACTTGTGGGTAGGATAGCAAACGGGGATCGCCCCCTTAGGGTGATCCTGCAGGCACGAGATCCCCGACCGGAAGCTTTTGTGGCGTTGACTCGTGCTGGTTACCGACTCGATCATTTTATCCATGATGATGAATATTATCGGTGGAAGTGTGGAAAGACTTGAAGCTGGGAAGGAATTGCTTGAGCCTCCTAAGCCCTGAACCTGTCCGCCGTTGGTCTGAAAAGTTATGAAGATCATTTTTCACTCTGCCTACTGGGGCTATCGGGGAACAGAGGTGGCACTTTATGACTATGCCCATCATGCGGAAAAGATTCTGGGGGCGGAATCAGCAATTCTAGTTTCGCGAGAAAAAGCTGCCCTTGGCGGGCCTTTGGGGGAAAGGTTTCGTCAAAGGTTCCCCGTGTTGGAATATGGCTCTTGGCCCGAGGCGGAGGAAATCTTAGGGGCGGAGAGGGCGGACATGCTTTACACCATCAAAAACGGTTTTTTCGATGGGGTGGTTGCGGCCCGAACTAAGACGGCCGTTCATGCCATCTTTCCGGAAGCGGACTTTCACGGGGACCGGTACGCTTATCTTTCTTCCTGGATGGCCAATACCATGGTGGGCCGGGACGAGCCTTGGATCCCATTCATGGTGGACCTTCCCCCGCCGGCTAAAGACCTGCGGCAGACGCTGGGCATCCCTCGCGAGGCAGTGGTTCTGGGGAGGCATGGAGGGGCCGACTCCTTCGATATTGGCTTTGCCAAAACAGAAGTGATTCGGGCGGTTTCTCGACGGAGCGACCTCTGGGTTTTGTTTCTTGGTACTGCCCCCTTCGGTTTGCCCTCAGGCGTGGATCGGATCCGATTTCTTCCTTCGACGGTTGATCCAGATAAAAAAAACGCCTTCATTCATGCCTGTGACGGGATGATTCACGCCCGCCAGCGAGGCGAAACGTTTGGGCTGGCGGTGGCTGAATTTGCATCTCTTGGTAAACCGGTAATCACCTGGGATCGGTCACCGGAATCTTTTCACCTTGAGGCTTTGGGGGATGGACATTTGCGGTATCAGGATGCCCTTTCTTTGCGGAGAATTTTAAAGAAATTTGAGAAAGAATCGATCATGGCGTCGAGTCGCTATCAAGAAATCTGCAGCCCAACTTTTGCGATGGAGCGTTTCCGCCGATATTTTGTAGAGTAGCAATCAACATGCGTTTTGCCTCCTATCATCCCCGAGCATTTGACCGCCCCAACCGGAGGCTCAGGGTTCTGGTGGTGGAAGAGGGGACATCCCTCAACTGCAACATCTTTCGTGGCGCAACCGACCACGACTACGACATTTTGGATTGCGACGCAGCTCAGAGCGATCCGGCTTCCTTTCGCCGCAAGTGGCGCGAGGTGCAGCGGAAAATCACTCAGCAAGCTTATGACTTGGCGGTGGTGACGGAGAGAAAATATGCTTTCTGGCGAAGAGGCGCAGGACCGGTCTCGGGCCTCTGGCGCTTGGCTAAGGCATGGCTGACCCACCCGTGGCGGGTGGCCCATTTGGCTGTCCCGGGTGCCCTTACCAAGGCCGGAATTCCTTGGGCCCTGGTGGACCGCAACGACCAAGTTCTGCTCAATGAGGGCAGCCATATGTTTTTTCGGGACTGCACCGCCTTCTTCGTCCGCGAACTATTGACGAATCGCTTTGAAATTTTTCAGGCCTACCGCCGGGGGGAGCCGGGGTGCCGGTTATGGCCGGGCGGGCCCCGGACGGAGTATCCCCTGAAAAAAATCCGGCCGATCTCCCTAGGCCTGCAGGTTCCGGAAGAAAAGTTTCACGGCCTGCACGTTGAAAAAAAACATGACATCTTTTTCTGCGGAACCACGGACATGCGGACGCCACGAGTCTCCGCCCTAGAGGAAATCCGCGCCTCGGCTGAACGAGAAGGATGGAAACTGAAGCTGGTGGAACGTATGCCACAAGACGAGTTTTTGAAAATCTGCGCAGAATCTTGGCTGGTTCTCTCGCCTAGCGGTAACGGGTGGGACTGCTGGCGCCATACCGAGGTGCTGATGGCTGAATCCGTGCCCTTGATCAACTATCCCTGGATCGAGCGTTACGCTCCGCTTCGGGACAAAGAACATGTCCTGCTCTACTCTCCCGAGCAGGGTCACCTGACCCAGGTGATCCGATCCGCCTTGGCCGACCGCGAAGGTCTACGCCGGATGGCGCAGGCAGGACGGGAGCATGTCCTCTACTATCACACTTACCAGGCTTTACGGGATTATTTGCTTACCGAGACACTGCGTATGGCAGGCGAAAACAAGGGGACGAGGAGTTAAAAGGAGAAGGGCTTTATGGGGTTACGATCCAAGCTTCGGGCGGGTAGTTAGCCTATGGTGAAGTTTCTGGTCGAGGCCGAAGCATTCCCAATCCATGGACTTCGGCCGCATCAAACCGCCTTCGAATACATGATAAATGCGGAATCGAAGTTTTGTTAGGCGCATAGTTAGAGATTTGCGATTCACATCCGCCAAGGCGTTTTCTCTGTGGGAGCCGAGGCGTTTGGCAATGTCATCCTGATGCCATGGGAAAAGGCCGATCGGTTTACGGACTGAAATAAGTTTTAGGCCTAGTTTCATCTGACGGCGGAACCAGACGTGATCCCCGACGACGCGATATTCGGCAGGGTAGGGGCAACGCTCCCAAATCTGACGACGAAACAGGAAGGAGCAGGTTTGGACAGGCATATGCCAGTCGGCATCGATGGGGAGTGGAACGGTGATCTGGTTGAAGAGATAGAGGAAGTTTAGATGTTCATCGAGCATGATGGTGGGGCCAAAAACGGCGTCGGCCGCGGTTTGATCAAGTTTTTCAAGGGCCTGGGCTAGACCCGCGCGGTCATACTGCTCGTCGGCGTTTAAGTGTCCGACGATACGACCACGTGCGGCAGCCATGCCCTTGTTCAGAGCGTCGTACATTCCCTTGTCTGGCCCTGAAATGAGGAAGATATCTTTCTGCTGTTTCAGGTATTCCAGAGTTCCATCCGTACTACCCCCATCCACGATGATATGTTCGTAACTTTGTCCTTGGAGGGCGTGACGAACCGACTGTAGACAGAGCTCAATCCAACGGACTGAATTAAAGACTGGCGTGACAATGGAAATATCAGGATTTGTCATAAGTCAAAGCACGAGGTTAAAAGTTTAGCATATTTGCAAATATACTAATCTTGTTGAGCGGTTGATTGATTCTTCCTCCAAGGGCGGGCGGTGGAGAGTTCGAGGCGAGGGGCAAGGGATAGAGCAAGTTGACCACGCTCCGTCAATTCAAGCCCGATGGAGTGGCGCAAGCGTTTTC
>CAMDXQ010000038.1 GCA_945878585.1 Akkermansia muciniphila
CCAACCGGCCAGAATAATCCCGTACACGCTGAGAGAAATCACTGCGAAGACAAAAAGCAGACCTACATCCAGATTCGCTACCACCCCACTAATCTTGAAAGCCTGTACGGTAGCGGCATCCCAATGAAGATGACCCGCGATCCACTCCGCTATCGGACGAAGATCGAATCCCGGGCTGAACGGAATCACAGCCACCGTTACCAAGGCGGGAACCATCGCCAAAATGGGGGCGAGATTGAAATAGATTCGATTCACGCTGGCGGGAACGAACTGCTCCTTGAGAAGAAACTTCGCGGCATCCGCCAAGCCTTGGCCGAGTCCGAAAATTCGAATATTGGTGAAAGGAATTCCCACCCGATTTGGCCCCCGCCGATCCTGAATCCATGCACTGAGTCGACGTTCAGCGGTCACGCTTCCAGGGACCATGGTTAAAACAACCAGTGCAACGGCAACCGCTTTCACCAGGGAGAACGCAAGAAACACAAGATCAGGACCTTGAAGAAGCATGGATCTACGCTATCTCGAGGAATTCTTACGCCAAGTCAGCTTTCTTGGGGCCCTTCAAAAAAAGCGTGATAGCCGCCCCAAATAAAAGCAACCCGGCAGCAACTATGAAGGAGGATCGAAAATCACCGCTGGACGCCTTAAGCATCTGCTGAACCCGGCTAAGGACAAACCCCCCGATGCCCCAGGAGGTAAAGAGGATCCCGTAATTCACCCCGAAGTGGGTCAAGCCGCAGAGATCCTTGATAAAGGCAGGAAATAGACACAGGTTAGCCCCGTAGTTGAAGCCGATCATGGTTGCGAGGAGAACGATCAAGAGGGCGTAGTGGCCTTGTTGGGTTACAGGAATGGAGAGCAGCATGCACCCCGCCTGAAGGAGGGTGACAATCAACAGCGTAGCCTTGCGCCCGATCCGGTCAGAAACAACACCTGCGACCACCCTCCCCGCCGCATTCCCAATGGCCAGAACGATCACGGCCAGAAAGGCGTAATCCCCCATGCTCTTCTTCGCCATGCCGTTCATGCTGCTGATCACCATCAAGCCGGCTCCAGCCCCGATGAAGTACACCAGCCAAAGCAGATAAAATTCCCTCGTTTTCAGCATCGCAGATGGAGAAAGAGAGATCCCAGAGGCAACCTTTGAGTCTGACTTGGCTCCTGCTGGAGTCGTTGGATTTTTAAGACAAGTCGCCAACCCGCAAACCACCAGCAAGAAGAATCCGGCATAAAAAGCCGATGCGAGTTGGAGTCCCCCCGTTTTCAGCAGGGTTTCCGTTAACGGGGCAATATACAAGGGCGCTAGGCCAAATCCTGCGACAACGATACCCGCCACCTTTCCTGTCTCGGAAGCTGGAAACCATTTCAGAGCTGGCGGAGTGGCGGAGGAGTAACCAAATCCCATTCCAATGCCCACGAGAACCCCGAACCCCAGGACCCAGACGCCATAACTGCGGGATTGCGATGCAAGAGCTAATCCGATTGCCACCAAAACACCCCCCAGAGTCGCCGTCCAACGCGGACCGATCTTGTCCTGACACCTTCCAGCCAGAATCATGGAAAAAGAAAACACGAGACAACAGATCGCGTAAGGATCATTCAACTTGGCGGGATCCCAACCCAGATCCTTTTCAATGGCCGTCTTGAAAATGCTCCAGGCGTATAGAATTCCGAGAGCCAGATTAATTCCAGTGCCCGCGAAGACGACCTTCCAGCCCGGATTCTTTGCCATCAACAAAACCTATCCCGTAGTTCGAAGCCCTGCCGCGATAGCCGCAATCGTCTGTCGTAACTCCCCCAGAAGGATCTCTGCATCCCCTGATCCGGCCTCTTCCGCACTTCGCCATTTCCTCAGCAAATCCACCTGCCAATGGTGAAGAGCTCGCAGAGGTCGAACTCTTCGCTCCACGGTAAAGCGAAAGCGCGGACGCCTCTTGGCCCAAGAATCCGGAAAGAGCTCCGATAAACCTTTTTTCACTGCCGTAAACTCCCCCTCCACAAGTTCTAAGATCCGTTTCCGTAGTTTCGGATCTTTCACCAGATCCGAATACCATTGGCCAACCTCCAGATCAGCACTCGCAAGTCCGCTTTCAAGGTTATTGAAGACATAGCGTGCGAAAGGCCACACCTTGACCCGCTCTCGTAAAAGCCGGAACAGTTTCGGGTGTTCTTGGGCCAACTCTTGAAGGGCGCTTCCCGCACCATACCAACCAGGAAGAAAGAATCGTGACTGGGACCAGCTGAAAACCCAAGGAATCGCCCGCAAATCAGCCCATCCTGCACTACCGGTTCTCCGCGATGGACGGGATCCGATTGTACTCCTCTCCACCACATCGATAGGAGTTGCTTGGCGGAAGAATTCAAGGAATCCAGGTTCTTCAATCAGAACTCGATATGACTTCGTGCTGGCCGCTGACAAATACTCAAAAACCTCAGCCATTTTGGGTTCGTCCTCTCTTGCGCTGCTTAACGAAAGAGAGCTCAAGGCGGTTCCTGCTAAAAGGAGCTCCAGATTATAAGCAGCCGTTGCCACGGTGCCATATTTCTGACCGATCACCTCACCCTGTTCAGTGACTCTCAAATCTCCCGTTAACGTTCCCTTCGGCAGAGCCTCCAGAAAGCGATGAGTAGGACCCGCCCCGCGACTCACAGTTCCCCCACGCCCGTGAAAGAATCGGGCTGAAACCCCCTGCTCTTTCGCTGCGCTCAGGATCGCACGCTGACTCCGGTGAAGAGCCCACTGACTTGCTAAAATTCCTGCATCTTTGTTGCTGTCGCTGTATCCGATCATCACTCGCAAAATCGGTGGCGGTTGCATCGGAAGAACCACCTCACCTTCTCCTGGATCGACTAGCGCCACCCGCTTCCGCAGGGCCAACTGAGCTTCCTGTTGGGCTAAAACTTTGATGGTTTTCTGAGTGACGGGATGCTGCAGGAACTCGCCCACCACCCGGGGAGCCGCTTGCAGATCAGCCAAAGTTTCGAAAAGCGGGGTGATCGGCAAAGGACAGACTTCCGAACCATCCTCCCCTGGACGAGTTAGACCTGCTGCCCGACAAAAGACATGGATCGCCAAAAGGTCCGAGACATCGCGTGTCATGCTGATAATCGAAAGGCCCAATCCGTCGATCCCGTGAGACTTCGCATGCTGGGCCAATGTTTGATAGGTCCCGATTACCTCTGCAGCGGCAGGTCCGGCGGCCATCGCTTCTTCCGTGGTCCAAGGGGTCTTCTTTAACCAGCCCTCCAAAAGGGCCCTTCGCTCATTTTCAGGGCGAGTGCGGTAAGGGATCTTGGATTCTGCCCCACGGATCGCCTCCAGCTCCTCGATTGCTTCATCATGCCGTCCGCTGTTCTGACGAATGTCCATCGCTGCCAAATGAAACCCAAAGACTTCGACGATCCGGATGACCGGATCCACTTCCGCTGCAGCCAAACGACTTGCTCCAACGGCAATTAACGAACGACGAACCACGCCCAAATCCAAAATCAGATCCTCGGGTTGGACATATCCGTATTTCCCCTCACCCGGTCTGGGTAAATAGTGCCGCATAAGGAGAACCGCCTCCCTCCATGGCTCTTCCTGGTAAATTCCAACCGACGACTGGATGTCCGAATCCACTCTCTTTCGCCAGTCCCCAATCCACTTTTCAAGCTCAGCAGGAATTCCGTGATATTTTCGGGAAAGAGTGAGTCGCGAAGCCAGTTTTTCGAGGGATGTACCCAGCAAACGCAGGGAGGCTTCCCGATACTGTCTAAGACTGAACTCTGTTGTTTCTGGGGTCACCAAGGGATGACCATCCCGATCTCCACCCACCCAAGTCCCGAAAGAGAGTTGCGGCCGAATGGCGGGATGAACTGGTCCGCCTTCCCCTAAGCCCGCCAACACCCAGGCGTCCCGCAACCTGCGATCGGTCTCCGCAATCGACTGTGCCATCGATCCGGCCAAACAGTGAATCACCCCTTCCCGCTCCATATCAACCGTCGGTCTCTGGGTTCGCACCTCCTCCGTCCTCCACCAACGCTCCAAGACCACCTTGAGCCTGGCTCGGCGATCCCTCTCGCCCGGGTGCTTTTCCCCGTATCGGGAGCGCTCCACAAGGATTCCGTAGATCTCCTGCATGCAGGCTAAAACGGAACGGCGGCGGGCCTCTGTGGGATGAGCCGTCAGTACCGGTTCAACTCGTAAAGTCGGCAAATCCGCTTCCAAGGTATCTGCATCGACTCCCTCTGCTTTCATGAGGCGGAGGGCCTGTGCCCACGAACCAGGTTCATGCGCCGGACCATTGATCGCCTCGTTCATTCCCCGCATCGCAGCCGCGGTCGCCTCTTCCGCAACATTCAAAAGACCAAAAGCAATTGAATAAGCCCGGGTGACCTTTCCTTTTTCAATGGGTGGCAAATCCCCAGAAGCTCCGAGGCGAAAAGGCAGGGCCTTCTCAACCTTTTCTTCTCCAAGCTCGGCCAAAAGTTCCTGGAAGGCTCCCATTAACCAACTCAGATCCTTTTCTACTTTTGCAAAACCTAGAGTGAGCCTCTTCTGGTAAGGCAATTTCGCCTTTCCAAGTTGCGGCTTTTTTCCTGAACCTTTGCGCTTCCCTTGCTTCATGCTCCTTCCTTCCTAGGTACTGAAACTGTCCCCGCAAGAACAGGTCGCGCGAGCATTTGGATTTGTAACACGGAATCCGCCCTTCAGAAGGTCGGTGCTGAAATCCACCTCCGAACCACTAATGAATACCGCACTTTTGGGATCCACCGAAATTCTGACCCCTCGACTCTCCACCAAAATATCTTTCGGGCCAGCACCGGGAACCAACTCCATTTGATACTGAAGACCACTACACCCCCCTCCCACCACCGACACCTTGAGAGCGCCCTGCGAATACTCCTTTTTCTTCAACAATCCGTGCAAATGATTTGCAGCCGCCTCGGATAGTCGTACGAGTTTCTCTGATCCAATTTTCGGACCTCCGGAGGTTGGCTCCACGACAGGTTGAGTCATCTCCCTACCTTAGCCGAAGTTGGATTGGCAACCAGCCTCCTCACTTCTCTTGCGGAATTCCAGTCACAGTGGGAGCCAAGCTCCGCTCCACCAGCCGAACCAAAGGCCTGGGTTGAAATCCTAAAACTAGTTGAGCTGCACCTGCCAAAAGCAGGATCCAAACCAAAAAGGACGGGAATCGCTGGGCCGGTACAGTATCCGGCTCCCGTTCCCAATACATCGCCCGAATTGGGACGAGATAGAATCCTAATCCCACCACCGCCATGATCACTCCTACGACAAGTCCTGGAATTTCACCCGCACTCCAAAGGGTCGTGAATACGGAAAGCTTCGCAGAAAACCCTAAAAGTGGCGGCAAACCAGCCATCGAAAGAAAACAAAGCGTGAGTCCCAATGCCGGTCCGGGATCCCTCTGCCCCAATCCATCCAAATGCCGCACATCCGCACTCCCATGAACTCGTTCCAACTCTTGAACAAAAATGAAAACCGGAAACGTGGCCAACAGATAAGCCCAAAGATATCCCACTACAGTGCCCATCCCCGATTCCCCCAAAGTCCCAAGGGCTAAGAGCATGTATCCCGCATGGGCGATTCCGGAGTAGGCCAGATAGCGCTTCAGGTTTCTTTGAGGTAACGCCGCCAAGGTTCCCAGAGTCACAGTAGCGATCCCCATCGTGAGAAAAATCGGACGGAAAATCCATCCTACTGAATCCAAGGCAAAGGCGCCAAAGCCAAAGATTCGCAGAAGGAGCACGAATCCAGCTGCCTTCGACGCGATCGCCAAAAAAGCCGTAATGGGGGTAGGTGCACCTTCATAAACATCGGGAGCCCACGCATGAAACGGAACGGCAGCGATCTTGAAAGCCAATCCTGTCAAAATCAGTCCGATCGCCAAAAGAAGGCCTGCACTCGCTGGCCGACCCGCCTGCTCCAGAATAATTCGGGTAAACTCCGTGGATCCGGTCGCCGCATAAAGCCACGCTATCCCCATCACCAAAAATCCGGTGGAGAGCCCCCCCATCACCAACAGTTTCATCCCTGCCTCCAAGCTGGCTACGCGGGTACGGTGAAAGGCCGCCAAAAGATAAAGGGAAATTGCCACTAACTCGAGTGCCACAAAAATTGCGAGAAAATCCCGGGCGCTAGCCAAAAGACAAAGGCCCGCCGTCGAAAAGAATGGAAGCGCAAGGAATTCGGCACGAACGGTCTCTTCACGTCCCATCGGATAACGGACCGAGATCAAAGTCACCCCGACAAGACACAAAACGAAAAAGGGCTTAAATACGGAGGAGAGTCCGTCGGTGATAAAAAGGTTGGCCCACGCTTCGGGCATCGGCTGGCCAGACTGCCAAACGGTGATCCCAAAAAGGACGCTGCTCAGGAGAATCGCAAGACGCGGAAGCCAACCTTTCTTTCCCGCAGGAATTAACGCATCGGCCAAGATCAGGATAACCCCCGTCAAGACCAGGAGCACCTCTGGACAAATCCAACGGCTCATGGTTGCAACAACCTTTCCAACACAGGTCGGGCCGGTCCTAGGATCAGATTCGGAGCCAAACCAACGAGGAAAAGTAGAGCCGTCAACAGGGCAAATGGCCAAACTTCCCTGATCCCAGTCAAATCCCCTGTCTGTTTTGCTTCTAATGCAGAAGAGACCGGCCCTGTCGCTATACTCCGAATCGCCCGGAGCATGGCCACGGAGGACAGGACCACTCCCCACGCAGCGATCGCCACCAAGAAGGGATGGTCCGACCACGCTCCGAAGAAGATCAGGATCTCACCCGCAAAGTTCGCCAGCCCAGGAAGCCCAATGGAGGCCATTCCGGCAATCATCAGATAAAACCAAAGTTTCGGTGTCTTCTTTGCCAATCCACCCAAATCCTGCATCCACGTGGTTCCAGCCCGCTGCCCCACCTCGCCTGCCACCGCAAATCCGAGTGCCGCACTGAGTCCATGACCGACCATCAAGACCAGCGCCCCGCCAAGACCCAACACCGTTCCACCGATCAACCCAAGAAAGATTGTCCCCATATGCATGGCACTTGAAAAACCCAACAGCCAACGAAAATCCCTTTGAGCAAGAGACGCCAATCCAAGATAAAGAAGATTCCCAGCCAGCATCAGCCCCACAATCCAGCTGACTTCCTTCCAACCCAGCGGGGTCAGCGGTAAAGCCAAACGCAGAAGTCCATAAATCCCAAACTTCTTCAGAACCCCGGCATGAAGCATCGCCGCGGGTGCGGGAGCGGAAGCGTACCCCCCGGGAGCCCAACTGTGGAAAGGGACTAAGGAAACAAGGGTTCCGAATCCGACGAGAAGAAGAATTGCCAACCACGTCTGCTGGGTCGCGGGAATCGGTTGCGCACGAAAAGTCTCAGTTAAAACGCGCCAATCCAACGTCCGAGCTGTTTCAGGAACCGCCCAGACCAACCCAATTAAACCAACCAGAAGGACAAGACTCCCGAGAACCAGATAAAGAGTCATTCTCCAAGCCGCTCCAGTGCGGTCCCCCTGCCCCCAGATCCCGATCAAAAGGAAACTCGGAATCAGTGCAACTTCATGGAAGGAGAAGAAATAAAAGAGATCGACCGAAAGGAAGGCCCCCAAGCCTCCCAACCCCACCAAAAGCAGGCAGAGAAAGTACTCCTTCGCCCGCTTCACATCCGCACGGGCGACTCCAATCGCAGCAACCGTCACCACCAAAGTCAGCCACAAGAGAGGCAGACTCAGTCCATCCAACCCCAGACGAAACTGAACGGGAAACACCTCCCGAAGATTTGTAACCTCAGGCCCGTAAAGAACCTCTCCCTGCCTTAACACCACCCCGGAAACAAGAAAGCCGGGGATGAGGTTGATCCAAGATGCCCATAGAGCCGTTTTGCGGGGAGCTGAGCCCAAAGCGATCGCCACAACCCCCAAAAGAGGAACAACCAACAAAAGAGGCAGTGCTAACGATAGGTTCATCGAATCACTCCTTGGCGCCAAAGCCAGGCGATAAGAAGGAAAACACCGAGAATGAAAACAGCTGCGTATACTTGGACTTGCCCACACTGAACGAGTCGCAACCCCTGACCCGAGGCTCTCGCGACCACGCCGGATCCCCTCACCAAAAAGCCTCGCACCACCCAACCCTCAAAAGCATCGGTCAACCTCGCAAACGCGTCCTGCGTGGAAATAAAAACCCTTTGATAAAACTCATCCACATAAAACTTCTCCCTTAAGGCAGGGAGGGAGAGTGGGTCCTGTGTGGCATGACGATAGAAATGATACGCAGGGACAAAGCCAGCCAAAGCGACCGCGAGGGAAACCCATAGTGTCCAAGGCTCATGACCTTCCGTATGAGGGAAATGAAGATAAGTTTCGACTGGGAGGAGTCCGCCTAGAATCGTCAAAATCGCCAGGATCGCCATCGGGGCAGTCATAAAAATCGATCCCTCGTGTGCGTGGCGTGCCGCATCGTTTTTCGGAGTTCCGCCAAATGCCACCAAGATCATCCGCAACATGAAGAAGGAGGTGAAAAAGCCAGCGGCCATCGAAACTGCGGCAAGACCGGGAGAATGAGCTGTAGCAGCAAAAATGGCGTCCTTACTCCAAAATCCTGATAGGGGCGGAATCCCGCAAAGAGCCAGAGTTCCCAGAATTGTGACCAGAGCCGTGAAAGGCATCCGTTTCCCCAACCCACCCATCTTCCAAATATCCTGCTCCTCATGACAACCGTGAATCACAGAACCTGCGGCCAAGAACAGCAGACACTTGAAGAATGCATGGGTTGTTAGGTGATACATGGCAGGTCCAGGCACACCGAGCCCAACGGCCATCACCATGTAGGCGATTTCAGACAGCGTGGAGTAGGCCAGAATCCGTTTAATGTCGTTTTGCTGACAAGCGATCAGCGCTGGAAGCAGGGTCATGAGTCCCCCGATCCAAGCAATCGTCATCATCGTTACTTGGCTCATTTCCAGAATCGGAAGAACTCGAATCAACATGTACACACCCGCTACCACCATCGTGGCCGCGTGCAGAAGCGAGGAAACTGGGGTTGGACCTTCCATCGAATCGGGCAACCAGACATGAAGTGGAAATTGAGCCGACTTTCCGAGACAACCGCAGGAAAGTCCTAATCCAACGGCAGTCACCGCCCAGCCTGGAGCCGAAGCTGCAACTCGGCTCGGAAGGTCAGCAAAACTCAGGGTCCCAAAGAGTGCCCATGCCCCCAAAATACCAAGAATGAATCCGAAATCTCCGATCCGATTCACCAGGAACGCCTTATTTGCGGCCGCCCCGGCGGCGGGTCTCTCCACCCAAAAGCCAATCAAGAGATACGAGCTAAGACCCACCAACTCCCAGAAAATGAACATCGAAATCAAATTGTCGGCCAAAACAATTCCAAGCATCGAAAAGACAAAGAGAGAGAGCTCAGCAAAGAAACGACTGCGGCACGGCTCCTTCTCCAAATAGCCGATCGAGTAAATATGAACTAAAAATGCGACTCCCGAAACGAGTGCGGCCATTCCCCTTGCCAATGGATCTCCAAGAATGCCGAAATTCGCTCGGAAGCCAGCCCACTCGATCCATGGAAGAGCGGGTGCGGTCACCTCACCCATGGAGGAACTGAACAAGAGAAGGCCAATGGATCCGAGAAAACTCCCCAAACAAGCCAAGGTGGAGACCGTGATAGAAATTCTGGGAAAGGGATAAAGAAAAAGCCGGATCGAAACCGCCGCAAGAAGCGGTAACAGGAGAATGAGATAAGGAGCGTAGGCGATCATTAGAATCGCAAGCTCGCCAGTTGATCTGCTGCCGTTGTTTTCTTGATGCGGAAAATGGCCACTAGAATCGCTAGGCCCAGCGCAACTTCAGCCGCAGCAACCGTAATGACAAAGAAAACCGCAACCTGGGGATCGGGAAGACCCTGAAATCTACCGACTGCAACCAGAGCCAGGTTGGCTGCATTCAAAAGGAGTTCGAGGGACATCATCATGATCAGGAGACTTCGCCGCAGGATCACTCCTGCCAATCCGATCAAGAAAAGCACGGAACTTAGGGCCAAGTAGTGTCCCAAGGTGATTTCAGCAAAATTCATGATTCAGGATCCTTTCGGCAAAGAACCACGACACCCACTGTAGCCACCAAAAGCAAAACCCCTGTGGCTAGAAAAAGCGGGCTGTACGAGCTGAAAAGCAATCGTCCCAGCTCTGCGGCAGAGCCCCCACCCTTCCCCTGCCCCCAATGGAGGGTTTTTGCGGCTGCTGGAAAAAGAGAGGCGATCCTCGGAACTCCAAAAACTGCGCCTCCTCCGATGGCGACGACCCACACCACCTTGGCCCAAGGGGGTCTTTGTCGCGCCTCCTCCTTCACGTCCAGCAACATGATCACGAAAAGAAAAAGGACCATCACAGCACCGGCATAAACAATCACCTGAACAACAGCCAAGAAATAAGCCTCCAATGTCACAAAAAGGGCAGCCTCCATCACCAGCGTCACCACAAGACAAACCGCGCTGGTCACAGGGTTTCGGAACGCAACCAATCCGATCGCAGAAACCACCAATCCAACGGCCAAGACCCAAAAGAATATCGGTTCCATCCGCTCAGAGCCCTTCCGATTACTTGCCGTGCCACTTCCGAATTGGGCGATCCATTACACCGCCCAACGCATAAAGCTCTTCCTTATGGCGAATCATGCCCGTTCGACTTGTTCCTACAAAAATTGGTTCCTCTTTCCGAAGATAGATCGCCTCTTCCGGACACACCTCTTCGCACATTCCGCAATAAATACAGCGCAACATATCGATATCGAACTCTCTTGGACGTTTCTCAACGTTGGCATTCAAATCGGTTCCGGGAATCGATCCAGGGGTAATCCGGATAGCCCGAGGAGGACACACAAACTCACAAAGTTGGCAGGACACACATTTTTCCCGTCCCTCCCGATCCTTCACCAGGACCGGAGCCCCACGGTAACCATCCGGCATCGGCCACTTTTCCTCCGGGTACTGCATCGTTAGTAAGCCCGTTGCACTCATATCCATCAAAGATCGTGGCTTTGTGTCCTTCCGCGGAAAAAGACGCCCAAAAATCGTTTCCGCCATGTGTCGCAGGGTAATCAACATGCCGCCAACGATCGAAGGGAGATAAAGCTTCTCCCATAAGTTCAAATCAGGACGAGGAACAACAATGGCCATGGAATGAAGTTAGATTACTGCTTCCGCGGGGCAAGTTGGGACAACGGGAAAGAAACTGTTTCCGCCACAGTTCCGTCCACCCGATGAAGCTCCCCCGTAATGAGGGGATCGGCGGAGGACCAATCGATTTGGATTGTTCCGAAATTCTGTCCGTTCACCAAACGACCAACACGGTCCGGATTTTGCTCCTCCGTGATGGAAGAAACTTCTGTCAATCCGCTCGAGGTGAAGTCGTAGATCGGATAACCGGCCTCACTTCCCTTTTGGCATGAGATTTCACCGTTGTGACGATCTCCGCTGACAAAAAGAACCCCTTTCACGCCCAGTTCGCCAATCAACTTGAGAAGCCTACTCTTGCACTTCGGGAAGTTGGCCCACTTTTCAAAGCGGTGTTTCTCCGCAACGAACTGGATACTCGAGCCGACCAAGACTAGATCCGCTCCTGGCTTGGATAATTCCCCCTTAAGCCAAATCCACTGCTCCTCTCCCAACATGTCCCCATCCGACGGCCCCTGCCCTTTTTTGGGCAAGGGATCACGCTGAGAACGCAAATCGAGCATGATCACCCGAACACACTTTCCTGCAGGACCCCAATCTTTTGAGGAGTAGATCCCATCCTTTTGATTTGGAATCCCCCAAAACTTTACGAATGCCTGATGAGCCTCCTCTTTCCTGGAGTACTCCTTACCCGCGTCGTTTTTCCCATAGTCGTGGTCGTCCCACGTCGCCATTACCCGATCCGGCATCAGTGCCTGAAGAGATTCCATGCCCTGACTCTTCTTTAACTTCTCATACCCTTTCGAAAACGCATCGGGGTCGTTATTGAAGAGAACATATTTGCCCTCCACCCAGTCGTTGTAAAAATTATCGCCTAACCAGAGCCACAGCTGAGGCCCGAACTTTTTCACCGCTTTCCAGATCTCCGTCTCCTTCTCTGGTTTATAGCAGGATCCGAAAGCAATTTTTTCTAGTGCCTCTGAGACGGATTCAGCCCAACTGCTTGACGTCAGAACCCAACCTACAATCAGCGCCCCGAGGACGCGTCTCACGTGCCCAACTCGAGCTGCTCGTCCTCCTCCGCATCCACCACTCGTGCGACACCTTGCAGCCGATCTCCTTTTTGCAACCGCACGAGATAGACACCCTGAGTATTTCGACCCGATTCCCGAATATCCTTCACCTTGGTGCGCACCATCTGCCCTTTCTCAGTAATCATCATGATCTCGTCGTCGTCCTTAACGGAGATAGCTCCAGCTACCAAACCAGTCTTGTCGGTCGTCTTCATGGTGATGATTCCCTTGCCCCCACGTGTCTGACTTCGGTAGTCATCAAAGGAAGTTCTCTTACCGACCCCGTTGTCTCCGACCACCAAAAGGGTTGCCTTCGGGTCAACGACAGCAGCTCCGACCACCTTGTCCTTCTTCTCGGGACGAATTCCATACACTCCGACGGTTGCCCTACCTTGATCCCGCAACTGGTCTTCATGGAATCGCAAACTCATTCCCTCGGCCGTCACTAAAACAATTTCCTGCTTCCCGTTTGTCAAAGCACAACCGATCAGCTGGTCGCCCGCCTCGATCTTGATTCCAATGATTCCGCCCTTACGGAAATTCGCATAGTCCGAAAGATTCGTCTTCTTCACGATTCCGGA
>CAMDXQ010000039.1 GCA_945878585.1 Akkermansia muciniphila
GTCGGGTTCACCTTCTTTATCGGGACCATGGCTATGTTTGCCGCCTCGGTCTTCTTTTACTTCGAGCGGCAGACCGTCTCGGACAAATGGAAGACCTCGCTGTTGATCAGTGCACTGATCACCACGATCGCGGCCGCCCACTACATGTACATGAGAGAGTACTGGTGTTCGAACTTCAACGGCACAAATGCCGGAGTCGCTTCGCCCACCGAATTCCGCTACATCGATTGGCTCCTCACCGTGCCTCTTATGTGCGTGGAGTTTTACCTCCTTCTCAAAGCCGCTGGGGCAAGCATCAATATGCTCTGGCGCCTCATCGGTTATTCCGTCCTCATGTTGGTGGCCGGATACGTCGGCGAAGTCTCTGCCAAGCTCGGTCAACCCGTGCGTGGCTTCGAGAACTTTGGCTGGGGTGTCATCTCCACCATCGGTTGGGCAGGAATCGTTTATGAGATCTTCTTCGGGGAAGCCAAACAACTGGCCGACGGCAGCAGCGATGCAAACGTCCGCAAGGCGTTCAACCTCCTCCGTGGCTTTGTTCTCATCGGTTGGGCGATCTACCCGATCGGCTATATGACCTTGCCGGGCAACGTGCTCAGCAACTCGGTCGAATTGGCCTCTAAGATGAACGTCATCTATAATATCGGTGACGCCGTCAATAAGATCGGCTTCGGCTTGATCGTCTGGAATCTCGCCAAACGCGCGAAATAATCAGATACAGCTTTTAAGCGCAGGATTTCCTCCTGCGCCGAGATGGGGGATCTCCGCAAGGGGATCCCCCACTTTTTTTCACCTCTCACCCCGCCTTCCTTCCCCTAAGCTGCCCTATGCCCTTTCTGCTTCGCCATACCATTCCTTGGCTCACGGCCATCCTACTCACGCTCCTGGCCCTCCTCTTTCCCCAACCTGCCCTCACCTTCGCACCTTGGTTTTTTCTCTCCTCTGCACTCATTCTTGGCGTTCCTCACGGCGCCTGCGACCCGTGGATTCCTGGTTGGGTCCTCCATCGCCCCTCCCGAATCCCTTTTCTTGTTTTTTTCTTTCTCATCTACCTTTCCATTTCTTTTGCCTACCTGCTGGTTTGGCGCACCTATCCACTCCCCTCAACCTTGTTCTTTTTGGCTCTCACCGACTGGCACTGGGGCACCGCCGATGCCTCCCTCGAAACAACCCCTGGACTCTCATGGCTCCTCTTTGGCCTGGGTCGCGGATCCCTCGTCATGCTGGCCCCCTTCGCCTTTCACCTAAAAGACACCTGGTCGGTCATCCTTCTCATGGCTCCCAACGCCGGACTCCCTCCCGATGCATTTCCGTTTCTCCCTGCACTCATCATTGCCGCCCTCCTCAACTTTCTGTCCCGCCCATCCATTCACCAAACCATCGAAACCTCCCTTCTTCTTCTCCTATTTTATCTCACCCCCCCCCTCCTCGCCGTCGGCACCTACTTTGTAGCCTTTCATGCCTGGCGACACCTCCTCAGACTCTCCGCCCTACGCAACCAGCTCACTTCCAATGAGCCACTCTTTCGCTGGACCCACTCCCTATCCCAACTCCTTCTCCTCTCCATCCCCCTGACTCTAGCAAGCTTGGCCTTCCTTCGCTGGATTCCCCCCTTCCTTGCCTCATCTTTCCCAAAAGGAGAAAATTGGGTCGGTCCCTACCTCGTTCTTCTCGCCGTTCTTACCCTACCCCACGCAATTCTTGTCGGATGGATCGACAAAAAGACAATAAAAAGACTTTCCTAATATTTTATAAGTTATTTCATATCAATGCTATGCATTCGTTATAAATTTCCGGCCCTACCATTTTTACGTTTCCTGTGTTATATTTTGATGTGAGTTTGCTACCAAAACTTCGCCAAGACTTTCATCGTGCTGAATCTGCTGTCGGTTACGCCAACTTGGGCATGTATTCCGATGCCTTAACCGAGCTCGAGAACCTGTCCGCCCAAATGATTGCCGATGATGGTGTTCAGGAATTTAAACTTCGCCTTCTAGAACGCGCCGGACGTTGGCAAGACGCCGCAGGACTCGCCGCCCGACTTGCGACCAGTCACCCCAACGAGTCCCGATGGTTTATTGCCTGGGCCTTTGCCAAACGACGAAGCGATTCGATCGAAACCGCATCCAAAATTCTGACCGATGCCGCCAGCCTCCACCCCACAGATCCCCTCATCCAGTTCAATCTCGGTTGCTATGCCGCCCAACGGGGAGATCTCACCACCGCACAGACCTACGTCCGCCGGGCGATCGAACTCGACCACGACCTCGAAAAACTCGCCCACCAGGATCCCGATCTCGAACCCCTCCGCCAAGCCCACCTGATCGACTAATCTATCCCTCTCGAATCCGACTTTTTTCCTCTGCCTCCAACTCGATCAAATACTGCCTCACCTCGCCCACCCGCTCGTCCGGCAAATCGCCGTAGCTACACCCAAACTTCTCCTTCACACAACCTGCGACGTGGGCATACGGGTTTCGACCCCGAGGATGCCGAACATCACTCTCTAAAACCCCCTGCAGACGATCTCCCACTGTCCGCATCTCCGCCCAAACCTCCCGCTTCAAATCCGGACTCAACTATTTGCGCCGTTGAATCGCCAGCAAAGTGATGTCGTCCGACCTCTCCGCCTCCAAAACAAATCCCTCCACTTGTTCAATCACCCGCTCTGCAATTTTTTCTGGAGAAAGATCTGCCACCCCCGTGACCGCCTTTTCGAGACGATCTTCCCCGAACAAATCTTTTGCCTGATTCATCGCTTCCGTTACCCCGTCCGTATAAACCAAAAGAGTCTCTCCAGGCTTCAAATGCAGTTCCTGCTCTCCAAACTTCGCATCTTCAAAAACCCCCAGAGGCATTCCGCCCGCCGGCTCATAAGTCGGCTTCCCCTGCGCAGGCACAAGAATGGGGGGATTATGCCCACCCTGTCCGTAGACCATCCGACCCGTCGCCGTATCCACGATTCCCAAAATCATCGTCACAAATAAACTCGCCTGATTCTCCTTAGCTAATTGAGCATTCACCCGATTCATAATTTCCAAAGGGCTTCTACCTGGCACGGCATTGGCTCGAATCAAGGTTCGCGTTACAGCCATAAAAATTCCTGCCGCAATCCCTTTCCCGGAGACATCCCCCACCACAAAACACATCTTTCCCGGCTCGATCGTGAAAAAATCATAAAGATCGCCACTCACCTCCTTGGCCGGCTCCAGTCGTGCAAACAACTCAATCCCGGGTGCTTCCTCCCTTGTCGGAAACACCTTGGGCAGAAGCCCCCCCTGCAACTCCCTCGCCAGGTCCAAATCCCGCTGAACCGCCGCCCTCTCCAAGGCCGCCTTGTGGGCCCGAATACGAACCAGAGCAGCTGCCACCAAGCCCGCAAAATACTCCACCATCGTCTCATCTCCGCTCGTGAATGCGGACCGCCCAATCGGATTTAGAAACTCAATCACCCCAACACACTCCCCCCCGTCCAAAAGAGGAGATGCCAGCAACGCTTTCGTCTTCCAACCGGTCTTCTCATCCGCCTTGGAATAAAATCGCGGATCCTTGCTCACGTCATCCACACGGATCGTCTTCCTCTCCTTCATCGCCGTTCCCACGATCCCCTGCCCCTTCGGAACTCTCAGCGTCCCCAACTGCGGTGTGCTGTCCCCTTGGGCTGAATGAATCACCAGCTCCCCTGTTTCCTCCTCCGGTAGAAAAATCGAACACGCCTCAGCCTGAATCCATGGCCGGCTTTTCTCCAAAATCATCAGCAAAAGCCCGCTCAGATCCGCTTCCCTTCCCATCTCCCCCGCCAAACGGAATAATGGCCCATAATCCACCTCTTGTTGCTTGGTTGTGCTCATCTTTTCACCCTACCTCAACCCCAAGGATTGTCAGAGCGAATCCTTTCTTTCATACTTTCAAAATGTTCCCAACGATTCGCCTTCCCAATACCACCATGTGGGAGCCCGGCCCCTACCCAGGAGTCGAATTTGCCCACCTTTCTCATGACTCCACCAACGGTGCTCGATTCCTTCTTCGCAAGTTCGCCCCAGGCACCGTCATTCCTGCACATCGTCATCCCCAAGCCGCCGAATCCGTAGTCATCCTCAAGGGAAAATGGATCGAAGGGAACGTCGAATACGGCCCCGGCTCTTTTTTCTATGCCCCAAAAAATACCGTCCACGGTCCACACCGGGCAGACAAAGAAGTCATCAGCGTCACTTGGTATGACGGCCCCCTCACAGTCGAATCAGCCGAGGCGACCGACCCAGCCCCCGGCCCTGTTCCCCCAACCCACTAAGGCTTCGGAATCGGCTTAAAAACAATCTCCACCCGGCGGTTCTTTGCCCGTCCTTCGGGTGTGTCGTTCGGAGCAACCGGATGACTGTCCCCATACCCAACGGCCGCTAACCGATCCGCCGGAACCATTCCTGTCGCTTGCAGTGTCCTGACCGCCACAGCCGCTCTCGCAGTGGAAAGCTCCCAATTGCTCGGATAATATTGCGCCAGCACAGGAGCGATCGGATCACTGTCGGTATGCCCCTCCACCCTCACCTCATCCTGAGACTGATTCGCCGCTGCAGCTACTTTCCGCAAAACATCCGCTCCCGCGGGAGCCAGTTCTGCCGACCCGCTCGGAAAGAGAATCTCGCTGGCCACCGTCACCTTGAGTTGATCTTTCAGGCGCGAAATCACAACATCCTGATCAGCCAATTTCTTCTTAAGTTCTTCTTCTAGCTTCTGCTCTTGATCCGTCGGGACAGTCGTCGCCTTGAGCTTCTCCAAAGCCAACTGCTGATCCGCCAGCTTCTTTTCTAAAACCTTTCTCTCTGAAGCGGACACGTCCTTCAATTTAGCCAACTCCGATTTGGCCTTCTCCAACTCGATTGAGGAAGCCGAGAGCTTCCTCATCTCCTCCTTCGACTGCTCCAGCTGCGCTTGAAGCGCTTCCTTGGCCAAATCCGCTTTTTTTGCCCGCTCTTCCAGAGCACCCGCCTGCTGCTCCATCTCTGTCAGCTGTGTCCGAGCTTTCGTATCCCGGTGAAGATAATACCCTCCACCACCCAAACCCAACGCAGCCGCCGTCGCCAACGAAATGGTGTGCCACGCCGCAACTTTTGCCACTCCCCCCGCCGCTGCTTTGGCCGCTCCTGTCGCCACCGCCTTGCCTGCCGTACTTCCCCCTTCAATCGGGGCAAGATCAGGTTTTACTGGGTCTGCCATAAATTTCTCCTTAGCTGGTTCCCTTCTTCTTGCTCTCCTGGGATGGAGTCTTTCCTTTGATTGCCGGTTTCTTATCCAACTCCTCCAAAGCTTTCCACAGCCGATGAACCGCTTCCGGAGTTTTCTTCACCTTTCCATCCAAAATCTCCCGCGGATTCAAACGCTCCCCGTAAAAGTTTTCATTCGTGTCATCCGCAGACCCAAATCCTAATCCTGAAAGGGAAGCCCCGCCAAACAACCCCTTGCTAAAACTATAGCTGTAAACTGGGGCATTCACCGTGGCCACCCCGGCCGACAACTCCCGGCCCACCGGGCCCGCCGTCCCCTCCACCGCAGCACTGCTTGTGTAGTTGCCTTTTTGCATAAACTGCTTCACCGCTTCCTCCGTGTTTAGCAAAAGCACAAAATTCTGTACTGAACCCCCAGCTTGAAATCCCACCCCCGCACCCGCGGCAGAAATCCCGGAAGGAGGCGACCACTTGTTCCCCTTCCGAATCACCACAAGACCTTCCCCTCCCTCGGCCCCGATAATGAAGGCCGCCTTGTAGATCGAGAGAATGACCAAACCTTTGCACTCATGAAACACATTTCGAGGGATCGAATCCCCCTCCGCTTTTCCATACTGCTCCAAAATATCGATCGTTTTGTCGATCGACTCCCCCAACGTGCTTCCCGCGTGAGCCGAACCTAAGGCAAACCAAGACAAGACAATCAGGTGGATGATGGTTTTATACATACACAGACAATGTCTCGTCTTGGATTCGTTGGCAATCCGATCCCTCCTACGCCCGTCCCTCATCCGCATCGATATAATCGAAAAAAGTCTGGATCTCATCCCTCTTTTCCCAGCCTGCCTCCTTTTTGCGAAAAATCAGTCGATCCGACATCTCATCCCGCCAACCCCTTTTCGCAAGATACCCTCCCCAGATTCTCTTCTCCTCAGGATTCCGCGCCCGACCCACCTTTCCACACCAACCCAAAATCTCTTCATCCGTCCCACCTTCCCGAACTCTCGTCCTGAGCTTTTCGTAAGAAATTCCCAAAAATTCACAGCAAGCCTTATCAAAGCCCTCTCCGAGATTCGCCCGATAATCCTCAGGCAACTTTCCTGCCTGTTCCAATCTTAGTTTGTCCACCATACGCCCAAAATAAACCAACCCCGCCACCTCGACTCGTGGACTTCGTAACCCATCCACAGGCTTTCGAATAACTCCACTCATCGTCCCAGCGCTTCCCGTAAAGACCGAATCTCATGTTCCAACTCCTCCACCCTCGCCGCCAAATCCAAAACCAAACCCGCCCCCGAAGGAGAAACCCCATACTCGATTCGTAAATGTTCAATCCGTCGCACTAAAAAAAGAGCTCCCTCATCAAAACGAATTTGGGGACCGATCTCCCTCACCTCATCCCCCAACAACCCCATCTCACAATATTCCCGCACCATCGCCTCCGTCGTCTCTGCCAATCGTGCCAACTCCCCCAAAGCCAATCTCCTCTGCTCCTCTTCCCGAATCTTGGCCAACTGAAACCGTTTTCCTTTCATCGCTTAATCCCTTCCTTTCGGCCGCCAAGAACTCTTCTTGGCCAACTCATCCCATAATTTTTTCTCCTCCGCCCCCACCTCCGAAGGAACTCCCACTTCCAAAATGGCATACAGATCCCCACGCCCCCCATCTTCCCGCGGAAGCCCCTGACCCCGCAATCTCAGTTTCTGACCGGCCACCGCTCCCGCCGGCACTTTCAACATCACCACACCTTCCAACGTTCGAACCGGAACGCTTCCTCCTAAAACCATCTCCCAAGGCGCCATTTCCACATCGGTCACCAAATCCGAACCCTCCAATCGCAAGTCCGGATGTCGTGCGAGCCGAACCCTCAAATAGAGATCTCCCGCCTCCCCCCCGCTCGCCCCTGCTTCCCCTCTTCCCGCCAAACGAATCCTCTGCCCCTCTCTCACTCCCGCGGGAACCCTCACCCGATACGTCTCCACCTTTCCTCCTCCTCTTTGCAGCGTCACATCTCGCGTCGATCCCTGCATCACCTCTTCCAACGTCACCAACAAATCCCCCTCCACATCCGAGCCCCTCCGTGCCATCCGCCTTCCCCCCGCTCCCCGCATCCCCTCCACACCCCCCATCCCTCCAAACATACTTTCAAAAAAATCACTGAACCCTGTCCCACCAAAATGCACCTCCTCCATCCCAGGGCCTGCCTCGCCTCTCGGCACACCACCCGCCCAACCATATCCACCGCCAGGAACCTCCTTGCCCATCTGATCGTACTTCGCCCGCTTCGCAGGATCGCTCAACACCTCATACGCTTCGTTCACCTCCTTAAACTTCTCCGCCCCCTTCACCTTATCCTTCGCCACGTCGGGATGAAATTCCCGCGCTTTTTTTCGAAACGCCGTCCGAATCTCCTCCGGCGTAGCCGTCTTACTCACCCCCAAGACCCCATAATAATCCTGATAATCCATTCTCTCCCCCTTACTCCCAAACTCCACCCATCGTTCCCTCCGCCCCCAACTCCACCTCTCCCTGCTCCGATACCGCCGCTAATCCGTCGGTAAAAGCACGCGCCTTCGTATACTTCGGCTCCAACCCCCAACTCCCGTCCGGCTTCAGATACCCCCACTTTCCTCCCGGCTCCTTCGCCGCCGCTAATCCCCCGTGAAAAACATTCGCCCGCTCAAACCTCGGTGGAATCGCCCACTTCCCTTCCGGATCGAGATATCCCCACTTCCCTCCCGGCTCCTTTGCCGGTGCCCGTTCATCCCCAAACGGCCCGACCGCCTCCAGCACATCCTGTCCCACCCCCTCCCCATCCTGATTTTTTAATCCTGGCCGAATTTCTATCACCCGCTCCTGCAGATCCATCAAACCCCATTCCCCGCTCTGTTTCCACGCAACCCGCCTCGCTCCCAAAGGAATCAACCCCCCATAATTCTTCGTTGTCCGTGTCTTCATTTTGCTGTCGATCAAAACCCACGGCATATTTTCCCCCAACGCCCGCACCGCCGCCCTCCCATCGAGAAAATCACCCGCCACTGCGAAATCCAATCTGCCCCACAACTTTCCACTCGGCAAAATATAACCCCACGCTGCGGGCCCTGCCGGTTTCTTCGCATCCTCCTCAGTCTTATCCTCCGCCACCTCCATTCCCTCCGCTACCGGTGCATCCTCACTTTCCTCCACGGCTGCCAGCCCTTCCGAAAAATCCCTCGCCTGCAAAAACCGTGGCGCAATCGCAATCCGGATTCCCCCCTCCTGATACGCCACATAACCCCAGCGGTCCATCAACCGCACCGCTGCCAATCCCCCCCGCACTTTCCGTGCCTCGTCATATTCCGCCTTGTCCGAAATCCCCATTGAAAAACCTTTCGCCTTTTTTCCGTCCGTAGCCTTTGGAATCAACCGTCCCTCCCCATCCACGAAACCCCACTTCTCCCCCACTCGCACGGGAGCCATCCCCCCCAACATCGACCCCACGGCCTGATACTGATCCTGCGTCACTCTCGTTCCCCTCTCATCCGCATAAAACCACTCCCCACCCAACTTGACCGGAACCCGACCAATTCCCATCTTTGCGACCGCCTGTCCGACCCTTGCCTCCTCCCCCTCCTTCACCTCAATCCTCACCAATGTTCCCGAGCCCGGCGCCTGCAACATTGCCATCGCTTCTTTCGGCCGAACCTCCGCAATTTTGTCCCCCTTGAGTACCGCATCTCCCTCTTCCTTCAGCCAGCGGACCACCGTCGCCGATCCAGGATTCGGGCCATACCCTGGACAGATCACATCAAACTGCTTTTTCTCGAATAACCCGACATGCCCCAAATTCCGAACCGATCCAAGAGCCGAGCCCGGTATGGCCGCACCCCCCTTTGGAACCCCGATCTTCACCAACATTCCCGTAATCGGTGACTCGACCGGTAAAGCCGGCTCCGTCAGCTCCACCTCCGCCAACGCCTGTCCACCTTTCACTTCATCCCCATCCGCCTTCAACCACTTCTTCATCTTCGCACCCTTCACCCCCGGCAAAAATTCCGGAAGGGTAAACGACTTTTGCAAATCTCCACGAAACTCCCCCACCTCATCATACTTTTCCGGCAATCTCCAAGTCCCGTTCGTATCCACCATCCCCCACTTGCCCGCCCCCCAACTCACCCCCACACCCATCCCCCAAAGAAAAAGCAGAGAAAGCTTCACGCCTGAAATTCTGCTTCCCTCCCCCCCAAATCTCAACCCCTTTGCCATCTCCCCGCCCTTCACAGATACTCGACCTTCCTCATCTCCAACCCGCTCCTCGTGGCAAACTCTGCCATCCCCTCCTTCTCCTCCCGACCCAACGCATACCGAATACACTTCGTCAGATACTCTTTTTCCAACTCACCATTCGCCAGCTCTGCCCGCTTTGCGATTCCTGCCAAACACCCTTGCCGAAACTTTTCCACCTCCCCCGCGTTCGGCCGAAAGCCGTCCCGCATCGCCCATACCGCAAAAACAAACGGCTTCCCTGTCCAATCCCACCAAGCTTTCCCCAAATCAGTTACTCCCCTTCCCTTCCTTTCCGTCCACTCCCGCAGCGCCTCATCCCCAATCCTCAACCGCGCCTCCCCATCCTCCCGTTCCTCTAATCTTAATCCCCATGCCTCTTTCGAAACCACTCTCCACAACTGCACAGAACTCATCGAATGTGGTGTCAGCGAAATCCCCCCACACTCCACCAACGGCTTGTCATGAAACACCACCACGCTTCTTACCTCACCCTTGGATCCCACCGCCAAACCGTCCACCACTCGATAGCTGGGTCCCGTCAAAATCTCCCAGACCGGCACCAACGCCAAATCCACCTCCCCTGCCTTCAACCGCGACACCAACTCCTTGGGATGATCCCAAATCACCTCGCCTGAATTCCACCCCCCAGCAAAAGGTTTTGCATGATCATAGGGAACACACCCAATCTTCATTTCACAACTCTACCATACTCAAACGAACACAAATGCCACTTTTGATAAAAGTGCCAGCTCTCGTCTCGTTGCTTCCTTAAACCGACGTCACAAACCTAAAGAGTCGATCTTCCTTTTCCTCCCTTGCGTAAACCTTCTCGAATCGAATTAAAAATCTCCAAGTAAAGGCCAGAGAAAAATTAGGCAGACCCAACCCTACTCAGTGCCCGATGCGGTCGAAATCTGCCCAATCTTTTGGGAGGTATACGAGTACCGCTCCACCCTCTTCACCCAAATCCAACTACCAAATCCCACAAGTAGTGTAATGAGCAAGATAGCGATCGCCCGGTACTCGAAAAGTTGACCCGTTGGCACTCCTGCGCCCTGATGTCTTACCTTTCTTGCCCCAAAAATTAACTTTAAGAGTGACATCTTTTTATAATAATACGCCTGCCACTCGAAATTTGCAAACCCTATTTTTGGCTCTGCTTCTTTAAACTACCTCGTAAAAAGTATTTCTCTGTACCGGCTCGCGTCCCGCCTCCCGAATCGCCCTCTCGAGATTTCCTCGGGTCTGACCCTTCGGCGTTTGCGCCCCCGCCATGTGAAAAATCTTCTCCTCTCCAATCGTTCCATGCAGATCATCCGCACCATAACTCAACGCAATCTGAGCCAATGGCAGTCCCGTACTAATCCAGTACGCCGTAATATGATCAAAATTGTCCAGAATGAGACGACTCGCCGCAATTACCCGCAACTCTTCCAACGCACTCGCCCGGCGAATTTTTCCCAACTCCGCTAAACGGGTCTCCGAAGGCTCAAAGGCAAACGGAATGAATCCGGTGAATCCTCCCGTCTCATCCTGCAACCCTCTCAGCTTTTCCAAATGATCCACTCTCTGCTCGGCCGTCTCCACATGACCATACAACATCGTAGCCGTGCTTCTCCCGCCCATCCCATGCCAGGCCTGATGCACCTCAAGCCACTCCTCTGCCGACTCCTTTCCGCGACAGATTTTCTCCCTTACTTCCGCATCGAAAATTTCTGCACCGCCTCCCGTTAAAGAGTCCAACCCCGCCCCCCGCAGATCCCGCAACACCTCCGAGATCGTCTTTTTGGCAACCCGTTCTGCCAAATGCCGAATCTCGATCGCCGTGAATACTTTCAACATCGGCTTCGGATCCAACCCCGCCAAGGCCCGCAACATATCGACATAAAAGGAGTACGGCAGACTCGGATGTAGCCCTCCAACGATGTGAATCTCGGTCGCCCCCTGCCCCACCGCCTTTCTCCCCTCGTCCACCATCTCCTCCACCGAAAGCTCAAATGTCCCCGGTTCACGCTTCTTCCTCGCAAAAGCGCAGAACTGACAGCTCAGAATACAAACGTTCGAATAGTTCAGATACCGGTTCAGAACATAACTGGCCCGTTTCCCCACCTTTCGTTCTCTCACCCGATCCGCCAACTGCCCCAGCTGGTGCAAATCCGCATCCCGAAACAGATAAGCCCCCTCCTCAGACGAAAGCCGTTCCCCCGCCTCTGCCTTCTTTTCAATTTTTTCCCACATGCTCATTTCCAAAAAATCTCCCATAGGAACCCAAACAAGACGAGCAGACTCACGACCGCATTCGCCTGAAAAAATGCCTTCCCCCGTTGCTTCGGCTCACGCGCCCAGACGGTCTCCACCCCTAAGACTCCAACCATCAACCCCCACGTCACCCCATATCGCCACCCAAAACTCGCCATCCAACCCACTACCCCCAAGCCCAGCACTGCTAGCCCATGCAACCAAGTTGCCATCGCAAGGGATATCTTCTCTCCAAACTTCGCGGGAAAACTCCTTAATCCCTCCCGCTGGTCAAACTCCCGATCCTGCAATGCGTAGATCAGGTCGAATCCCGCCACCCACAACCCCACCGCCGTCCCAAGCACGATCGGCACCCACGAATCAAACTGCCCCCTCACCGCCAGCCACGCCCCCACAGGGGCCGTTCCCAACGCCAACCCCAGAAACCCATGCGACCCCCACGTGAACCTCTTTGTGAGGGAGTAAAAAAAGACAATCCCCACCGCAATCGGACT
>CAMDXQ010000040.1 GCA_945878585.1 Akkermansia muciniphila
TTGGGATCCTGCCAAACCAGTTTACCGTCCCGAAAAAGAAAAGCGGACCGCTTCGCAAAGCCGAACAGTCCGCCTACACCAAAGGCTTGGATGATCTTATTATCGGTGTCCGCCAGAAGGGGATAAGGGAGCTTCTGATCGGTCACGAAACTCTTCTGGGCGGAAACCTGATCGGCGCTGACACCTAAAATCTTTACGCCCCGTTGGGTCAATTCGGCATTCCCATCACGCAAACTGCAGGCCTGAGCGGTGCAACCTGGAGTGTTTGCTTTGGGATAAAAAAAGACAAGGAGATAGCCCTCTTTTCCGTAGCTGGCTAAATCGAGACTCTGACCCTCCTGATCTTTTGCACTGAGAGGGGGAAGGGGGGATCCGATCTTCATGGTATTTTTATTATCCTCGGCATGAATCGAGCCGACACCCAAAAAAACTGCGATCAAAAAGCTTCGAATCACTTTTTGTAGGGAGCTGAGACGTCTGACATCATCTTCTTTTCTAAAACTTGGAGTTGTGTCTTTGCCTGATTGAGAGAAGAGCTTTCCGCAATGCGATCGGCCAGTTGGGCGAGATCCGGCATGGTGCGCTCCAGCTGTTCGCTCAGTTTTTCTGCCTTGGCCCGGGCCAAGGGCAGGTCGTTCTTCTGGAGGGCTACCTCAATCTGTTTGACGGTAGAGGTGACAGGGCAAGCTTCAGAGTACATCGGACATCCACCCATCATCGGCAATCCCTTGAGAACGAGAACAGCGGCGAGGAAGCCGACGGCTCCTGCAACAAGAAGGGGAAGAGGACAGGGGCAGGATTTTTTCTCAGGAGCGGGTTTGGGAGACGAAGATTTTTTAGCCATGATAAGAAATTATGCAGAGGGGGGGCGGTCCGTCACTCCTAAACGGTATTTGTGAAAGGCTTCAAATGTCCAAGGGTAAAGTTTTTCAGCCACAACTCGCATCGCAGCAGCCATTTCGCGGATTTCCTGCTGGGCGTGGTCATCCTCCCGCAGTTGTAGGAAGTGGATCAGGTTGTGGAGGTCGCAGTTGACGTATACTTCAGTGAAGATACTCACTGGTAAAACCATTCTGGCCAGTTCCCTTGCGACGCCCTTTTGAAGAAGGCTCTGATAAGTCGCATAGGCCGAATCGTGGCAGGCTTTGACTTCGCGAGTCAGTGCCGAGTGATCCAAGGATTCAGAAACCTGACTGCCTTGCTTGTTCTTCGCATCCGCAGCTCGCCACTGGGTGGGCAGGTAAAATTCATCCGCAAGTTCAGAGTATCGACCACTCCACTCGTTGAGACGAAAGGTACGGTGCCGAACAAACTGCCGCATAATGAATATGGGCATCTTGATGTTGTAGGTAATGGAACACTGTTCGAAGGGGCTGGTGTGGCGATTTTTATACAAATAGATCAGCAGTTTCTTGTCCTGCTCGATTCCCTTGCTGGGGCTTTTGTAGGAAATCCTTGCCGATTCCACGATACGGAGATCTGAACCCAGATGATCAATGTATCGGACAAAGCCTTGACCGAGTATTGGGATGGTATGGCCAGCTTCCATGAACCTTGTAGAAAACAGCCTCGTTCAGCATCTGCCCAGCGTAAAAAGAGAGGTTATTGATTAAGTTGTGAAAAGTTTGAGCTGTTCCTGAAGTCGTACGATCCGATCCGTTGCCTCCTGTTCGATCCGGCGCCATTCCGCCTGCTTTTCCGGCGGGGCTTTTGCGGTCATCTTCGGATCGGCAAGTTTGGCAGCCTCGCGAGCGCGGGAGGCTTCGGTCGCAGCGATTTCCTTGTGAAGTCGGGCTGATTCTTGCACGGGGTCAAGGAGACCGGTCAGGGGAAGGTACAGTTCACCCCATGGGCTGAGAGCCATCGGGGCTGTGGGGGGAGTCGCGGTGATCTCGACAGAGCCAACCTGTAAAAGCTTGGCTAAGGTCCGTAGGTCATCATTCGAGGGTGTATGGGTTGGGGCGGGTTTGAGGAGAAACTTCATTTTTGCCGAACCCGACAAACCGAATTCTCCACGAAGTCGGCGACCCGTTTCTGCGGTTGCGTAGCAGGCCTCGGCCAACTGAGCATTCGCTGGATCGAATGAAATCCCGCCTTTTTTCGGCCAAGAACTGTATTGAATCGTTTTTTGGCCCAAACCAAGAGTCAGCCATAACTCCTCCGTGATAAAGGGCATGAAGGGATGAAGGAGTCGTAGCACATGGGAAAGAACGTAGTCGGCTGTGGCGAGAGTTCCGGCACGCGTGGGGGAGGATGGGTTACTGAAGTCGGCTTTTGCGGTCTCGATAAAGCGGGCGCAAAACTCGCCCCAGACAAAGGTGTAGAGAGCTTGAGCCACTTGGCTGAACTCATACGCTTCGTACAATCGGTCCAGTTCCTGTTCGAGGCGGTCGAGCTGAGCAAGAAGATGATCCGCAAAGGGGGTTCGCAAGTGTCGGGATGGATCTGCGGTGGAGTCGGAAGGCCCTTGCTGTTGACGAAAGCGGCATGCATTCCAAAGTTTGTTCGCGAAATTCCTGCCTTCCTCCATCTGCTTCTCGTCGTACCGAATGTCGGCTCCTTGGGGGGCAATCCGGAGAAGTCCGAAGCGGAGTCCATCCGCTCCATATTTGGCAATGAGATCGAGAGGATCGGGGGAGTTTCCGAGCGATTTGGAGAGCTTGCGTCCTTTGCCATCCCGGATGAGTCCGGTGAAGTAGACGTTCCGGAAGGGAAGTTCCCTCATGTATTCGAACCCCGCCATAATCATCCTGGCGACCCAGAAAAAGATGATGTCCGGACCGGTGACCAGATCGGTAGTGGGATAAAACTTTTTCAGTTCCGCCGTTTGCTTGGGCCAACCCATAGTGGCAAAGGGCCACAGCCAAGAGCTGAACCAGGTGTCGAGGACATCGGGGTCTTGGACCCATCCCTCGCCAGGAGATTCAATCTGACAACGGATTTCCTGCTCTCGGTACCAAACAGGAATTCTGTGCCCCCACCATAGCTGGCGGCTGATGCACCAGTCCTGAAGATTTTCCATCCAGTGGTCATAGACTTTGGTCCATCGTTCGGGGAAAAAGCGAAGAGTGGAGGAGGAGACGATGGAACGAGACTTTTCCGCACTGGGGTACCGTAAGAACCACTGTTCGGACAAACGGGGCTCGACGGGGACATCGGCTCGTTCGCTGTATCCGACCTGATTGATGTAGGGCTCCTCTTTTTCAAGTAGGCCGAGCTCTTTGAGTTGTTCGGCAGCCAAGGTTCTGGCCTTGGCACGATCCATCCCGCGCAGAGCTATCCCGGCTTGGGGGGTCATCAGCCCTGACTCATCGATCACTTCCACGGAGGAAAGTTGATGACGCTGGCCGATCAAGAAGTCGGCGGGGTCGTGGGCCGGGGTGACTTTGAGAACGCCCGTGCCGAACTGCATGTCGACATGATCGTCGCCGATGATGGGGATACGGCGCTGCTCCTCGGGAAGTTCGGGGGGAAGGGGACGAAGGACATGCTTTCCAATGAGGGAGGAGTAACGGGGATCTTTTGGATTCACCGCGATGGCTGTATCACCGGGAATTGTCTCCGGTCGGGTTGTTGCGATGGTGAGGAATCGACCGGCTTCGCCAACAACGGGAACTCGAAAATGATAGAGCAGCCCCTTTTGCTCTTTCATGATGACTTCCTCGTCGGAAAGGGCAGTGCGTGAAACGGGGCACCAGTTGACCATCCGACGGCCCCGATAGATCAGCTTCTTTTTGAAGAGATCCACGAACACCTGTTGAACGCAGGCGGAATAATTCGGATCCATGGTAAAGCGCTCGCGGGACCAGTCGCAGGAGGCGCCCAGTTTTTTTAGCTGCTGGATGATGATGCCCCCGTGTTTTTCCTTCCACTGCCAGACCTGTTTTAGAAATTCCTCGCGACCGAGGTCATCCCGGTGACGAATTTTGCCCTCTTTTTTTAGCGTTCTCTCCACCACGGTCTGGGTGGCGATGCCGGCATGGTCGGTTCCCGGGAGCCACAGGACTTCTTGACCGAGAAGGCGGGCACGGCGGGCGAGAATATCCTGAATGGTGTTATTGAGGACGTGTCCGAGGGTAAGGATCCCGGTCACGTTGGGGGGAGGAATGACGATGGAATAGGCCGGTTTGGAGGAGTTCGGGTCGGCCTTGTAGTCGCCCCGCTCTGTCCATCGTCGATAGAGTCGGTCCTCGACTTGGGCGGGGTCGTACGCGGGAGCGAGTTCAGACATAAGGGAGCAGAATGCCTTCCCTAGGGTCAGGTGAAAAGCTTGGAGGGAGTCGTGCTAGTCGGATTGACCGGCTCCTCCTGCTGCTGCTGGGGCAGCCGCGCCTCCTGCAGGGAGGAACTGCCACCAGTGAGTTTCATTGATGGCGTAGATGGGTTTGTAGTGTTGGATCTGATTGGCTGGCCAGACACTTTTGATCTGGTTGTCCAAAATGAGGCACTGCCCTCCATAGATCACGCCAAGGATGCAGTGCCCGACTCCAAGATTAAGATCTTTCACCACCAGGATCCGAAGCTCGTCCTGGGTGAATCCGAGCTTTTGCAGGGCGTAGTATTTCGCGATGGCGTGATCTTCACAATCCCCACTGACTCGTCCGGATATGATGTAGTCGGGGGACTGAGTGAATTGAACAGGGGTGTTCCACAAATCGGGAACCCCCCAGTTTTTCTGGTCTGGAACGTAGCGCATCGAGTTGAACGTCTCATTGGTTTTCTTGATCATGGCCAATCGGTCGGGGGATTGGGTTTTGGCGATAAAATCAGCCCATCCTCCAGCGTAGGGAGCCTGAATGTCAGCTTTTTTGGATAACTCGCTCTCGACGCTTGCCAAGATCCCAGTCCACTTGGGGAACTTGCCAATCGGGTCTTGTTGAACAACCTGGTACTCCCCATCCCAAGCGAATCCGGAAAGAGTTGTGCAGAGGAGGGTTGCGAGAAAACGATGCATATAGGAATTATAGCCTGTATTGGCCTTGAGGAAATACTTGAGGAGAGGATGGGTATCGGGAGATACTGCAGATTCTTAAAGGAGCACAAATCCCATGGCATCCCCTAAATCCCCCACCCCCCAGGACCCTGCAACTCTCAAGCTTGCCACTCCCAAGATCGCCGAGGAAAAGATTGTCCGACCTGCCAATGGGAAAACAATTCTGGCCATTGTCTTTTTTGCCCTATTCACAATTGGAGGCTTTGCAGGGATTTTGGCTTTTGTCCAAGGAGAGAAAGAAAGGACTTTGAGGGATTGGCAGATCCAGATGGGTCTCGTGGTGGAAACGCGAGCCGCAGCCGTGGAGGGTTGGCTTGCCTCTCAGTTCGATGTTCTGCGGGGCATTGCGGCCAATGAATCTCAAAAGATCTACATCGATACATTGCTGGATGATCAGGCACCGGCAGACAAAAAAGAAGGGGCAGAGGGTTTTCTTCGGAACTACCTGAAACGTGTGGCGGAACAGAATGGTTTTTTCACCCCGCCTCCCGCTTTGGAGATCAGCGCGAATGTTGTTCGAGAGGGAATCGCCGGCCTTGCGGTTTTGGCGCCCTCGGGCCAGGTGCTCGTCGCTAGTGAGTTTCTGCCTGCCCTCAAAGAGGACGGCTTTCTGGATGTACTGAAAGAAAATGCCGCCCGACAAAGGGGGCTTTGGAATCTGCGTCTCGACTCGGAGGGGCAACTCAGTTTGGGCTTTCTGGTGCCGATTTATCCGATGGACGCACAGGACAACGCAAAGCCGATCGCGTATGTGGTGGGGCTGAAGCAGGTTGCTAAAGAACTATTTCCTTTGATGGCGCAACCTGGAGAGACGCTGAAATCGGCTGAAAATCTGCTTGTTCAAGAAAAGCCGGGGACTTCTGGAAGCGTGATTCAGTATCTTTCCCCTCGTCGTCAACCTTTGCCCAACGGCACGAAACCGATGACTGCAGACACGTCTAATGAACCTCAGGTTTCTGCTGCGGCTTTTGCTGTATCGAAACCCGGTGGTTTCGCTGTCCGAAGCAGCTATGGCAACATTCCTAGCTTAGTCCTAGGGAGGAAGGTTTCAGGAACTCCGTGGGTCTTGGTGCGAATCGCCGATGAAACAGAGGCCTTGGGGCCATCGCAGAAGCGTCAGCAAGGCATGCTGATCGGATTTACCCTAGTTCTTGCTCTGGCTTCTGTATCGATGGCTACCGCCTGGAAACATGGGGCGCAGTTGCGTGCCTCTGCGGAGGCTCAGAGATTAAAAATCGCAGCTGAGCGGTTTACCGGTTTTTCGAAGTTTCTCCGACTGATCACCGATAATCAGCCTACTGCGATTGCAGCAATGGATGTCGGCGGAAAATACAATTTTGCGAATCGCACACTTGCCGAGGCAGCCGGAATCACTCCGGAGGAGGTGAATGGCAAAACGATGCCAGGGGTAATTGGCCCAGTCCGTGCAGCAGCTTATCAGAAGCTAAACAAGCAGGTGATTGATGATCTGTACCCTGGATGGCCAGGGGATCGGACGGAAGGTAAGTGGGTCCCCCAAAAGGCGAGGCATGAGTTTGAGGAAAACGGGAAAAAGAAGTTTACCAAGACGGATCATATTCCGCTTCGTGCGGATCGGGATCATCCTCCTGGGGTTCTTCTGATTGAACAGGATATTACGGAGTTCATTGTTGAACGGGAAAAACGGGAACGGATGTTCCGTGGCCTGATCGAAGCATTTATCAGTGAGGTCGATAGCCGTCAGGCGGCGTCGGCAAGAACGAATGCCCGGCTGATCGGTCGGATCGCCCGAGGTGCTGCGGAGGAGATGGGATTATCCCCGGTGGATGTGGAGACGGCTGAGTTGGCTGGCGAACTTCTCAATCTCGGAACCGTCTCACTATCCCAAGATTTGTTAAGCAAGGGGGGGAGTCGGAACGAAGAAGAGAAGAAGAAGTTCCGAGAGGCGATTCTTCGAAGTGCGGATCTTATCTCCAATCTTGAGTTTGAGGGGCCAGTGGCAGAGGTGATCCGCCAAGCTCAGGAGCGTGTGGATGGAACTGGTTGGCCGAAGCAGCTCCGCGGAGATGCGATTTTACCCGCAGCGAAGGTGGTGGCTGTGGCCAAGCGGTTGGTGGATCTGGTTCAGGGGCAAGAAGGTGCTGCCCAAGGGTTGGATGCGTCCCTTCGAACTATTCTGGCTGAAGCGGGTGGATCCTTGGATCGATCGTCGGTAGCTGCCTTGGTGGCCTTCTTGGATAACCGTGGAGGCCGCGCCAAGGTTGGCCTCGGGTAATCCACAGGAGGCCGCTGCCTTTTAGGCTTTTTTAGTCGGGGATCAGGCTTTGTTCGACCGTGTCGTCGAAACGGAGATTGAGGAGTTTCCAGTCGGCTCCGACCGGAGAGTAAAATACAAACTGCCATCGCAGGGGCTTTCTTGGGTGGTAACTGAGGTAGGTGATATAGAGAGTGCGTGTCCCAACAGATCGGAGATCGTACAGTTCGTACCCTTGGAGGGGTCCAAAGACTTCAATTCCCTTTTGGATATTTCCGACGAATTCTGGAACAGCGGCGGGATCGGAGAGGGTTGGATTACTCGCGACGAGGGTTTTGAAGCATTCATCGATCTTCCCTCCCTGAACTCCCAGGAAAAAGGCTTCGAGCTGTTTTTGGACAGGAGAGGGTGGTGGCTTGGCATTGGGATTTCGGGGAAGGAGCTGGGGAATAAGGGTTGTGACCTTGGGAAGATTGGTCGGAGTAGTTTTGTTTGTCGGTGCCGACCACGCGGTCAAGGTCGCCAAAAGAATGAATAAAAAGAGTTTCATGAAAGGAGGGGGGTGAGTTGGGATAGCCCACTATGGACGATTGGTGCTCCGTGAGCAAAAAAGATTCTTTCGATCGGGAGTTGGCTCAAACTCCGAACAGTTTGACGAAGCTGAACTGGATCCGTGCAGTACTTGTCGGGAAGTAGGGTCAAGCCATGAGGGGGGAGGTTGATTAGGGCATCTCCAACAACAAGAGTTTTGGATTCTGGGTGAAAATATGCCGTCTCTCCTTCGCCCGCTCCGGGAAGGGGGATTTTTTCAAACCCAGCCGCTTCCGTTTCGATCTTTCCCTGAACTAACTCGGCCATTTCTTTGCAGAACCGATCATGGTTGGTATTCGTTCGTACAATGATAACGGGAGGAGTGGGAAGGAGATTGTCTCTGGGCCAATCGATCGGGTCGAAAAGGATCGTCTCTCGAGTGTTGCTAAAAAGCGTCGACCATAACTCCGCTTTGCAGGAGGGATCGTAGGCGTACCAAGTTGAGAAACCGTGACCGTGGGAGGTCAACGAGGAGGGACTGAGGCTCAACTGGTGAGAGTTGCCGCGTAGTCGGTGTTACTCAGGAGACCGGTTGGTTTGGGTTGTTCGGGCTGAATCCGAAAGAGCCAGCCTTGACCATACGGTTCGCGGTTGATCATTCCCGGATCGTTTGGAAGAGCCGAGTTCACCGATGTGATTTCACCTGCAACGGGGGCATAGATATCGGAAGCGGCCTTAACGCTTTCCACCGTGGCGACGACCTCGCCCGCTTTCACCTTGCGGCCCGTTTTTGGGAGTTCGACAAAGACGACGTCGCTCAATGCGGACTGGGCATGATCGGTGATTCCAACTGTCGCTCCGTCCTTTTCAAGGCGAAGCCATTCGTGGCTTTTGGCGTAGAGAAGATCGTTTGGGGTGTTCATTTCTTCGGTAAGAATCTCCGAGGGGAGACCTTGGCGGGAACGCGGCGTCCGCGCACTTCAAATTCCAAATCTTGTCCACAACCTGGGGCGGGAGTTGTTACCAAGGCCAAGGCGATTCCATGCCCGAGGGTAGGAGAAGGTACGCCGCTGGTGATCACACCGATCTGTTTGTCTCCCTGAAAGACAGGGTATCCATGTCGAGGTGGGGGTTGTCCGGGTTGACCTTGAAGACCGATGCAGATTCTAGGGGATCCGCTCTTCTTTTGTTTTTCCAAAACTGGGCGCCCAGGAAAGGGGCGGGGTCGAGAAAGATCGACAAAAAATCCAAGTCCGGCCTCCAACGGTGTGATCTCGGGCGAGAGATCCTGCCCATTGAGAGGTAGGCCGGCTTCGAGGCGAAGGCTATCGCGGGAGCCCAAGCCGCAGGGGAGAAGACCGAAGGGCATGCCTGCTTCGAGAAGTGCAGACCACATCTTTAGGCCCGTCGGGATATCGGAAAAGATCTCGTAGCCATTTTCCCCGGTGTAGCCAGTGGTCGCGATCAGGACGTTCGCTCCAATAAGGGTGAACTTGGCGATGTGATTTCTTGGAGGGAGAGGGGCGCCTTGAAGGATCTGATTAAGAATGGCAGAGGCTTGAGGGCCTTGAAGAGCCATTCCTGATGCAGTTCCTGGGTTTCCGGAAAAGCGAACTTGCGGGGTTTCATGCTTTTTAAGGAGTTGCAGAATTTCGGAATGGCGGGAGGCATTGACCACGAGAAAAAAATCCTCAGGGCTTATGCGGTAAACGAGGAGATCATCGATCACGCCTCCCTGCTCATTTGTAATAAAGGAGTAGTGTCCCTCCCCATCTTTCAGCTTGGCCGGATCATTGGCTAAGAGGGATTCGAGGCAGGAAAGGGTGTCTTTTCCTTGGGCTCGGATTTGGCCCATATGGGAGATATCGAAAAGGCCAGCAGCCTGACGTGTGGCTTTATGTTCTGCCAGAAGTCCGCTGTATTCCACGGGGAGGTTCCAACCTGCAAAGGGGATCATTCTGGCCCCGAGGGCGAGATGGCAGGAAGCGAGTGGGCTTTCGGAAACCGAAGGGGACATCGTTTTGGAAGCTAAGTCCAAGAATGCGGGAGTCAACGTTCTCGCGAATCTTTTCCATCCGAGGTAGAACCTTTTATGGCCACGCCCCCTATTCGTTTATTGGATCTGATGCGTCAGACGGAAGACCCGAATGTGATCAACCTGGCGGCGGGTATTCCTTCCTCCGACTTCCTTCCTATGGATGCACTCAAAACAGCCTTGGAAGGGGAGATTCAGTCCAGGGCTCGGGAAATGTTCAGTTACCATCGGCCTGAGGGAGCGGGGATTCTTCGTGAGGCAATCCGTGACTATCTTGCAATCCGCGGTGTTCGAACCATTTCTGAAGAGGTTCTCGTGACGACTGGCTGTTCTGGAGCGTTATCCACGATGATGAGTACTCTTCTTAAAAAGGGGGATACCGTGGTGTGCGAGGCTCCCGCCTATTACGGCCAATTGGAGCTTTTACGGGCCATTGGGGTGAAATTTCGAACGGTGAATACTGCCGTTGGACAGGAACCCGATCCTGCTAAGTGGGAGAAGGCGCTAAAAGCTAAGCCCAAGCCAAAACTCCTTGTTGTGACGTCTACTCTTTCCAATCCAAGCGGGGCCACATTGAAAGAGGAGTGGAGGCCTCGGATGGTCGAGATGTGTCGCAAGATGGGCGTGCCCATTTTGGAAGATGACATTTATGGGGATCTGCTGGGCCGAGCCCGACCCAAGCCCATGCGCGCTTTTGATGACGGTAGCACGGTTCTTTATGTAACCAGTTTCTCTAAAACAGTTGCTCCGGGTCTGCGTATCGGCTTTGCCCTGCCCGGTAAATGGATGGATGCGGCGGCTGACCGCCAGTGCCGACAAACGATCCATGGCGGAGTCCCCCCTGAATTTATTACCGCGTCCTTTCTTCGTTCGGGCCGGATGGAGGGACATTTGGAAATGCTTCGCTCCGTTTATGGTAAAAGGCGCGAGTTGGCTGGGGGGATTTTATCGAGGGTACTACCTGAGGGGATTCGTGCTGATGATCCTTCGGGTGGTTACATGCTTTGGGTGAGGGGAGGACGTCCCAGCCTCATGGAAGAAGTTTCCAAGCAGTGTTTGGCAAAAGGGGTTGCTGTTGTGGGGGGTGGAATCTTTTTTGCAAATCCTCCTAAAGAGGCCTGCTTTCGACTGAACTGTGCTCGCGCAACTCCGGAGGACTTGGCCCGCGGGGTGGGGATCTTCTGTGGAGTTTTAAAATCGGTTATCAGCCGAAAGAAGTAGCCCGGCCTTATTTTAGGAAGGGATGGCTACTTCAGTTTCTGGATCGAAGAAAACTGCACGGGAAAAGTCGGGTCCTAGATTTAACTTTTTGCCCTCAAGATCCATGAATTCGCCCTGGGTGGTCCGGCAAATACAGGTGTGTCCTCCGGTTCTTAGGTAAACAAAAGTTTCTGCTCCCATTGGTTCAACCACCTCGACTGATGCAAGAAGAGTCACCCCTGAGGTCAAGGAATTGGGATGGAGATGCTCTGGTCGCAGGCCAAGTATGACCTCCCGATCTTGTCGCGAGGAAAGGCGCCGAGAAGTTTCAGCAGATAGGGGGCAATGGAAAGGGGTCTGCCCCGCAGGAACCTTTTCGACGAATTCCAGTGTTCCTTGGCTTGAGGCGGTCAGTATGCCCGTGAAAAAATTCATTGGGGGACTACCGATAAACCCAGCAACAAAAAGATTTGCTGGCTGATGGTAGAGGTCCAGAGGGGCGGCAATCTGCTGAACTTTTCCGTAACGCATCACGACAATGCGATCGGCCATCGTCATGGCTTCTGTCTGGTCGTGCGTCACATAAATCATCGTGCTGGCCAGTTGGCGGTGGAGTCTGGAGATTTCTGT
>CAMDXQ010000041.1 GCA_945878585.1 Akkermansia muciniphila
CTGGTGGTGCAGGCTTCGGCGGTTAGATGGCCGGAATTATGGACCCGGGGTGCGAGTTCGTTCACGAGGAGTCTTTCATCGGATAATTCAAAAAGTTCCACTGCAAGCAGTCCGGTGAGACCGAGCTTTTCAGCAATCCGGCTGGCCAAGGCCATGGCATTGGTGGCGATGGCATCCGGGATACGGGCTGGGAAAATTGTCCGTTCAAGAATGCCGTTCACATGACGATTTTCGAAAGGGGGAAAGGCAACGGCACGGCCTTGTGCATCCCGAGCGACCAGAACGGAGATTTCCCGAACGAATGGCACGTGTTCCTCCAGAACGGCTCGGGGAACCCGGATTTGTTCCCAGGCTTGGATGGCATCGGATTTTGGATCGAGGGGAAGTTGCCCTTTTCCATCGTAGCCAAAAGCGGAGGATTTGAGGCGGGTTTTTCCGGGAAAAGTTTTTAGTGCCTCCGAAAGCTCAGAGGCGGAAGTGACGACGGAATAGTGAGGGGCTGGGAAACCTGAGGATTGGAGGAATTCCCGTTCCCGCTCGCGGTGTTGGCAGATGTGGAGAATGGATGGATCGGGGTAGACGGGGCGGAGGGTGGCGAGGAGTCGGAGGGATTCGATGGGAAGATTTTCAAACTCGTAGGTGATGACTTGGCTGGCTTCGGCGAGTTGATGGAGGGCGGCGGAGTCGTCGAAAGGTGCGGTGAGGGTGAGGTCGGCGACGGGGGAGGCGGGGCAGTTGGGGTCGGGATCGAGAATGGCGATACGATAGCCCATCCGACGGGCGGTGAGGGCGAGCATTCGGCCGAGTTGGCCACCGCCGACGATGCCGATCGTTTGGCCTGGAGGAATCACGGAAGGTGTTGAAAGAGGGCGATGACAAAGCGGGCGGCAGCAACGGCGCCTTTTTTGCCGATTGGGAAAGTTGCGACGGGAATTCCGGCTGGCATCTGGGCGATGGAGAGGAGGGAGTCGATTCCGCGGAGGGTTTTGCCGGCGACGGGGACGCCTAGAACGGGGAGGGGTGTGAGGGCCGCAGCCATTCCAGGAAGATGGGCCGCACCTCCGGCTCCTGCGATGATGAGGCGAAGGCCGCGTTTTTGAGCGGAGCTGGCGTACGACACGAGACGGAGGGGTGTGCGGTGGGCGCTAATAACGCGGACTTCGGTGGGGATGCGGGCTCGGCGGAGAAGCGAGTGGGCAGGCTGAAGGGTGGGCCAATCGGACCGACTTCCCATGATGATACCTACGAGAGGACGGGTGCTCTTCAAGAACACGACACTAAATGCTTATCGGTTGAAGTGAAGAATTTTGCTGGGAGGGTTAGCGGGAAAGGGCTTCGAGACCAATTGAGGGAGTGATGATTTCGGGGAGGAGTTGAGGGGGGGTGTTGGGGCTGGGTCGGAGTAGGACATAGGTGGGGACCCCTTCACGACCATATTTTTGGAGGGCGGCGGTGATGGCGGGGTCGCGGCGGGTCCAGTCGGCAACAAGGAAGGCGATGTTCTTATCGCGAAACGCAGCTTGGACGGAGGGTTGGGAGAGAGTGATTCGTTCGTTCACTTGGCAGGTTAGACACCATGCGGCAGTGAAATCGATGAAGACGGTGCGACCGGCGGCCAGTTGGCGGGAAACTTCTTCTTCGGACCATGGGAGACGTCCGAGAGGATGGGAGGTGGTCGCTGTGGAGGACTCAGCTGTTTTGAGGAAGAAAGAGGGAGTGATGGACGAGAGAAGAATGAGGGCGAATCCGATCGAGCGAAGAGCGGGGGGTGGGGGGAAGGATTGCTGTGCCTTCCCGTAAACGATTAAACCGAGGGTGAGGAAGAAAAGTCCTAGGAGAATGGGAAGCATGGCGGTAGTTCCAGAGAGGCGGAATGCGACCCAGCCCAGCCAGAGAACAGCGGCAAACATTGGTAGGGAGAGGACCTTTTTGAACGTGTTCATCCAGGCACCCGGTTTGGGAAGGAACTTCAGGAGGGCCGGAAAGAGCGAGAAAAGAAGAACAGGAAGGGCAAAACCAAAAGCGAGCGAGGAGAAGACCAGAAGAGTGCCTAGGGCAGGCAGGGCGAAGGCGGCAGCGAGTGCGACTCCCATGAAGGGGGCGGTGCATGGGGAGGCAACAGCAACAGCGAGAAGTCCGGAGGCGAAGGCGCCGGTCCATCCATGTCGCGGAGATTGGTTGGCGAGGCCACTGAGCAGGACTTGAAATTCAAAAACTCCGAGGAGGTTGAGGGAGAGTGCGTAAAGGAGAGCGAGGAGAAGCCATACGACGGGGGGGGATTGTAGTTGGAAGCCCCAGCCGAGGGCTTGGCCGGAGGCGCGGAGGATGATGAGAAGTCCGGCTAGGGCGAGGAGGGAGAGGAGGACGCCAGAGCCGAAGGCAACTCCCTCACGCCTCGCGGCGGATCGGCTTTCAGAGGAAATCTGGACGAGGTGAAGAGCTTTGAGGGAGAGAATCGGAAACACGCATGGCATGACATTTAGGATGAGTCCGCCAAGGAATGCGAAGAGAAGGATTTCCGGAAGGCGGGAAGTTGAGGTGGAAGGAGAATTTAAAGCGACGGAGATTGCGAGGGCGCGGTGTCCGGAGGTGTCCCAAGGTTTTTCAGCGACGAGTAGTCCGGAGAGAGTATCCGGAACCTTGGCTTTTGGCTTGAGCGGAACATTTATGACTAGTTGATTGCTGGTCTTTTCGGTTTTCGCAGGTTGGAATTCGTCGACGTAGTCGCCTTCCGTGGGGAAAAAAGAAAGGTCTCCGACCTCGGGGGAATTGGGGAGGGTAAGCTCTAAGAAGTTTCCTGATTGTTTTGCCTGAATAGAAATTTCAGGAACGCAGGCGGGCATTTCGCGGCGGATTTCATCGAAGAGTTTTTGGAGGTCGATGTTCTCCTTGGGTGCTGTGGGGATGATGAGGTCGAGAGTCGCGGAGCCGGGGAGGCAGGTCTCTTTGCAAACGAGCCATTCGATGGAGGCTTGTACTTGGATTTTGGGTGGAAGGGGTTGGCCGTGGGGTGGGGTGAGTTGGACGAGGAGAACGGTTTCCTGTTCGTACCCGTAACTGACGAGAGGTGGGACGAGGATTTTTTCAGGAAAGGGAAACTGGAGTTCGCCTGCTGTCCAACCTGGAGGAAGTTTCCATGTGACGGAGGGGGGAAGACCGGAGTCCCCTGGGTTGGACCAGTAGATGTGCCATCCGGGGGTGGGACGCAAACGAAGTCCGAGAGTCGTGGGTTTTCCAGACTGAATGTGGACAGGTTCTGCAAGTAGATCGACGGTAACTTGCGGAGTTTTCGCCACCGAACCGGCCCAGAGGGAGGCCTGGAGGAGAAGTAGGCACGGGAGCCATCGAAGGAAGGTGGGAGTTGGGCGAGGCATAAGGATAGGATAAGCTAAAACGAGGCGATGGAAACGGTTTCTCCTGAATTTACAAAGCAGTTGCGGGATTTGCCCCATCGGCCCGGGGTGTATCTTTTTCGTGATCGGTTTCATCGTGTGATTTATGTAGGGAAGGCGAAGGATCTGCACCGAAGGGTCGGCCAATATTTCCATCCTTCGCGCAGGATGGGGGCGGATTTAAAAACGAGGGCCTTGTTGGAAAGCATCGCAGAGCTGGAGACGCATGGAGTGAAGAGCGAACCGGAGGCCATTTTGTTGGAGGGAAGGCTGATCAAAGAGTATCGACCGCGGTACAATGTGAGTTTTCGAGACGACAAAAGATTTCTGATGGTGCGGGTGGATATGGACGAGCCATTTCCCAAGTTTCAAACCACGCGGATGAAACGGGAGGATAAGGCGCGGTACTTTGGGCCTTTTGCCCACTCGGGGGCGTTGCGGCAGACATTATCTTTGATGCGGAGAAAATTTGGTTTGCGATCGTGTCGTCCAGAGGTCCCCGGAGAGAGGGATTATCGTCACTGCTTGGATCATGTGATCAAGAACTGCAGCGCACCGTGTGTGGGAAGAATATCGCGCGAGAAGTATGGGGAGCGGGTGAAGCAGGCTTGTGAATTTCTGGAAGGAAAGACCCAAGAGATGAGGGAGGATCTGAAGGCGGCGATGAAGAAGGCGGCGGAGAGGCGGGATTTTGAAAAAGCAGCCTCGTTACGAAATCTGGTGGAGGATCTGAAGAAAACGACCCGGCCGGCAAAAAGGTTTTTCCGGGATCTGCCAACGACGGTGGTTCCCGAGCGGGATTTGGAGATTCTGAGGGACGTTTTGGGGTTGATAGCAGTTCCAGCACGTATTGAGTGTTTTGACATTTCGAACATTTCCGACACGCACAGTGTGGCTTCGATGGTGGTATTTCGGGATGGGAGACCCTCCCGGCCAGCGTATCGGAGGTATCGGATTCAGGGGGTGGCGGGTCAGGATGACGTGGGGTGTATGGCGGAGGTGATTCGCCGAAGGTGTGCACGCTGGAAATCGGAGGGAAGCACGCCGCCGGATCTGATTGTGGTGGACGGGGGAAAAGGGCAGTTGGGTGCGGCAGTGAGGGAGTTGCGGGAGGGGGGCTGGGCGGAGGTGCCCGCGATCGGGTTAGCGAAACAGAATGAGGAGATTTTCAGGCCTGGAAGACCGGATCCGATTGTTTTGCCAAAGGAGAATGGAGCGATCCGGCTTTTGCAGAGGGTGCGGGATGAGGCACACCGGGTGGCGAACGGGTATCACCAGCTTTTGATGAAAAAACGAATGGAGATGAGTGAACTGGATTCCATTCCCGGGGTGAGCGGAGTGCGTAAGCGGGCTTTGTTAAAAAAATTTGGGTCGGTGGGTCGGGTGGCGAAGGCAACGGTTGCGCAGTTGGCCGAGGTAGAGGGAGTGGGGGAGAAGGTGGCGGGAGCGATTGCGGCGTATTTTGCAAAGACGTGAGGTTAGGATGAGCCGGGTCAAGAGGGATAAGGGAGGGAGAGATTGGGAGGTGGAAGCTAGGGAGGGCGGAATCTATCTGCCGCAGGTGGACCTTTGGATGGATTCGAAGAGACCGCAGAAGCGGGCGGTGGTCACGCATGCGCACTATGATCATCTCGCAGGGCATCAGGAAATTTTGGCCAGCCCGGCGACCGTTCGGCTGTTGCGGGTTAGGCTTTCGAAGCGAACAAAGATCAGGGATGTTCCATTTGGAGAGCCATTTTCCTTGGGGAAGGGGGCAAGTTTCACCCTTCTTCCGGCGGGGCATATTTTAGGTTCGGCGATGGTTTGGGTGAAGAGGCGGGTTGGGAAGAAGGAGACGCAGCTCCTTTACACTGGGGATTTCAAATTGCGCGGGGGCAAGACATCGGAAAAGTGTCAGCCGAAGAGAGCGGATGTGTTGGTGATGGAGACAACGTTCGGCCGGCCCGAGTACCGATTTCCTCCGGAGGAAAAAGTGGTCGCGGAGATGATCGATTTTTGCCGAAAGGGGTTGAGGGAGGGAAAGGTGCCGATTTTATTGGGATACTCTTTGGGAAAGAGTCAGGAAATTCTTCAACGTCTGGGTTCAGCCGGATTTCCGGTTCTCATGGATTCGGCGGGGCATCGAATGTGCGAGGTATATCGGGAGTTGGGGCAAGCGTTACCCCCTGCGGGCCGCTTGGGGAAGATCATGGAGGAAAATGTGAGAGGGCACCTTTTGATTGTGCCTCCGTCGATGGTGAGGAGGAAAGGGTTGGAGATTTTGAAAAATCGGAAAGTGGGAGTGGTGACGGGTTGGGCTTTGGATCGAAGCGCGATTTATCGCTATGGATGTGACGCAGCGTTTGCGTTATCGGACCACGCGGACTACGGAGAGTTGATCGAGATGGTTGAGAAAGTGAAGCCGAAGGAGATTCGAACGGTGCACGGCTACGCGCAGGAGTTTGCGATGGATTTGCAGGAAAGAGGGTGGAAGGCGTGGGCTTTGGCTGGGGAGACCCAGTTGGTTTTGCCGCTGGGCGGGTTAGGGATGGGGAAGGAAGCGAAAAGAAAGAGTCGCCGAAAGGGGATCAACTAGGGCTGGTAAAGCCTGAGTCTTCGCCTGATTTCAAAGGAGTTGTTGAATCGTTTCTTGGGGATTTCACTTCCATGTCGATGGTGCCTTTGACGCTCGCGCCGTCGTTGATAATTAGGCGGGGTGTGCGGATATCACCCAAAACATAGCCTCCACTGACAATTTCTATCTTATCCTTTACAGAAATGTTTCCGACGACGCCACCGGCAACATTGATGACGTTTGCATCCACATCGGCTTTGACCAGGCCACTTTCTCGGATGAGGACAGTGGTTTCGATCATGATCCGTCCTTCGACGGTCCCTTCGACCACTAACTGTTCAGTACCAAGGATTTCTCCCTTAACGGTTACCGTTTTTCCGATGATGGTTTGGGGTCCATCTTTATCTTGGCCTATTCTCATTTTGCTCAGCTACGATGCTGAATCTCTTGGATAGCTCTCTTGCGAAATAGCGTCAAGAAAGGCTTCCCCTGCTTTGCGAAAAAAGGGGGAACAAAAGAGGGATCTAATAATTTACCATTTTTCGAGTAAAAACACGTCTTGGAATTGTTGCTGCCTATTTGGATGCTGTTTGCCATACCCCGTTCCAATTTTGAGGGGGTGGAGTCCGGACAAATGTTGCGATCCGAGTCAAAAATTCGAGCGAGGGACCGTCATTTTTTCTTATGGCGAGGCAGTTCCGGAACTCTTTTTCCGCTTCGGTCCACTTTTGCTCGCGATACTTCTGAAGAGCCGTGGCAAAGGTGTCGCGAAGTTGGGAGGTCGAAGAATCGAGCTCGCCGGTTTTTCCAAGTAGCTCATAAATGCGAACTGGTTCGGTTTTTCCGTAGACGGTCAGAAGATCGATTTCGCGAGCTTCCACGTCTTGTTCGGCCAAATGGAAGCAGTCCTCGTTGATAATCAGATCGGTTCCATAGATCTTGTTCACGCCTTCGAGACGGGAGGCAATATTGACCGTGTCTCCGATGACGGTGAAAGACTTCGTTGTATCCGATCCGACCGTTCCGATGAGGGCTTCACCTGTCGCCAATGCGACACGGACATGAAACTTTGGAAGATTGCGTCGAAGGCCGGTGATATTGGAGATGTCGTTGGCGATTGCGGCGAACGCAGATCGCATTTCGAGGCAGGCAAGGCAGGCATCGCGTGCGTGCGTTTCCCCTTCGGAAAAGGGGCTGGCCCAGAAGGCCATAACGGCGTCGCCGATGAATTTGTCTACGATGCCGTGATTCCGGCGGATGACTTCGGTAGCCGCCGTGAAATAGCGGTTGAGAAGACGGACCACGGTGTCGGCCGTCAACTGTTCCCCGATTCCGCTGAAGCCAGCGATGTCGGAAAAGAAGATGGTGACGGTTCGACGTTCGGCGGTTTGTCGGAGTTCCCCCGTGGCGGGGTTGACGACATTGGCGACAATTCGGGGATCGAGGAACTGACCGAAGGCTTCGCGAAGTTTTTCCTTGGACCTGAGTTGATCCACCATGGTGTTGAAAGAAGAGGTGAGTTCCCCGATTTCGTCTCCCGAGGTCACGGGGAGGGGATCAGAGTATTTGCCGTCGGCCGTTTCGTGGAAAGCGGAGGCAAGGCGCCGGAAAGCACTTTGGAGTCGTCCCGTGATTAGAAGAAAAACAAAGAGTCCGAGAATCGAGGCGGATAGGAAGAGCAGTGCGTTCGTCCAGATAATGCTGAAGATGTTTGCACGGGTTTCCCGCAGTGAATTCATGGCCAACTGGTTCGATTTCGTGCGAACGGAGGTGATAATCGGATCGAGGTATTCATACTCCTGCAGCCTTTTGATCGCTTTTTGGGCTTCTGCAGACTTGCCTTGGGTCATTAGCACTACCGGGAGCGTTGCGGCTTCGCAAAAGCGATCCACCTCTGATTTTAGCGAATCGAGCTCCCCCACCATCCGCGCCATTTCCAAGCGATCCGCCAGATCATTTCGAGCGTCTTTGCTTCCTGCTTCGGACAGTCGTTTTGTATCCTCAAAAATTGAGGCGATTTCCTGTCGACACTGTTTGTTGCGGGTATGGATTTCCTCGATTCTTTGATTCGAGGGTTTGGTCTCAATTGTTAGGCGATGAGCGATGACTTCAATTTCAAATGTAATGACATCCAAAGAATTAATTTTGGTGAGAATTGGAATATGATACTCCAAGATTCCGCTTACTTCATCGTCCGAGTCCTTGACCATGTACAGTGTGATGGCGAGGGCGGCTGCAAAAAGCAGCAGGAGTGCGATCACTCCAGTCATAATCTTTGTCCGTAGGGAGTGGCCCATAAAAGTGAGGTTAACTGAAAAAACAGGTAGGGTCACGCCTTGCGGGTGACAATCCAGACCCCCTCTTCGCCGAGGGGATCGAGGTAGCGGGCTAGCTTTCGCAATTGGGCGGTTCGGATCCAGGCTTCGACCTGAGAAGAGGTGGGGCGGCGGGAGGAAAAAACGGTGACGATTTTGCGTCGAGAGATCCAGCGGGCTTCGATTCGTGCCAAGGATTTCTGTTGGGGGTCGCAAAAGATACCAAACTCCAGTCGGCCTTTCGGTAGGCGGGGTCGGAAATGACCGACTGCGGCTTCCAGCCATTCGCGGGTGGGGGGATTGTCGTATTGGGGAAGGACGCGAAGAGCTCCCGAGCGACCCTTGGTGCCTGGGGCAAGGTTGGCGCTGAAAAGGAAAAGATCTTTCGGTCTGAGAAAACGGGCGATTCTTTCAAGAAGGGGAAGTGGGGGGAGGTTGGGAAGAACACCAAAAAGAGTGACGAGAATCGGAAATCTTTGGATCTTTGAGTTTGGATTGGAGGAGACGGGTTGCAAATCACGGAAAAGGGAGACGGGAAGTTCGTGGGTTAAATCGATCTTCCGCCAAATTTTCTTTCGGGCGGGGAGGCGGATGGCGGCTTGCTGGGCGAGGCTGGGGTTGGTGTCAGCGGCAAGCAGAACGGTCGGAGGGGGAAGTTTTTTGAGGAGGAGGGATTCTTTCACTCCGTCGGCGCATCCGAGAGCGACGACGGAGTAGGGTCGGAGACCGAAATGCTTTCGAATCCTCGGGGAGGGAAGTCGGTACAGTCGTTGAAGAGCGGGGCGTTGGAGAAAGGGGGAGCAGGCGAGGTGAACTTTCTTCCAAAGACGTCCCAAAGAGGGGTGGGAGTAGAGGCAGGCAGCGGGAAGTTCGGGATGGGGCATACAAGATGACGCCCGACCGATTCAAGTATGGATGAACCGGGCGGGCGACAGTTATGAAACAGGGTTAAGCAGAGAGGCGGACAAGGCCCCCTTGGCCGACGAGTTTTCGGAAATAATCGGGGAAGTTTTCGTCCTTCAGCATCCGACGCCGAAGTTTTGCGAGAGCGGAGTTTTGGATCTGACGGATTCGCTCGCGGGTGACGTTGAGCTTGTCACCGACTTCCTCGAGAGTTTTCTCCTTCGCGTCGTCGTCGAGTCCGAAGCGAAGCCGGAGAATTTCAAGTTCTCGCTCGGATAGGATCTTCATGCAACGGGAGACGGCATCCCGGAAATCCCCTTGCGAGTGCTCTTCGGTAGGGTCGACGGCACCCGGGTCGGCCAGAAGGTCGACAAGGCTTCCATCGTCACCATCCGTTCCGAGAGCCACATCAAGAGAGATGGTGCCTGCAGAAACCTCGCGGAGTTTTGTGACGCGGTGAGTTTCTACCTGCAGTTCATCTGCCAGTTCGGCATCGGTGGGTTCGCGACCAAGTTCGGCTCCGAGGGCTGCACTGACCCGGCGGAGGCGTTGGATTTTATCGACGAGGTGAACGGGAAGGCGGACGGTTTTGCCTTGGTTCGCAAGAGCCCGACGGATGGCTTGTTTAATCCACCAGCAAGCGTAGGTGCTGAATTTGACTCCCCGACTGGGTTTGAAGCGGTCGACCGCTTTCATGAGTCCAAGGTTGCCTTCAGAAATGAGGTCAAGGATAGGTAAGCCGCAGTGGTTGTAGGCGCTGGCAATCTTTACGACGAGGCGAAGGTTCGATTTGATCATCAGCTCGCGGGCCTGGGTTTCTCCGCGGCGAACCCGGCGGGATACCTTTTTTTCGTCCTCCTGAGTCAGGAGGGGAGTCTCCCCGATTCCCTTGAGGTAGGCCTGAAGGGTGGCCGGCAGTTCACCGACTTGGGGGAGAACCCCGTTTTCCTGAGTTTCACGATGGTTTGTTTTCATACTAGGTTTGACCGGCGGCGAAAAAGAACGTTCGGACTTTTTTTAGTGTCGTTTCAACCAGAGAGGGGAGAGGGGCAGAAAACAACCCCTGAGTAGAGGCATATTCGGGAGGCACATCCTGATTCTGCAGAGGAAAAGAGGAGGAGGTTAAGTGACAATATGATGGCAGATTGGGGAGTCGGGAAGGATTGGGGATAAAAGTGGCGGGGATTTGTGTAAAAAGAAAATGGGGGTGGAGATTGCTCTCCACCCCCATCCTCAAAACCGTAGGTTAGGTTTTAGCGATAGCCGCCGCTGTCGCGACGAGGGCCACGGGAGCCACCACGGCCTCCGCCACCACCGTATCCGCCGCCACCACCGCCGTATCCACCGCCTCCTCCGCCACCACCGTATCCGCCGCCACCACCGCCGTATCCGCCTCCGCCACCACGGGCGGGACGTTCTTCACGCGGGCGCGCGATGTTCACGGTGAGGCTGCGTCCGGCAAAATCCTTGCCGTGCATGCCTGCGACAGCCGCATTGGCTTCATCCGGGGTCGACATGGTCACGAACGCGAAGCCGCGGGAGCGACCTGTAACGCGATCAGAGATCAAGGCGACGTCGGTGACGGTGCCGTGGCCTGAAAAGGCCTGTTTGAGTTCATCATCAGTGGCGGAGAACGGAAGGTTCCCCACATAGAGTCTGGTTTCCATTGTATTTATGTTTCCTTGCTGGCTACTGGCTGA
>CAMDXQ010000042.1 GCA_945878585.1 Akkermansia muciniphila
AGCTGGGCTGACGGAATCTCCCTACAGCTGGGAATGGTCCAGCGCAGGACAAAAAAACGGACTCTCGATCCCGATCAATGAATGGCCGTTGGCAAAACCTGAAAAATGGGAGGAGTTTCTAAAACGTGGTGGGAATCCAGTCGAAGAAGCCAAAGTTCGTGAAGCACTGACCCGAGGTCTCCCTCTTCATAAACCAAACTACCTTTAACCCCTGAATTTCCCAATCCCTACTCTCGATAAATTGTCACAAAAAAATCACAATAAAGGGGTTGAGAGATGGTTTGGAGCAAACCAAGATTAGATTATGGATTTTCTTAAGTTTTTCTTTGGCTCGAGAGCAGTCAGACATAAGGGCTCCGGAGTGCCAAGTGGTAGGCTAATTGAAGTCCGAGCAGTATTCTTCCTTCTGATTGCCCTGTTTTTGGGAATCGCAGGTTGGACCTGGATGAAGAAGGCGGAAAACTACTCCTACACATCCCCAAAAATCGAGCAGATCTCAACGGCAGCAGGCAAGAATTAGAGAGGCGGCCCCGAAGAGGGCAGAAGAGCTTTGACAAATGAGCTGTAAAACATAGTATTACGTGATGATCAAGGCGATTACGAAAATTGGAAATTCACAGGGAATCATTTTTGATTCTGCCCTGATGGAGCTGGCCCATCTCAAGGTAGGGGATGAGATGAGTGTGACCTGTCATGACGGGGGATCGATCATTTTGACCCCGACCAGGCCTCTCATCGACCCTGAACAGGCTGCTAAGTCGGCTAAGCGGATCATCGGGAAGAATGAGGAGCTTTTCCGTCGGCTCTCTTGAAAAAGGATCTTCTCCATCCCACGGTTGAGGCGGTGAAAGCCATTCACCGCGAAGTATTGCAGGCGCATGGGGGATCGGCGGGAATTCGGGACGAAGGCCTCTTGGATTCGGCAGTGGCTGCGCCACAAGCCACCATGATGGGGAAACCGATGTTCAGTGAACCTGTGGAGGTAGCCGCAGCATATCTGTTCTACCTATGTCGCAATCATCCCTTCATTGATGGCAACAAACGTACGGCACTGGCCACCTGTCTAGTTTTCCTATCTGAAAACGGATACTTGAGCCAAGAGAAGTTGGATGTGGATGTGTGGGAACAGCTCGTTCTGGATGTGGCCGCGAGCCGAATCGACCGGGAGGAAACGACGAAGAGATTAGGGCAGGTGTTGGCCTAACGCTCTTTCATGCAAGGACGCGTGGGTGGTGCTGAGTTGAAGCATGAGCGCGGGCGGTTAGGGATAACCGACCCTACCGGTGTTTGCCTCTTGAGAGGTATATGACGGCCGCGCCCTACTTCGTCCCGCTGTTACGGGACTTCGAAGGACCGAGAATTTAGTATCTTACACTTAAAAGGTATAGTCCCTCCGCAGGAGCGGTGGGAGGAGCAGTGGAGCGGGAGCGGGAGTGGAGAATCTTTTTGAGTTCGACGGGGGTGAGTCGGCCTTGGCCGACCTTGACGAGGGCTCCGACCAGATTTCGAACCATTCGATAAAGGAAGCCGTCCCCCTCGAAGGTCAGTTCCAAAACACCGCTCTTTTTTTTGACGATCCGAATGGAGCGAATGTTACGGATGGTGGATTTTCGTTTGTATCCAGGATTGGAGGTGAATGCAGCAAAGTCGTGCTTCCCAGTTAGAATCTTGGCGGCTTTGCGCAACGAGGTGAGATCGAGGGGGCGTGGGACGTGCCAGGCCCGTCCGATTTCAAGTGGGTGAAGAGGATCGGTATTGGCGATTCGGTATAGGTAGGATTTTCCTTTGGCAGAGAAGCGGGCGTGAAAGCCCGGTTTCTCACGTCGAACGGAGAGGACTCGGACCCCTGCAGGAAGATGGAAGTTGAGGGCCTTCGCGAGTGTAGCGGGGGGATGAAGAGGAGAGATTTCGCAGGAGGCAACCTGACCGAGGGCGTGTACGCCCCGATCGGTTCGGCCGGATCCTGCAACGGCCACTGGGCGGTTGAAAATTTTCTGGAGGGCTTTCTCGAGGGCGAGTTGGACGGTGGGATCGGGATCTTGGCGTTGCCAACCGAAGAAATCCTCTCCCCGATAGGAGACAAGGAGACGGTGCGGAACCGTCTTCATGCAGGGATCAATGCCGACCGTCTTGAAGCCAGAGATCGTCGAAGTAGTAGGTGAAACCGGCAAAGGCACCATAGGCGTTCACCCCTTCGTTACGGGCAGAGGTGCAAGCGTTGGAGATGTGTTGGAAGGCGCCTTCGATATTGAAGCTAAAGTTATCGTCGATGAGGAATTTCAAGCCGCCTGAGAATTGCGGGGTGAACTCCCAATTGCCTCCGATGGCTTCCTGGTTGGACCAGTTTCTGGCGTTCGTGTAGACGATACCAGCCCCGCCCTGAACGTAAGGAACCACGATCCAGTCGGGCTGAACGAAGTTGTAGCGGACGAGTCCTGTGATTCCGACCATGTAGGTTCCAAAGCTGTGCCAGATGTAGGAACCTGTGGTTTCGAAGATGCCTTCAAAATTTCCACGGAGGGGACTATCGATATCAGCGCAAGGGCCCCAAGAGTTGGGGGAGTCGAGCATCCAGCCGAGGCGGATGTTGTTCTGTTGGTAGTTGAAAACAGGAGCGGTAGGACCCAGGCCGCAGGGTGAGAACATGGCACCTGCCATAAATTCCAGGGTGATCCGGTCTTCGACAAAGATTTTGGAAACGGCATCACCATTGCCGGTATCAGCCATAGGGGAGAGCCGTACGGGGGCGTTTGTGGCGGTCAGGACTTCCTTGGGCACGGAAGTCGGGCTGCTCTGCTCCATTTGGGCAAAGAGAGGGGTAGCGATTGCGAATAAAACAGTGAATAAATGGGGGGTATATCCCAAAATACGGCTCAAGCTTGCTGAAAATGCTCTGAGGTGCACCTCTATTGACTAGAGAAGGGGGATGTTTCGGTCAAGGTATTGTTGGAGGATGAGACAGGCTGATGAGCTATCGACTTTCTTGCGTAACTGTTTCTGATTCAGGCCTATACCAGAGAGCTGTTTAGAAGCTTGGGCGGTGGTTAGGCGCTCATCAATCGGGGTGATAGGAAGAGAGATAGACTTCTGTATTTGGCCAATAAAATCCCTGACTTTTTGGGCTGAAGGTCCGTATGTGCCGTCCATATTCCGGGGAAGGCCGATGACCAGACCTGCAATCTGATGGGTTTGGATGAGTTCCGAAAGGGCAGTTGTGACCTGTTGGGAAGATTGATTTTCGAGAAATGTGAGGGGAGAGGCGAGGGTGCCGGTGGGGTCGGAGAGGGCAAGGCCGATACGGACGGTTCCGTAGTCGATGCCGAGGAACCGGCTCACGCGGAGTGAACGGCCTGCGCGATCGGCCGGAGAAAAGCGGTGATTTCCGGGATGAGCTGAGGGGAGCGACCGAGTTTGGCAATCCGATCGACGATGGCACTGCCGACGACAACGCCGTCGGCGAGGGAAGCGACTTGGCCTGCTTGTTCGGGTGTGGAGATGCCAAAGCCCACACAGACGGGAAGGGAGGTCGATTTTTTCAGGAAGAAAACTTTTTCACCGAGGGTGGTCGGTAGGTTTTGCTGCATGCCGGTAACGCCCTCTCGGGATACGTAGTACACGAACCCAGAAGCGGTGGAGACGAGCGAGCGAACACGGGCTTCGGGTGTGGTGGGCGCGACCAGAACGATGCGGCGCAGGTCGCCTCCTGCGGGGAGGTCGTGAGCGGCTTCTTCGGGTGGAAGATCGAGGAGAAGGAGACCATCGGCTCCGGCCTGAATGGCGGCCGCTTCAAACTTTTCTCGGCCGAAAGCAAAAACCGGGTTGTAGTAGGTGAACAGGACAAGTGGAACGTTGCACTTTTCTTTTCGGAGCTGGGAGATGAGTTGAAGAACACCGGGAAGAGTAGTCCCGGACTCGAGGGCACGTTGGCATCCGAGCTGGTTGACGATTCCGTCAGCGAGGGGATCGGAGAAGGGAATGCCCAGTTCGATCAGGTCGGCGCCCGCCTCGGCGAGGGCCGGGACGAGGCGCGCAGTGGTGGCGAGATCTGGATCTCCTGCGACGAGGTAGGCGACAAGGGCTTTGCGCTTCTCTTTTTTGAGACGGGCAAAGAGGTCGTCGATTCGGTGGGGGGAGCTCATTCTGGAAAAGATAGTGCCAGAGATGGGCGCGTCTTCACGAGGGAAAATCGGTTTCGCCGGAGGCGAATTTCCGGACTGTGCCGTCGGGAAGGCGGAGGTGGAGGTGGCCTGAATCGTCGAGGGTTTCGGCAACGCCACTGATTTCGGTTGTACCTGTCCGAAGGGTGAGAGTACGGCTGAGTTGGAGACAGGCGTTTCGCCAATCTTCCATCGCTTCGGGGATGGGCTGCAAGAGGCGGTGGGAGAGAGAGTCCAAAAAGGCTGCGAGCATTTGGGTCCGGGGGATCATCTGGCCTGAGGCTTGAAAAAGGGAGATGGCGGTTTTTTCTAAAGAGGGTGGGAAGTCGGACGTTTGTTGATGGAGATTGATACCGAGGCCCAAGAGGGCGAGGGGGGGCTGATTTTTTCGGGAGACGGTTTCAACGAGGAGGCCGGCGAGTTTTCGATTCTGCAGGAGAAGATCGTTGGGCCATTTGAGCGAGGGCTCGAGTTGGGTTAGGGCGCGGACAGCATCGGCAGCGGCGAGGGAACCCAGTAGGGAAAGGAGGGGAAGATGGGAGGGAGAGATTTCGATAAGGAGGGAGACCCATAGGCCGAGGGGGGTGTCGGATAGCCACGGCTTGCCAGGGCGACCGTGGCCGGCGGTTTGGACTTCTGCGGCGAGAACGGCGGGTGGGGTGGGGAGGGATGTGCGGAGGTGGTCTTGGGTGGAGGCAAGAGAGGGTACGATGGTAATGCGATTGCGGAAGGGGGTGGAAGCAGGGAGAAGGAGGTCGACTTGAGCGGCCTCGAAGGGGTCGGAAGAATTCTTCCGAAAGGGGGAATTAGAGAGAGAAATTGCCGTAGAAGTTGATCTTCGGTTCCTTCATCTTGCGACGGCGGCGGACGCTGGGCTTTTCGTGAGTGCGGCGTGCGCGGGCGTCGCGAAGGGTGCCTTCGCGATCGAGCTTCTTTTTCAGGCGGCGAAGGGCCTTATCGACCGATTCCCCGCGTTTGAGTCGGATTTCAACCATGAGTAGAAAATCCTATCGGAACTTTGGGCGGAGGGGAAGCTAGGATTTTATCCCTTTTTTTACAGTCCGGTTGGGGAAAGGTGGAGGATTTCACTGGAAGAAGACGGGGGAGGAATCAGATTCATAGATCGTGGCGAACCCCTTTGTTCATTTGCACTGTCATTCGGAATACTCCCTTTTGGACGGGGCGTGTCGGATGCCGGAACTGGCCGCACGGGCGAAGGAACTGGGCCAACCCGCGTTGGCATTGACGGATCACGGCAATCTTTACGGGGCGATCGAGTTTTACGAGGCGGCGAAAGAGGAGGGCATCAAGCCGATCGTCGGGTGTGAGGTGTACATTTCCCCTGGAGACCGGTTTGAGAAAAAAGCGGCGGCGGGCGGAAAAGATGCGAATTTCCATCTTCTTCTACTCGCACGGAATCTGGAGGGGTATCGCAATCTGATTCATCTGGTGACGGCGGCTCATCTCGAGAGCGTCTACTACAAGCCACGGATCGATAAGGCTCTATTGGCGAAACACTCGGCAGGTTTAATCTGCACAAGTGCTTGTTTGAAGGGGGAAATTGCGGCGGCGTATCTGGAGGGTCGGGAGGCGGATGCACGGAAAATTTTCCATGAGTATCGGGAAATTTTCCCCGAGGGGGATTTCTTGCTCGAGATTCAGAATCACGGCCTGCCTGAGCAGGCGAAGATCCGAGAGTTTTATCGGAAGTTGGGGCAGGAGACAAAAACCCCGCTGGTGGCGACGAACGACGTCCATTACGTGAGGAAGGAGCAGTCGATCACCCAGGAGATTCTGGTTTGCATCTCCACGAACGGAAAGCTGAACGATCCCGAGCGCAAGATGAAGTCGTACGGACCGGAATTTTACCTGAAGGAGAGCGAGGCGATGGCAAAGCTGTTTGCCGATTTTCCGGATGCGTACGAGCAGACGTTGGCGGTGGCGGAGCGGTGTGAGTTGGAATTTGAACTCGGGGGAAACAAGTTTCCCGCGTTTCCAGTTCCCGAAGGAATGACGCGGGAAGCTTATTTCCGAAAACTTTGTCAGGAGGGATTGCGGAGGAGATATGGGGAGAGGGCGGGTTCGGACAAGGAGTTGAAGGAGCGTCTGGATTTCGAGATGGGGGTAATCGAGAAGACCGGCTTCATCAGTTACTTTCTGATTGTCTGGGATTTTATTGATCATGCGAAGAAGAAGGGGATTCCCGTTGGACCGGGGCGGGGAAGTGCGGCAGGGAGTCTGGTCTCGTATGTTCTGGGGATCACCGATCTTTGTCCGATCCGTTACGGGCTGCTTTTTGAGAGGTTTTTGAATCCGGAACGGGTTTCCCCTCCCGACATCGATGTGGATTTTTGTCCGGACCGGCGGGAGGAGGTGATTTCTTACGTTCGGAACAAGTATGGAGAGCGGGCGGTGGCTCAGATCATCACTTTTGGTACGATGGGGGCAAAGATGGCGGTGCGGGATGTGGGGCGGGTAATGGGAATGAGTTTTGGGGAGACCTCGCGGATTGCGGATCTGATTCCGAAGGTGCCAGGAGCGAAGTTGGCGGATGCATTGAAGCAGGTTCCAGAGCTGAAGAATCTGTCCCAGGAGGATTCCGTGAAGCCTGTGATTGAGGCGGCACTTCAGCTGGAGGGAATGGTGCGACAAAGCGGAACCCACGCAGCGGGGGTGGTGATTGCGGATCGGGATTTGACCGACTATCTGCCTCTGACGCGGGACGACACGGGAGCGGTGATGACCCAGTTTTCGATGGGGGCGGTCGGAGATATTGGATTGTTGAAGATGGATTTCTTGGGATTGAAGACTTTGACCGTCATTCAGGATTGTCTGGTGCTGGTGGAGAAGACGACAGGAAAGAAGATGACGCCGGAGGAGATTCCGCTGGATGATCCGAAGACGTACGAGCTGTTGAACCGGGCGGAGAATGTCGGGGTGTTTCAGGTGGAGTCTCCGGGAATGAGAAGGACGTGCGCGATTTTTGATCTGAAGGGAATTGGGGATTTGATTGCGCTGATTGCGCTGTACCGACCGGGCCCGATGGATCTGATCGACGAGTACGTGAAGCGGAAGAAGGGGAAGAGTCAGTTCACCTATGAGCATCCGCTTCTCGAAAAGATTAGTGCGGAGACGTATGGAGTTTTGATTTATCAGGAGCAGGTGATGGCGGCGGCGCGGGTCTTGGCTGGATATAGTTTGGGACAAGCGGACTTGCTGAGACGGGCGATGGGGAAGAAGAAGCCTGAGGAGATGGCGAAGCAGAGGGAGACCTTTGTGTTGGGGTGCGCGAAGACAAATGAGATTCCACGTTCGCAGGCGCTGCGGATCTTCGAGTTGCTAGAAAAATTTGCAGGGTATGGGTTCAATAAGAGCCATAGTGCGGCATATGCGGTGTTGTCGTGTCAGACGGCTTATCTGAAGGCGAACTATCCGACCGAGTACATGGCCTCGTTGCTGTCCCACGAGTTGGATAATACGGACAAGATTGCGCTCTTTACGGCCGAGGCGCAAAACATGGGAATCGAGATCCGGCCGCCGAGCGTGAACGAGAGCGAGAACAAGTTTACGGTGGAGCCGAACCGGATTCTTTTCGGTTTGGGTGCGATCAAGAATGTCGGGGGTGCGTGCGTAGAGGCGATTCTGGCGGCGAGAAAAGAAGGTGGAAAATTTGTTTCCATCGAGGACTTTTGTTCGCGGGTGGATTACAAGGCGATGAACAAGAAGGCGGTGGAGAGCTTGATCCGGTGTGGGGCGTTCGATGAGATCAGTCCGAATCGGGCGTGGTTAGCGACGAAAGTGGAGGGGGCGTTGGCGCTGGCAGCCTCGGCTTCGCGGGACAAGGAGAGGGGGCAGGGAACGCTTTTTGGTTTGATGGAGGAGTCGGGACCCGGGGACAAAAAAGGGGCGGAGAAAGCTCCGAAAGATTTTCCCGATTGGCCGAAGCGGGACAAGTTGAAGGCGGAGAAGGAGCTATTGGGCTTTTATGTGACGGGTCATCCAGCGGATGAGTTTGAAGCGGATTTGCGGGCGTTCCGGACCTTGAATCTGGGGGAACCGGATGAGATGCAGAGCGGAACGGTGGCGCGCCTCGCGGGGGTAGTGACATCGATGGAGGTGAGGCTGACGCAAAAGGACAAGAAGCCGTACGCTCGAGTCATGTTGGAGGATAAGACGGGCCGGATGGAGGTGATGATTTTTCCGGATCTGTATCGTGAGGCGGGAACGACTTTAAAAGTGGGTGCCCCGCTGGTGGTGGGGGGCTCGGTCGACACGGATGCGGAGGAGCGGATTCGGCTGAGGACTTCGGAGTGTGTGACGCTGGAGGCGGCAATCGCCAAGTGGGTCACGCATGTTTATCTGGTGCCAACGAAGGAGGATCTGGTGGGGGAGAAGATGGGCAAGGTGAAAGAGATTGTGGCGACTCATGCGGGGGATGTGCCGGTGCGGTTGGAGGTAGAAGTGGAGGGGAAGAAGGTTTTGATGGAGGCGGGATCGCAGATGCGGATTCGGCCGACGTTGGCGGGGATCGGAAAATTACGGGAGGTGTTGGGGCCGGATCGGGTCAAGCTGGCGGTGCAACCGATCGAGGTTCCAAAGCCGAAGTGGCCGAGGCGAGCTCAGGCGGTGAGCGCCTAGAATTGGTTTAGTCGGTCGAGCAAAGCCCGCAACCGGCCAAGGTTCCGGCGGTTGAAGGGGACGCAGAGGCGTGAAAGAGAGGCAAGTTCGGGCTGATTGGATTCTTCGGGGTAGGGATCACACACGGAAATCAGGGTGTCATGGCGGAGGATATCGTGAAAATCCTCGTTGAGGCGGATCAGTGCACCTCCCGGGATTTGGCGGTGCAGGCGAATGATCATGACATCACCGATATAGCGGTAGGAGTGGAAGTTGTAGTAGAAGTTGACGACTTCACGGCGAGCGAATTCGAGATCGTCGGTGATTTTAAAGAGGGTGAAATCCTCTTCCGAAATGAGGCCGTCGCCCAGTAAGTGTTCGCGGAGATATTTCTCAAATGTTTTCCAGAAGTTCCCCCGAGGGGCGTCGACTAGGACGAGCGGAATGATTTCCGATTTGCCGGTCTGCATCAGGGTAAAGGTCTCGAAGGCCTCATCCATCGTTCCAAAGCCGCCGGGAAAAAGAGCGATGGCATCGGAATGTTTCACAAAGTTGAGTTTTCGGGTGAAGAAGTATTTGAAGGTGAAAAGTTTGCTGTCGCCCCGGATTGTTTCGTTCGGCTCCTGTTCAAAGGGGAGTTCGATGTTGAGAGCGAAGCCGTGTTGGCGTCCCGCACCAGCTTGAGCGGCGCCCATGATCCCTTCGCCTCCGCCGGTGATGATCATGTAGCCCGCTTCCTGCATGAGTTTGCCAAAACGGAGGGCGGCTTTGTAGGTGGAACTGGTGGGTTGGGTTCGGGCGGAGCCGAAAACCGATATTTTTTTGATCCCGCGGTAGGGGGCGAAGACTTTGTTCGCATCGCGAATTTCGCGCATCACCCGTTTGAACTGCTTGAGGTCCCCTAAGTCGGATGGGGAGGCTTGGAGTCCTAAAACGATCGAGATCATCTCCTTAAAGTGTTGCCGATGCTCCGTAATTCCGGCGGCATCGATAAGTTCGTCAATGTTGTGATCCAACGGGTTAGGAGGATTTTTCCGTTTCTTGATGACACCCTTGGATTTCACATTAGAAAGGCTGACTGGGAGGATAGAGTATGGCAAATCTTTTAGAGACGCTGGGGGCACGAGTCGTTGTGGGAGACGGCTCGGTTGCAGCGTATCTGTATGCAGAGGGAGTTCCGCTGGGGAGAAGCTTTGAGGGGTTGAACCTGTCGGAACCGGAACGGGTGACGACGGCTCATCGGGCCTACTTGGAAGCGGGGGCGGAGGTGATCGCGACGAACAGCTTTGCGGCGAATCGGATCGCGTTGCGTCGACACGGGTTGGAAGACAAGGCGAATGAGATTAATTGGAAGGCGGCGAAATTGGCGTTGGGGGAAGTCGGTAAAAGTGGGGCGTGGGTGGCGGGCTGTCTGGGGCCGAGCGGGCTGACTTCCGCTGATCGAAACGGATTGGGAGCCAAGGTTGTGGAGGAGCTATTTCGTGCGCACGCGGGAGCCTTGATCGATGGAGGGGTCCAGGCGGTTCTGCTTCAGGCGTTCGCGGATCCGGAGGAGTTGGAAATCGCGATCGGTGCGGTTCGAGAGCTTCACCACCTTCCCGTGATTGCTTTGCTGGCCTCAGGTCGTGAGGGAACCTTGCCCGGAGGAAAAGGGTGGGAGGAGACGGTACGCAAATTGAGGGGGGCTGGGGCAGAGGTGGTCGGTGTGGCACCTGCGTTCGGGCCGAGCGCCTGTACAGGAGTGGTGCGAAAGATTTCAACAGGTCCGGAAAAACCTTTGGCGGCTTATCCGGATGCTGGGCAGCCTGAATTTTCGGAAGGACGATATCTTTACGCCAACCACCCGAACTATTTTGCGGAGAGAATGGCGCAACTTCCTGGGCTTGGTGTGACGTTGTTGGGCGGAGGATCTGGAGTGAGTCCGGCCCACATCCGAGCCCTGAAAGCGAAGGTGAATCAGCTCAAGCCGAACTTGGCGGTGCGCGAAGCGGTGGAAGCGAAGCGGGAAAAGATTCAGGTCTCGGATCGGAGCGGAGAAAGAAAAAGGGAGGAGTCGATC
>CAMDXQ010000043.1 GCA_945878585.1 Akkermansia muciniphila
AGCGGTCGATCTTCAACAGATCCATCTTTTGGTAGAGCTCGTTATAGTACTCGACCGCATCGATCTCCTGCCCTTCGGGGCGACGGGCATTCAGGGCCGCCCGCATGAAATTAGCGATCGTCACCCCAGCGATCTCGCTCGGGTACTGAAATGCCAGAAATAGACCCTCTCGCGCCCGTACATCCGGATCCAGACCCAAAATCGTCTTTCCATCCAACAACACATCTCCTCCCGTCACCTCATAATCAGGATGCCCCGCCATCACTTTAGCCAAGGTGCTCTTGCCCGACCCATTCTTACCCATAATCGCATGCACCTCTCCCTTCGGAATCGTCAAGTTCAACCCATGTAAAATTTCGGTTCCGTTGATTGCTGCTTTCAGTCCTTTGATTTCGAGCGAGTTCTTCATTTTGTTTTTCCTTTCGCCAAATGGCCGCGGAAGACCAACTCCACCGAGTCCGCCTCGTACTCCCCCGGCAAAACTCCGGCTAACTCCTGCATCATGCCTGATGGGACCGGAACGTCGTACACCCGACCCGTTTCGCGACAGTGAAAATGAGCATGGGGAGAAAGATTCGGGCAGTAGCGGGTAGGTTCCCGCTCAATATTGACCTGCTTCACCAAACCGCAACTGACCAAGGTCTCCAGACAGTTGTAGACGGTCGCGATCGAAATGGTGGGCATCCGAGACTTGGTCCGGGCATATACCTCATCCGCAGTCGGATGATCCCTCTGATCCAAAAGAACACTGAATACCGTTTCTCTTTGGGGGGTAGTTCTTTGACCGGAATGATCCAGAGCATCGCTCAAGGCACCCCGATCCATCTGTTTGAGACTATTCATCAGCCCGTCAACATAGTTTAGAATTATTCTAAATCAAATTCTAAATAGCAGGATCCGGTACTATCCGCCCTATACGCTTGAAGCTTATTTACTTTCGCCGATCGAAGCTCTTTGCCGATCTGACCAAACCTTACAAATCCCCTTCATTCGGGAGAGTATATAATAGGTCGTCTGACTCCTCACCCGAACCAACTGTGCTCCCACGATCTTCGGGACAAAATCACTCTCCAACTCCTGAATCTCCTTTGGCTTTACCCCCTCCAACCCCTTGCACAAAATTGCAGCCATCGCCTTCGTTAAAGTCTGCACCTGCGGTCCCAACGTCATCCGAAAATGACTTCGCCCCTCCTCATCCACCTTCAAAAAGACACCTACCGTATCGGCACACTCCTCATCCTTACGCACATCCTCCAAATCAAATTTCTCACCCTCCGCCGGCTCACACGACTTCGTCGTCATACTATACGAAACCAGACTCTCCCGCTTCTCCTCCTCGGGAAGATGCTCAAAAAGAGAAACAATCTCCTGCAACTTTTGCGGGTAACTCATCCTCCCGCCCTCGTTTTTGCGTCCTTTTGGGTCCAATCCCAAAGCGACGTCAGTTCATTTCCCAGCTCCTCTTTACTTTTTACCAAATTCTGGCCCGAGCCCACCTTCCTTTTCCCAAAAAAGTAGCACTTCATCTTTGGTTCTGTTCCCGAAGCCCGAACTGCCACCCGAAAGCCATCTCCCAGATCGAAAATCAACATCCGCTCCTTCGGTAGCTCCTGCCCTTCCACGTCAACATGCATCCCCTTTTCATAATCCTGCACTCCCATCACCTTCCGCCCTCCCCACACCTTCGGCGGCTTGTCCTGATAACTCCCAACCGCTCGGGCAATCTGTTTCGCCCCTTCCGCCCCGGGCATCTCGATCGTTCCCAACTTTTCCAAATAAAGTCCGTGCTTCCGATAGATCAGGTCCATCTCCTCCAATAAATTCCGCCCCTGCGACTTCGCCCACGCAGCCGCCTCCACCAACATCAAAACCGCTCCGTTTGCATCCTTGTCCCTTACAAAATCTCCCCCGCTGTACCCATAACTCTCCTCGCCCCCAAAAACAAAAAACGTACTCGCCTCAATCCTCCTTTTCCGCCACTCCTCTGCCCCCATCTTACCCCGACCCCCCGCTTTCTTCTCATACATCCCCAGCTTCTCCCCGATGTACTTAAATCCCGTCAACGTCTCGACACACTTCATCCCCGCCGCTCCCGCCATCTCCTTTTGCAGATCGGTCGTCACAAACGTTTTGATCAAACAGCAGTTTTTTTCCTCCCCTGGTCGAATCCACCCTTTTGACCGCATCCGCTCAATCCGATAGCTGGCCAACAGCGACCCGATCTGATTTCCCGTGATCAACTCGTACTCTCCCTTCCTGTTTCGCACCGCGACCCCCATCCGATCCGCATCCGGATCCGTTGCCACGACCAGATCCGCACCTTCCCTCTTTGCTTGCTCGATCCCGATCGCCAGCGCCTCCCCGTTTTCCGGATTGGGAGACTTCACCGTCGGGAATCTTCCATCCCCCACCGACTGTTCCTCCACCAGCGAAAAACCCACTCCCACATCCCGCAAAAGTTTCGGTACAATTCGAACTCCCGTTCCATGCAACGGAGTAAATACCACTTTCAACTTTCCCCCCTCTTTCCGAAGAATCTCCTCCTCCACGATCAGCTCTTTCAAAGCTTCAAGATAGGCTTGGTCCAACTCCTGCCCCACCGTCACAACCTTTCCGCCATTTTGGGGCTGGGGATTCGCCTCCGGTTCCTGAACCGCCTCCACCTCCCGAATGATTCCCGAAGCGTGCGGCTCCACAATCTGAGCCCCATCCGAAAAGTACACCTTGTACCCGTTGTCATGGGACGGATTATGACTCGCCGTCACCTCCACCCCCGCCTGAGCTCCCAAATATCTCAACGCAAAGGAGAGTTCGGGAGTCGAACGGTCTTCCGAAAACAGATAAGCCGTTCCCCCTGCCGCCGCCACCGTCCTCGCCGCCAAATCGGCAAACTCACGCGAAAAAAAACGTGTGTCGTGCGCAAAAACCACCTTCGGAAGATCCTTCGGAAACATCTTCTTCAGATAATTCACCAATCCCTGGGTCGCCCTCGCCACATTTCCTTCGTTCATGCAGTTCGTTCCCACCGCTGGAAACTCCGGTCGACCCAAAGCGGCTGGTTTTCCCATCTCCGCCTTCGTCACCACTTTGCCAATCGTCCGACCCCGTAATCCCCCAGTCCCAAAAGCCAGCGTCCGATAAAAGCGATCGTTCAACTCCCCCCACGCTCCTGCATCCACCAACTCACGCATACTGTCCTCCACCCTCGTCCCCATTCCGGACGAAGACAGCAGCCTCAGGATATTCTTTTTCGAATCCTCAAGAAGATCCCCCGCTTGGATGGCCCCCTCCAACCGATGATTCCAATCTGCTTTCATGAAAAAGCTTTCTAGCTTCTTTCTTCCCCGGAGGCGAGATTCACTCGATGGAAGCAGGGATAAGATCGAAACCTCCCAAATATCTCTGCGAACGGTGCACCAACTGTTGTCGCTGGCCAGGGGACGTAAAAGTCTCAGAAAAAGAGATCACTGCCATCGCCTCCTTCTTGGAAATGGAGGAAGCCGAGTTCATTGGAACCCATACCCGCCTTCGCTCCGATCGTCGCGGCCTCTCCCTGATCGATCAACCCGACGGAGCCTGCATCTTTCTCGAAGGTCAGGATTGTAAAATTCAACCGGTCAAACCAGAACAGTGTCGCGGCTTCCCCAATGCGTGGAACTTCCCCGGTTGGCGAGATATCTGCCAAGCCACCGAGATTTAAACCCCACCTCTTACTCTCCGCTTACCCCCACCAACCGAAAAACCGGTCTCTCCCCCTTTTTCAATTCGAGCCATGCGAACGATCTCGGTGCCCCCTTGTTCGCCAGTCCGGCAGATCCTGGATTGAGAAACCTTGTGCCCTCAATCTCCTGGTCTCGCGGAACATGAGTGTGCCCATGCAAAAGAAATTTTACCCCAGCCGGAGCTGACATCGGAGGAATATGCAAAAGATGAAAACAGTTCCCCAATCGCTCCAGTTCCAGACTCATCGGCCAACGGATCTCGCTGTCTTGATTTCCTCGAACGACCTGAGCCGGCACTCCTAAAGCACAGACGGCTTCCCAAGTCGCTTTCTCACAAACATCCCCCAGATGCCAGATCTCGTCAGCGGAGCGGATCGATTCCATAAGGAAAGACGGAAGACGGTCGTGCGTGTCTGCAATCACCGCGATCCGCAGATCAGCGGACACGTTAACGAACCGGGGCGGCCACCCAGACCGAACGAACTTTTCCGGCTGATTTTCGCGACGACCACTCCACCCCCGCGACAAAGAGACCGGTGAAAAGCAGATCGGAAATCATGGAGCTTCTCAAAAAAGTCCAAGTCGGGGCGTAGCCCGGGATCCCTGTCGTCAAGGCTTGCACCCAGCCAGACCAGCTTTTCTCGTAAATCGGAATCGTCCACCACGCTCCTGTGTTCGTCACCATGTAGAACAGCAAGGTCGCCCCCAAAGAACCCCCCAGCCAAACCCTCCAAGAGGGATGCTGGGACAAACGATTTCCCAAGGCCCAAATCAGAAAATACGCCAACGCTGCCGTAGCCGTAGCCTCCGTCACGGGAGCCAAGCCGTAATGAAGATTCAAAAAAACATCAGAGAAAAGAAGTGCCAGAAGGGGTCCTGCCCAGCTCCACGGACGTGAAAAATAAAGCGATCCGCACAAAGCCAATGCGGCCAGAGGGGAAAAATTTTCGGGCCCACCCACCCAAGGCCGCCCACAGCGGAATAAAGTTACCCCTGTAATAAGAAGAATGGCCCAACGCATGCTTCCATTATGAACCTTTTCAGAAATCTTGGCAAACCCTCGGGTCCAATCTTGACCCCGCCCCTCTCTGCCTCCACTCTTTCCACATATGGGTAAACAGTACAACGCCGTCCTCAAGAAACGCCGCCGACTTCGTTATCTGAAACGCAAAAAGATCAAAACGAAAGCCGGCAGTAAAACGACCAAAACGACTGCGGGATGAGCCCTTCCGCGCGGCCCCGCACGGACCCCGCGCCTCGTTACCTTTTAGTCGACGGCCATAGCGTCGTCTTTGCTTGGCCCTCCCTTCGAAACCTTCATGCTGAAAAGCCCTTGGCCGCACGCCAAGAACTCATCCGCCACCTTTCCGAACTCCATGATTCCGGTCGTTGGCTGGTTACCCTTGTTTTCGATGGTCAGGCAGGCGGGAAGGAGGAGAAATCCAGCAACTCTCTGGCTGTCCTCTATGCCCCCGCTGGGCAAACCGCCGATAGCCTGATCGAAAGAATTGTCCAAGCCAATGCGGGCAAAGGGGAAATTGGCGTGGTCACCGCCGACCATGCAGAAATGACCACCATCGAGTCTCTCGGGGCGTTTGGGTTTTCGCCCGAGTGGTTGGAAGCGGAATTGAAAGCCGCGAAGCTTGAGGTGAAGGAATCCCTCAGCCAATACCGCAGAAAGAAACTCACATGAATTCACACCCCTGCCAGTAACTCCCGAACAAAAAGTTCTAATCCCCTTGGGAAACGGAGGAGAGGGAGTAATTCTTCTCCCAGCAAGACCTATGACGATCGCAGGAAAAATTAGCTTGGGGGGTTCTGTCGCCCTTTCACTAGCCACTGCCGCACTGGCCTTCATGGTCATGGGCACGAAAACTCGGTTTTCCAGCCAGCTGGGTGCCGTCGAATCCTCCCTCCGCGAAGGCAAATTTGCGGCTCTTGGCCTGCCCTACACCGGAAATTTCATGGAAAACGAGGCAGAACCCGCCGCCACGGTTACTCAGGCGGGACAAAAATGGGCCTTGGCAGGTGATGACTTAAAGGCAGCCAAAGTTGCTGAGGAGTCCGCAAAAAAAGATCTCGCCGAGGCCCAAGCGAAAGCCCAAGAGCTCAGCTTGAATGCCGAAAAGCTCACGAAAGACCTCACCTCCGCAAAAAGTGATCTGGACTCGACCAACTCAAAACTGAAAATGACGGCGGAGCAGCTACAAACCTACACCGATGAGCTGAAAGGCAAAAAACCGGCCGAACTGTTCACCGAGTTGAACGATCTGGCCGAAAAAGCCAAAGTTGCTGATTCGGAAAACAAGATCCTCGCCAGCGCGAAGCTGAAAGCCGAAGAAGAGCTAAAAAAGCTCCGGACCGAAGTTGAAATGACAAAACCCGGCAGCACCAAATCGATCGCGCTTTCCGGAAAAATCGTCGCCGTGAACCCAACTTGGAACTTCGTAATCATTGACCTTGGAAAAAATGATTCCGTGGTCGAGGGCTTAACCATGGTCATCTACCGTGGCGAGAAAATGATTGGCAAGTTGAAGACCGTAACCGTCGATGCCCAGACCTCCGTGGCAGATGTACTTCCCGGGACTCCTGCCTCTGCGATTGAAGTCGGAGATCAAGTCGTTTATTAATCCATCTATGTCGAAGTTCGGCTCTGCTCTTTTCGCCTTCTCCATAATCGCTCTCCTTTCTGCCTGCTCCTCGGGGGGAGGAGGCAAAAATCCGGACGGCACACCGAAAGACGAACAAAGTGTCACGACCACTCCTTGGAACAAACCCGCCTCATGGGAAGGCGGTTCTGGCATTCCTGGTATGGGTGGCTCGAAATAAACCGACTCTAAACTAAGCGGGGAGTCCTCCCCGTTTTACCAACTCCTCTGCGATTTGAACCGCATTCCATGCGGCTCCCTTCAACAGCTGATCCCCACTCACAAAAAACGCGATCGAATTCGGATCTCCTTCCACCTCTCGGATTCGCCCCACTAGAACATCCAACTCCCCGGAAGCGTGACTTGGCATCGGAAAAAGATTTTTCTCCGGATGATCCACTACCCGAACACCTGAGGCTCCCCCCAGAGCCCGATTAGCTTCAGCAAGAGATATCGGTCTCATAAATCTGGCGACCACGGCTTCCGAATGGGCTCGGGGAACAGGCACACGAACACAGGTCGGCACCATCCTTAACTTGGGCAAAGAAAAAATCTTCCGCGTTTCTTCGACTATTTTCTGCTCCTCCTCGTTGTACCCATCTTGTCCGACCGGACTGTTGTGAGAAAACAGGTTGAAAGCCAGGACATGGGGAAACACCTCCGCCTGTAACTTCTTTCCTGCAGCAAAATCACGGACCTGCTGATCTAACTCCGCCATCGCTTTCGCTCCTGCCCCACTAGCCGATTGATACGTCGCCACCACCACACTCTCCAGACCCGCCAACCGATGCAGAGGAGCCAAGGCCACCGCTAGAATCGCGGCGGAACAGTTGGGATTCGCGATCAGCCCGGGTTTGGTATTCAATAAATCTCCATTCACCTCGGGAACAACCAAGGGAACTTGGGGATCCATTCGGAAGGCTGAGGAGTTATCGACCACCACGGCTCCGGCTTTTCTCGCGATCGGAATAAACTCACGCGAGCGGGTTGCCCCAGCACTAAAGAAGGCCACATCGACTCCGGTAAAAGCAGCTGCTTCGAGCTTTCGGACTTTGTGCTTCGTTCCAGCAAACTCCACCTCTGTCCCTACCGATCTCTCACTCGCCAATGGAACCAGCTCCGATATAGGAAATTTTCTCCTTTCAAAGACACGCAGAATCTCCTGCCCGACTGCGCCGGTCACGCCCACGACTGCAACACGATAACCCTTTTTCGACATCGAATGATCCTACCCTTTGACCCTCCCCCTCTTCAAACCTTGCCTCAATGGCCTGCCAAAAAAATGATGACATACCCCTCCCTTGACCCTGCCTTTTTTTCTCCTAGAGATAAGACTAGTTCTTTCCCTTGGTGGAATCAGGGAAGGCCGTTTGAACCGGCCACAGTTGCGCTGCGGTATCGGGTGACAAATCCCCATGCGAAAGCAGGCCAATCTGGAAGTTCAACCTTCGGGTCGGACGGAAAGGTGAAGGCGGGGAGGAGGTTCGCAACCCGGAGTCCGAACATCTGCCCACCAAGGCTCATCGAACCTCTTTCGCAAGAACGAGGACAACCCTCATCGCAAAAATGAAGGGCGAGAGTCCGGATGCCCGCATCCCGTGCGGACCCGTCTGGCTATCGCCAGAACGGAGTAAACATGCGGCATCCCATTCTGGGTCAGGCATTCCACTGGAAGACCTCCCTCCTGCTTATCTTTTGCGCTCTGATCTCCACTCATGTCCATGGCACCCTTTCGGTCACGGAATCCTCTGATTCAATCACCATTCATCTTGGAAGCGGTTCAAACGTCTCTTATCTCGCATTTGCTGAATTCAGTCTGAACCCTAAATCCATTATCTATGCTTGGCATTACGATGGTTTAACGAACACCGATGGCACCCCCCGCACTGGTTACGACCTCTTCAACGCTGTAGCCGCGGAAACCGCTGGGTCTCCTTGGGCGCTGAGTTACTCGACGGGCGCTTACGGCCTAACCACCTCATTCACGATCGGCTCTGTCAATTCAAGGACGGTAGATCCACTCTCCAGTCCCGTCTGGACGTACTGGATTCAGGGCGGTAGCGAATTTGTAGAATTTGGAGATGAAGGAAGTTTTAGCTTTGTAGTTGGCAACTCGCTGATTATTTCTCCCGCCAATTGGGACACCCGCTATCTCAGCAACGGATCCTATGATATTTGGACCATCACTCCTTTTTCTTATTCTGGAGCCCCCAGCGATACCCATGCATACACCGATATTTCAGGCCAAACCCAAACGGTCACTTTTGGTACGTACGAAGGTTTTGCCCCTGTCCTCAAAACTTCCCCCACGGTTGTCTCCTCCAGAATTCTCACGGATGGAAAACTCGAGATCGTCTTTACCACTGTCCAAGGCGGCATCTACCAACTTGAACAAAAAGAGGATCTTAAGACGAATGGATGGGATGAATTCACCCTACCTTTCACCGCCATGGAAACTCACAAAACCTTCATCCTGCCGACCGATCACCCCTCCAAAAGGGGCTTCTTTCGCCTCATCCGCAAAGAATGAAATCCAGCCGCGCTTTTACCCTCATCGAGCTGATGGCGGTTATGATTATCCTGGGAGTCCTTCTAACTCTTCTTGCTCCGGCTGCGATGGCCGTCAAACGCCAAACCACCCTCGCCACTTCATCTTCTGCTCTCCGACAACTTTCTATCGCCGCCCAAACCTATCTAACTGAAAACAACGGCCGTTTTTTTCTCTCCCGTGAAGATATCAACAATGGTGTTCAGTGGTGGTTTGGTTTTGAAAGCTCAAGTGGGCCAAAGGCTGAAGGTCAGCGGGTTTTAGACAAAACGAAGGGCCCTCTCGGCCCCTATATCGCTGATTCTGCAGGTACCGTGCCCGACTTCGCCTTCACCTCGATGGGAGCCAGTTTCAAACCCAAATTCAAAAACGGCTATTTCGGCTTCGGCGTGAACACGGAACTCACCGGAGGCCCCACCGGCCAGATATCCTCCAAGGTCAGGCAGATCAACCAACTCGCTCGTCCTGGCCAGATCGCTCTTTTTGCCACATGCGCCCAGATCAATACCTTTCAATCTCCCGCTTCTGGAAAAAATCCGATGTTGGAGGAGTTTTATTTTTTCAACACGACCGACTGTGCCAACACGATTCACTTTCGTCATGCTGGGAACGCCATCGTCGCCTTTGCCGACGGTTCCCAGAGAGAAGTTTCCGGCAATCGGTCATCCTTCAATTCCCGACTTCCCTCCGCCTGCGTTGGAAAACTACCTACCTCAATGATTACTCCCTAACCCACCACACTGGGGTCAGAGGTCACTCCTTAAAAACCGCATTTTAAGTGCCTACCAAGCAAACACTTACATGGGGTCAGAGGTATTCTAAATACCTAATAGACAATAATTTATTTGGCTGTTTTTGAAACGTGGGGTCAGAGGTCGAAGTTCTGACCTATGCGCTAACTTTAAAACAAACCTTACTTCCCGTCGCACCGCAGCAGCTTTTAAACTTTTTCTTCGAATCCAGCGGACACGGATCGTTCCTACCCAACTTCGGTCCCTGCCTCTTCATCGGTGCCAGAGCCTCCTCCACCATCGATGATCCCCCTTCCGCCTGCATGCTCATCGAACCCTCCGTGGGTTCTGCCGCAGCTTCCATCGGCAACTCTCCGCGACCCGCCCTCTGAGGCAACGCCGAGAGAAAGCTCTCAAAAGCCGACAAACTGGAAGCCGATCGGAACAGATTGTGCACCACCTCCTCTTTGATCCGACCCATCAGCTCCCCAAACATCCCATACGCCTCATTCTTGTACTCGATCAGCGGATCTTTCTGCCCATAAGCACGCAGGTTGATCGACGTTCTTAAACCATCCATCGCGTACAGATGCTCCTGCCACAGCCGGTCGATTGCTCCCAAGACGACAAACCTCTCAAGCGCTTTCACCGCCTCTGGATTTTCAAACTTCACTTTTACCTCGTAGGCCTCTCTGACTTTCGCTTTCAAAAGTTTGGCCCACTCCTCTTTGCCTCCCGCCTTTTGAAAATCCTCCTTCTGCAATCCTAATGGCATCGCCGAATTCGCCCAGTGCACTAACCCATCCAGATCCACAGGATCTGTCCCTGCCCTCGCGTCTACCTCCGATGTAATTCTCTCATCTACCGTCTCAAAAACCTCAGGCCGCGGATCAGTCGAATTCAACATATCGGAACGCCATGCATAAATGACCGTCCTCTGCTGATTCATCACATCGTCATACTGCAAGGTATGCTTTCGAACCTGATA
>CAMDXQ010000044.1 GCA_945878585.1 Akkermansia muciniphila
GTAGGTGCGCATTTCGTTTCCAGAAGCGGCGCGGAGCCATTCGATCCTGGAGGGGAGACGACGTTTCTTCCATTTCGCATAGGCGTAAGCGCTGGGATAATCGACAGAGAATACGGGGGTATCCCTCGTGATACGGATTTGGCTGTTATATTTGTCCCCTTTGCGAGCACGAGTGAGGATGTCCCTCCATCCGGCGGGTTCGAAATCGGAGCGGGTTGATTTGCTTGCAGCGGTAGACGGAGGAAGAAATGTTTTCCAGTTTGCCTCGGAACCCATGGCGGCTAGGAACTGCTCGTATTGGCCGATAGTGACTTCGTGGCGATCAAGATAGAAGGCAGGCACATTGTTTGTGGAGTCGGGCAGAGTCAGTCGACCTGCGGGAATGAGGATTTCGTCGTCACCCAACGTCCCGGGGAGATCAAGAAAAAGACGGTCGTAAATGATCCAGGTAGCGATGGCGGAAAAAAGGAGGGCGGCCACGGAACCGATGGCGATCGTCCAACGACGAATGAATCGGGCACGAATCATCTTTTGCGCAGCTTCAATTTCTTCATTCCGAACATGGACTTCCTGAACGTCAGCTAGCTGGCGTTCAAAATCGCGGGTACGGCGAAGGAGGTCGAAGGCAGAGGTGCCTGGATTTCGGAGGATTTGCAGGAGTTGATCCGAGGCTGGGGAGGTGGGAAGGAGTGGATCGAGGAGGGTAGCAAGTTGGGTTGCATTTTCAAAATGGGAGGCCTCGGGGGCACCCAGGGCGATGGCGGGGTTTCGAAGTCGGGGGGTTCCGGAGGGGGAAAGAGTATAATCGTACGGCCCAAGAAGACGGGCGGGAATGGATGAGGACTCCATTTCAGAGAGAACGGATGCGAGACTCGACGCTAGACGCGCACCCGAGATCAGTTCGATGGAAGAGTTTTGATTTTGCAAATGAAGGAGGGAAGGGTGAAGAACGGGTTCTAGGGCGACAAAAATACGGTCGCCCGATGGGACGGATTCGTACAGGGAGTAAACGGAGGGATGATTAAGACGGGCATAGTTGCGAATGGTTTTTGAGAATACGGAAGAGCCGACGGGTGGAATGAGGAGTTGGACTTGTCGTTCGAGCTGTTGGTGTTTGGCCCAGTAGAGGCGACCCAGGGGGTGAGGTCCGGCGGGAGAGAGAAGGGTGTAGGGTCCGAATGCTCGGCCAGAAAAGTTTTCCATCAATTCCGCCATGGCTAGCGGAAGATGATCGTCTGCTTTGAGCCAGGGGATGGGAAATCCTGGGGGAAGAGTATGAGTGAGATCATATCGGCTAATGATGCCGACGGGAATTTCAGGGTAACTTTCTGCAAGAAGAAGAAGAGGTCCAGATTGATCGCTTTCGGACCAGAAGATATCGGTGAGCAGTAGTGAGGCGTGGCTACCTGAGGAGAGAGTGGTGGTGAGGGTGGGAAAATCGTTCAGAATCTGGATTCGGGCAGAAGGAAAAAAATCTTTAAGGAAAGCGGTGAGCTGGGCGGCTGCTTCGGGATCCTCTTGAGCCAAAAGAATCGTGGGCACAGGGAGGATTGTGCTCGGGAAGCGGGCTAGACGGAAGGGGGGATTTTACGCCTGGGCAGAGCGCGATCGGGCGGTGAAGTCGGAAGTGTTTGAGGTGAGTGCGATGCGATGGACCGAGTAGGCGGCACCGAAGCCGTTATCGATATTGACGACGGCGATCCCTGGGGCGCAGGAGTTGAGCATTCCAAGAAAGGCGGTGATTCCCTTGAGGTGGGCTCCGTAACCCACGGATGTGGGGACAGCGATGAGGGGGGAACGGATGAGTCCGCCCAGAACGCTGGGTAGTGCGGCTTCCATTCCGGCGACAACAATCAGGGCGTGGTAGTCGCGGAGGGCATCGAGATGTTGAAGGGTCCTGTGGAGGCCTGCGACACCGATGTCATAAAATCGGGTGGGGCGATGCCCAAGAAACTCCAGTGTGACGTAGGCTTCTTCTGCAACGGGATGGTCGGAGGTTCCTGCGGCGCAGATGGCGACATGGAGGGCGGGGTGGGAAGACTTGGATCGTCGGGCGGGGGTGAGCGTGAAGGTCCGGGCGGCGGGGTGATACCTTCCCTTAGGAAAAAAGCGCCGAAGTTGTCGGGCTTTCGCAGAGTCGATTCGAGTCGCGAGGACCGATTGGCGTGCCGAGCGGAGGCGGCGGATGATGGCTGAGATTTGGGGGACGGTTTTTCCCGCTCCGTAGATGATTTCGGGTGCTCCGAGTCGATGTTGGCGGGAAAGATCCAGATGGGCAAAGGCCCGGGGCAGGAGGGAGCGGGAGGGGCGACGCCGCGCCATGGCGTTAGGCCAAAGCGGCCTGAAGGCGCGGGAGAAGATCAACGATGGCGATGCGTTCCTGCTTCATTGAATCGCGGTGCCGTAGGGTGACGGTATCTTTTTGACCTGCGAGGGGACCGTCTTTTGCGCCTTCGAGGGTTTCGAAATCGATGGTGATACCGAAGGGGGTGCCGACCTCATCTTGGCGGCGGTAGCGTCGGCCAATGGCCCCTGACTCATCATAAAACACGGCAAAATGTTGGCGGAGCTGTTGGGTTAAGGAGCGGGCTTTCTCAACAAGCTCGGGTTTGTTTTTAAGCAGAGGAAAGATTCCTGCCTTGATGGGAGCCATTCGGGGGTGAAAGCGGAGGACGACTCGGGTTTCCTTCCCCCCTTTTTCATCGGCGACTTCCTCCTCATCGTAGGCTTCGCAGAGGAGAGCGAGGGTAGTGCGATCCACGCCGGCACTGGGCTCGACAACGTGGGGAATGAATTTCTCCCGTGTCTCCTCGTCGAAATATTCGAGTGGTTTGCCACTGGCTTCCTGGTGTTGCTTGAGATCGTAATCGGTTCTGTATGCGATGCCTTCGAGCTCTTCGGTGCCGAACGGGAAGGCATAGAGAAGGTCATAGGTACCTTGGGAGTAGAAGGCTCGGTCTTTTTCGGGGACATCGAGTATGGTGATCTTGCTTCGGGGGATACCGATCGATTCGTACCAGGCAAGGCGGTCGGCGAGCCATTGATCGAGCCATTTTTTCCCATCTGCGGGGGGGACAAAAAATTCAACTTCCATCTGTTCGAATTCGCGGGATCGGAAGGTGAAGTTGCGGGGGTTGATTTCGTTACGGAAAGCCTTTCCAATCTGGGCGATTCCGAAGGGGAGTTTTTTTCTCGAGACTTCGAGAATATTTTTGAATTGGACGAACATGGCTTGGGCCGTTTCGGGCCGGAGGTAGGTAAGATTTCGCTCGTCCTCGACAGGGCCGACGTACGTTTTGAACATGAGGTTGAACTGCCGGGGTTCGGTAAGTTCCCCACCACAGGCATTGACCATTTTACTGGGTTTTTGGGGGCAGGGGGTGGCGGAGACCTGATCGGCGCGGAAGCGGCCCTTGCAGGTTTTACAATCGACCATGGGATCGGTGAAGGTGGCTTCGTGGCCACTTGCTTTCCAGACGGAGCGACTCATCAGGATGGCGCCGTCCATGCCGACGATATCGTCGCGCTGCTGGGTCATGGCTTTCCACCAGTTGTCTTTCAAGTTTCGTTTGAGAGCAACTCCGAGGGGCCCATAATCCCAGGCGCCGTTCAGTCCCCCATAGATCTCGGAGGATGGGAAGATAAAACCCCTGCGTTTGCAAAGGGCCACGATTTTTTCCATTCGGTTATCAGACATAGAGCAATTTTTGGATTCTAGAGTAGAAAATCCTAGCGATGATCGGAAAAGATGAACACCCCAATTTTCCGTGAAATTCGGGAGCGGATCCGGCCTCCGACGACGGGGTCGGCCTTGCGGTGGTTGCAGCGAGCGGGTGGGATGCTGGGGGTGCTGTTTGTGGTGGCGGCAGTTTGGGGTCGTTTGGTTGGGGTGCCGCGTGGGGTGAAGGATCTTTTGATGCAGGAGTTCGCCTTGCGAGGTCTGCAAGTGGATATGGGCAAGGTGACGATGGATCCTTGGGGCGGGTTGGTGGCGAGGGATCTGGTGGTGTATCGAGATGGGCGAAGAAAAATCGAGCAGTTACGGTTGGGGAGGGTGGAACTGAATCTGAACTGGTTAGGGTGGCGAGAAGGGGAGCCCATGATCTCGGGAGCGCAATTGCGGGATGCGGATGTGGCCTGGCCTTTGGGGGAGGGAGTGGAGATGACAGCTCGAAGGGTGGAGGCGGTGATGGAGTTTCGGCCGGAGGAGATCCGGTTGAAGCGGGGGCGAGGGCAGATTTTGGGTTTTGATCTGAATTTGCAAGGGCGGGTTGGTATGGAGGTGGGGCGTGAGGTGGCACCGCCGAACGAGTTCTTTGCAAAAATATGGCGGGATGTGGAGAAAGAGCTGAAAGATTTAGGGGGTCCTGCACCACGAATTCAGGTGGATTTTGATGTGGAGGTGGGGCAAATCGAGAGTGGCAAAGCGGAGATATTAGTAACGGGGCAAGGGAATGTATGGCGAGGGGTGGAATTAAGGCAGATCGATGTACGGGCGACGGTGGGGGATGGAGGGTTGCGGTTGGAACGTTTTCAGATCGGGCTGGGAAAAGGGGAGATCGGAGCAAATGGCTGGGCGAACTTCAATCAGGGGCGGGGAGGAATCGAGTATCATTCGGATGCGGATTTGGGGCAATTCGCTGCAGTGGGCGGCGAGATGACACTGGGGTTACGGGAATGGAAGAGTGCTCAGCCCCCTGAGTTGTGGGGGCAGGTAGAGTTTGGATGGAAGGAGAACCGAGATTTCCTATGGTTGGGGCGGTTGCGGGTTGGGGAGTTTCAATCGGGAAAGACATCGTATCGTAGTTTGTTTTTTCCTTGGGTGACGAATGGGAGAAAGTGGATGGTCCAAGGTTTAAAAATCGAAGGGTTGGAAGGAAGATTAGAGTTTCAACTGAGTTTTGATGGGAAAGCGGATTTGAAAGGAAATATCAGAAGTGATTTGGACTTGGGAGGCTTGGTTCCCTGGTTTGGCTCAGGGGCGTTGCCTTTTTGGAAAAGCCTGGAGTTACCGATTCCCCCGAAAATTACAGCTCAGGTTTCCGGGGCGGGATGGAAGCCGGATCTGATTCGGGTGGAAGGAAAAGTGGAGGCACAGAATTTAGCTTATAAAGGAGTCAAAATGGATGAGCTTACGGGGAAGGTAGTTTGGGCTGGGGGCGAGTTAGCGGTGAACGATCTCAAGGTAAAGTCGTCGGGCGGGGAGGGAACGGGGGATTTTGTGTATGGGTTTCAACCGGAGAAAGTGAAGTTCTTGGGAACGCGATCCACTCTTCCGATTCAGGAGTTTTCAAAGGTGTTTGGCGAAAAGTTTCGAAAGACGATGCTTCCGTATGAATTTCATGGGAGACCGACGGTGGTTTTGCAGGGTGAAGTGGATTTGGAGGGGGAGGGGCGTTCTAACCTCAAAGCGACAATTTTAGCTCCAGAGGGAATGAAATACGAAGTGGCGGGGCGACCTTTGGAATTCACAGAAATGGACATGCTGGTTGAGGTGGTGGGGAGAAAGGTGATTGTGCAGACACAGAAGGAGCGACCGGCGCGAGTGTTGGGCGGTCAGGTCGAAGTGCGGGTCGAAGTGGATGGGAAGGAAAGGAGGCAAGTCACGGATATACGAAAAATCAAAGGGGTCGATTTCGCCAAACTGGTGAAAACGTATTTTGATTTTGAAGGCTACGAGGGAAAATTCAGCGGGAAGATCGAACTTAACGGCCCAACGGGAAGCTGGCGGGAGTGGAACGGGGCAGGGCGTTTGATGGTGGACGAGGGTGTTTTGCCGGGAATGGGGGCATTTGCATCGGCGATGAATGCACCCGCAGAGTGGGTGGGATTGACCGATCAAAATGCGGACATGGACTTTGAATTAGCCAAAGGAAAGTTGGAGGTCAAAAAGCTGAATATTGAATCGACGCTGGTGGTGACGACGGGGCAGGGCGTGTACAATATGGTGGATGATCAGTTGGAAGATTTCGTGATGAGACAAAATCTTCGGGGGCCGGCCGGGGTCCCTTTTTTTCTGGTGAGTCAGATGTTTCAGTATGAGGGGAGTGGATCCTTGAAGAATCCAGTCTGGAAATTACGGGGTACAGAAGAGCAGTGAAGGGAACTGTGGGGGTGACTCGTTGGGGGTTACATACTTCCGTGGCGGGGGGGTGGGGGGAAATGTTGGCGAGAGCGAAGGGGATGGGAGAGACAGCGGCGCAGGTTTTTGTGAAAAGCAATCGTCGATGGGAGATGCCGAGATTGTCAAAGGAGGATGGAGAAATCTTTCGTAAGGGTAAGAAATTGCAGGATTTGTGGGTTTGTTCGCATGCGGGTTATTTGATCAATGTGGCTGGGGGCGGAGAGATTCGCAAAAAATCGATCCGAGCTTTGGCGGAGGAGATTGGGCGGGCGGAGGAGTTGGATTTGGAAGGGGTGGTGGTGCACTGCGGAAGTCGGGGGGAGGAAGAGGCGGGGGTAGCACGAAAGCGGGCGGTGGAGGGCTTTCGGGAGGCATTAGAGATGTCAGAGACCCGGAAGGTGAGGTTGGCTTTGGAGAATTCGGCGGGGCAGGGGACGGCATTGGCTCGCGATTTCAAGGAGTGGGGTGAGTTGGTGCATGGCCTTCCGAAGAATCGGAGGGCGGCGTGTCTCGACACGGCACATGCTTTTGCGGCGGGGTATGATTTACGGACGGAGGATGGAAGAGGCAAGTTGCTTCGGGAAATTGTGCGGGAGATTGGAAGGGAGAATATATTGGTGATCCATGCGAATGATTCGAAGACAGATTGCGGCTCCGGGGTAGATCGTCATGAGCATTTGGGGCATGGAAAGATTGGAGGGCCAGCTTTGTGGGCGTTTCTTCGGGAAGAAACCTGGAGGGGGATTCCACGGATTGGGGAGTTACCGCCTGGGGAGCGGGAAGATCGGGAGAATCTGGCTTTTTTGAAGGAAAGCTGTCTGAAGACTTAATTTGTTCCCAAGGGGGGAAGATGGTAAAAAAATCAGAATGAAGGCATCCGATTTACGGGGAATTCTAACTTATATCCCCAGTTTTCGGGACAAGCTTTTCGTCCTCAGTGTAGATAGCGCGGTGCTCGAGGATGAGAGGGCAGCGAGCCTCTTTCTCGATATTTCGGTGTTGCGGAGTTTGAACATTCGGGTGGTTTTGGTCCACGGTGCGAGCGCCCGGATTAAAAAAATTGCAGGGGAGATGAAGGTGAAGGTTTCGAATTTAGATGGGTTGGGGGTTACAGATGAGGCGACCTTAAGGGTGGCGGAAAGGGCAGCGAATTCTTACAGTCACGATATTCTGCAAAATCTGGCAGATGCGGATTTGCGGGGTGCGGTGACGAACGCGGTGATTGCGCATCCAGCGGGAATTTTGGGTGGGGTGGATCAGCAGTGGACGGGGCGGGTGGAGAGGGTAGACACGAAGTTTTTGGAGACTTTGCTGGAAAATGGGATTATCCCGGTGATTCCTCCGATGGGAGTCGACGGGGACGGGAGGACGTATCGGGTGAATTCAGACGGGGTAGCACTGGAGGTGGCGGAGGCTCTGAAGGCGGAGAAGCTGATTTTCCTGACGGGGAGCGGATCTTTACCGATGAACGGAAAGAAACCGGCGCAACTTTCAGTGGAGGAAGCAACCGATTGGTTAAAGAAAAAGAGGGGTGAACTGAGCGGGGAGATTGCATCCAAGTTGGAGCATGGGTTGCGGGCTTGTAAGGAGGGGGTGAGTCGGGCCCATATTTTAGACGGTTTAGCGGATGATGCTTTATTGGAAGAGTTATTCTCCAGTGAGGGAGTGGGGACGATGGTTTATGCGGATGAGTACACCGAGATACGGAAGGCGTTGAAGAAGGATGTGCGGTCGATCATGCGGTTGATTGGGAGTTCGGTGGCGGCGGAAGAGTTGGCCAAGCGGACGCGGACGGAAGTGGCAGCGGCGATCGGGGATTACAATGTTTTTGAGATCGATGGGAATATGGTGGGGTGTGTGGCGGTACATCCCCTTGAGGGAAAAGTGGCGGAGATGGGGTGTTTGTTTGTGGCTTCCGGACATGAGAACAGTGGGATTGGGAGGAAGCTGATGTTGTACGCGGAAAACCGGGCCAAAGAGATGGGGATGAAGAAGCTTTTGGCTTTATCGACCCAGGCGTTTAATTATTTGCAGAGCAAGGGAGGTTTTACCGAAGGAAAGATCGAAGTGCTACCACCCGAACGGAAGGCCTCGTATGAGGCAAGCGGTCGGAATTCGAAAATTCTGCAGAAGGATTTGTAGTTCGGGGTTAGCCTGGAGGCCAGGCAAGCGGTCGGCCACCTAGGAGGTGAAGGTGGAGGTGAGGAACCGTTTCTCCTCCATCGGGTCCGTTGTTGATGACGAGGCGATACCCTGTTTTTTCCAGTTGGCACTGTCGAGCGACACGTTGCGCTGCGGCAAAAAGATGGGCAAAGATCGGATGGTCTTCGGCGGGAACGGCGCCATGGCGGGCGTGATGCTTTTTGGGGATGAGAAGGATGTGGGTAGGGGCCTGGGGAGCGATGTCGCGGAAGGCAAGGACGTGGTCGTCTTCGTAGAGGATGTCGGCCTGAGCTTCCCGGTCGACGATCTTTTCGAAGATCGTTTTGGGCATGGGGGTTACCAGATGGTGAGTTCGAGGAGGGAGGGGCTCAGGGTCCGGGCGCGGGCACGGATGAAGTAGACAATTTCGTCACTGAGACGTTGGCAGGAGGTGCGCCATGAAGCAGAGCCGGTCAGAGCGAGGACGCAAGAGCGGAGGCCTTCCAAGCGGAGGGCGGAGGCGAGGGAGGAGACTTTTTCGTCCACGAGGGAGGAGAGCTGTTGGAAGAATAGAATTTCGAGGGGGGCTTGTTGGGCGAGGGTGGCGAGGTTGATGGAAGGGGCGAAGGATACGAGTTCGAAGTGGCGGGCGATGGCGGGGCAACCGATTCCGGTAAGGGAACGGCGCAGGATGAGTTCGAGGGTTTCACGTTCAATTTTCGGGCGCTGGAAGTCATGTCGCAGATAGTGAAGAACGGCCTGGGCGACCTCGGGAGCGAGGGGCCAAGCGAGGTGTCCGGCTTGGCTAGCAGCTTTTTCGATCGAGAGGACGAGCCAGTTCTCACTGAGGCGTGCAGGGGAGCCCCCGGGGATAACCACGAGGGGAAGAGCGTGGGGGATGGATTTTTTAGCGGGCACCGAGATTTTTGACTTCGCTGACAAAATCGCGGGCATCGCGGAATTGCCGGTAGACGGATGCGAAGCGTACATAAGCGACATCGTCCATTTTCTTGAGGCAGTCCATGATTTTTTCGCCGATGGCGGTGGTAGGAATTTCCCGCCCATACTTTTGTTCGAGTTCTTCCATTACCTTATCGACGGTTTTTTCGATAAGTTCGGGACTGACAGGGCGTTTTTCGCAGGCTTTTTGAAAGCCAAGAACGAGCTTACGCCGGTCAAACGGTTCATATCGGCCATCCCTTTTGACGGCACGAAGATCTTCACGCTCAATTTCTTCGTAGGTGGTAAAGCGGTAGTTGCAGGAGAGACACTCCCTGCGACGTCGGACGACGGCACCATCTTTCCAGGGGCGTGAATCGATCACTTTATCTTCTTCGATATTACATTTTGGGCATTTCATACTACTCCTTGTGTTGGTTTTACACTACGAGTAGGTGATATGGGGTCAATTAAATTTTATATGTAAAAACGTTATTTTATGTGTAAAGTGGCTTTTCTTGCAAAATGCAAATCATTGATTTTTAGCAATTTAAGAACTTATAAATCGACGCCTGACAAGCATATCCGAGTAAGTGCTTGGGGCTTTAAATTCCGTTGCGAGCCAACCAAATCCTGCGGATTCTAGTGGTGATTTGTTGGGGTATCTTGAGGTGGCGTATGATTGTGGCGAATCCCCTCGGAAATAATGAGCCAGATGACGATTCCGCCGCAAAGGGCAAAAGCGGCGAGAAGAAAGAGAAGACCTAGGCCTGTGCGTGCTTCGTCCATGCATAGGACTTAAGCGGAAAGAGGGGCATTTGTCAGTTACGGAATTACGAAGGGGCGAAAAATGAGTCGTGGTGGTTTGTCCGGGATGGGGTTTTGGGGCAAGGTGTGCAGATGAGTCCTTTGCAGAAAAAGTTTCTCGATTTGAAGAAAGAGAGAAATGCGGTCGTTTTGGCGCATAATTATCAACCGAAGGAGATTCAAGAGGTAGCGGATTACGTGGGGGATTCCTTGGGGTTGAGTTATGAAGCTCAAAAAGCGAAGGGGGATTGTATTCTTTTCTGCGGGGTTCACTTCATGGCGGAGACGGCGAAGATTGTGAATCCGGAGAAGAAAGTTCTCATGCCTGACCTGAATGCAGGATGTTCCTTGGCGGACTCGTGTCCTGCGGAGGAGCTTCGGGCTT
>CAMDXQ010000045.1 GCA_945878585.1 Akkermansia muciniphila
AGCCGGCTGTCGGATTTGAACCGACGACCAGCGGTTTACAAAACCGCTGCTCTACCACTGAGCTAAGCCGGCAATACCTCTATCTTCGTTCAGAAGGCTTCCCCTGCAAGCCCGCTCTCCGACCGAATAAACTAAACGTTGTAGGTGGAGGAAGCGGTTGTGCCGCCGTGTCCGGTCCAGTTGGTGTGGAAAAACTCGCCCCGAGGCTTGTCCACCCTCTCATAGGTATGGGCCCCAAAGTAGTCCCGCTGGGCCTGAAGCAGATTGGCCGGCAATACCGCGTTCCGGTAACTATCAAAGAACGCCAAGGCTGTACTGAAGGCGGGAACAGGAATTCCACGCTTCGCAGCTGCAGCAACCACATTCCGCCACCCCTTCTGCGACTTCTTCACTTCCCCACGGAAATAGTCGTCGAGAAGCAGGTTGTTTAATTTCGGATTCTTGTCATACGCCTCTTTAATCTTCCCAAGGAAGCGAGAGCGAATGATACAACCTCCGCGCCACATCAGGGCGATGCCGCCGTAATTCAGATTCCACTTGTACTCCTTCGCCGCCGCACGCATCAGCATATAGCCTTGTGCGTAGCTAACAATCTTGGAGGCATACAGAGCATCCCGAATATCCGAGATAAAGGCCTTCTTCTTTTCCGGATCCTTCGCCGCAGGCAACAGGGGTTTCGGACCTTTCAACTTCCGCGCCGCTGCAACCCGCTCGTCTTTCAGTGCCGAAACACAACGGGCATAGACCGCCTCCGCCATCAGGGTGATCGGAATGCCAAGATCCTGCGAATTGATCACGGTCCACTTTCCTGTCCCCTTTTGCCCGGCGGTATCGAGAATCTTATCCACCAGCGGAGAGCCGTCCGTATCCTTCTTGGCCAAAATATCCCGGGAAATTTCGATCAGGTAACTGTCCAACTCCCCTTTATTCCATTCGGCAAAGACCTGATGCATCTCATCCGCACTCATCCCTAGGCCATTCTTCATCAGGTTATAGGCCTCACAGATCAGCTGCATATCCCCGTACTCAATTCCGTTGTGAACCATCTTCACGTAGTGACCCGCCCCCTGCTCGCCGACCCAATCACAACAAGGAGTTCCTCCGTCGACCTTGGCGGAAATATCCTGGAAAATCTTTTTTACGAACGGCCAGGCTGCCGGCGATCCACCCGGCATGATGCTGGGCCCACGACGGGCTCCCTCTTCTCCACCCGAAACTCCAGTCCCGATATAGAGAAGACCTTTTGCCTCCACCTCTTTTTGGCGGCGGTTGGTGTCATCGAAGAGCGAGTTCCCACCATCGATGATAATGTCCCCCTTCTCCATCACAGGCAGAAGTTCCTGAATAAAATCATCCACGGGCTTTCCGGCTTTAACCAAAAGCATCACACGACGAGGTTTCTTGAGCTTCGACACCATCTCGGCAATCGAGTGGGCTCCCTGAACCTTGGTTCCTTTGGCTTCTTTGGCCAAAAAGTCATCTACTTTTGAAACGGTCCGATTAAACGCCACAATCGTGTACCCGTGGTCGTTCATGTTGAGAATGAGGTTCTGCCCCATCACAGCCAGCCCGATCAGAGCCAGATCACCTTGAGGTTCGTTTGCCATAAATTAACGCTGAATCCGGGCGGATCCGCCCTGTGCAAAAGCTTTCACCTGATCCACAGTCGCCATGGTGGTGTCACCTGGGAAGGTTGTGAGCAACGCCCCGTGCGCCCAGCCCAGCCTCACCGCATCATCCGGTTCAGCTCCAGAAAGGAGTCCGTAGATAAACCCACCTGCAAATCCGTCTCCACCTCCAACACGATCGATCACATCCAACTCACAAGTCGGGGCCTGATGCGTGGTTCCATGAATCCAGGCCACTGCGCTCCAGCTGTGGTGATTCGTGGTGTGCACTTCCCGCAAGGTCGTGGCTACCGCCTGAACATGCGGATGCTTCTTAGTGACGTTCTTCATCATGCTAAGGAAGGCCGAGGGATCCAGTTTCGACTTCGAATGAACATCGGGGCCGGGAATTCCGAGCCCCATCTGCAGATCCTCCTCATTCCCGACCAGCACATCGACGTTCTTCACGATCTTATCGAGAATCGCGACGGCCCGGTCGTGTCCGCCCTGAATGTTCCAAAGCTTCGCCCGGTAGTTAAGATCGAACGAAGTGGTGGCACCTGCGGCTTTGGCCGCCTGCATTGCCTCAATGATGAGCTCCGGAGTGGTCTGTGAAAGAGCTGAGAAGATTCCCCCACTATGAAACCAGCGAACCCCTTCTCCAAAAATCTTCTTCCAATCAAAATCCCCAGGCTTCAAAAGTCCGGCCGCTTCGTTGCAGCGGTTATAAAACACCACCGGAGCGCGCACTCCGTGCCCTTGATCACTATAAACAGCCGCCATGTTCGGGCCATTCACTCCGTCGTGTTTGAATTTTTTATAAAAAGGACGGACCCCCATCGCGCGAACCCGTTCGGCGATCAGATCCCCGATCGGATATTCAACCATGGCCGAGGCGATTCCCGTGCGCATTCCAAAACAGTCAGCCAAATTGGCCGCCACATTAAATTCTCCACCACTGACATGGATCTTGCACTCTGTCGCTTTGCGAAAAGGGATGATCCCAGGATCCAACCGGTGAACCAGTGCACCCAGAGAAAGGAAATCCAACGCTCCGTCCGTTTTAATCTTCATTTTTGTGCTCATGAATATTTTGAAAGTAGAGGGCAGACGCCTTTTTGTTAAGAAGAATGTTCATCTTCAAGACGATACAGATTCTCTCCCGCTTTCGGGACGAACAAGATCCCCTCATCTTCACGATTCGCAAAATCCTCTTTCCGGATCGTCTTGGGATCCCGATAGCCCAGATTGATCTCCCGACAAACAGCCTCTGGAATCCCCGTGGCCAAGATCACCCGCGCCCGCGGCTTCTCTACTCCGTTCTCATAAGTTCCGCCTCCATGAACATGGGTGGAATGCGCCAACACCCCCCACGACTCATCCTTAAACTTGTCCCACTGTTTTAGAAAATAATCCCGACAGTGGTAACCGATCCGGCGGATCAACTTCCCGTGCGTGATCGATACTTCGGTTAAATGCGGCGCATAGATAATCAATTCCCCACCATCCGCCAACACAGGCTCCAGTTTGTACATGCACTTTCCTGCCACCCAGAGCTCGTCATACATCTCAGGTGCACAGGAGAGAATCTGGCGGAAAGGTTTCTTCTTACGAATGATGTGAAGCTTTTCAGAGAGATCAGCCGCTTTTTCCCACGCCGACTCTGGTGTTCCGACAAACAGACCCGACAAAGAGGCATCCGGTCGGACCACCATCGAGGCGCACCACTTCCTCGTCTTGACGAGAGCCGCCGCCCGATCGACCACCTTCCGAACCGGCGTCCACTTCTTCCCGATGATTCCCGGATTGGTCACGACCGCTCCGAGCCAATGAAAGAAGTTCAAAACCTCGGGCCCGCTGATCCCAGGGAATAGATATTTGTTACCCCCAGAAAAACCGACGACCTCATGGGGAAAAGTCGGCCCCAGAATCACTAGTTCGTCATACTCCAAAGCTGCCCGGTTAATCCGAACCGTCACCTCCATCTCAAAGAGACCGCCGGTCAGATCCCGAATTTCGCTCGAAGGAATCTTTCCAATCTCCACCAAGGCCCGGTCATCATCCCACGCATGATTGAGAAGACGAGCGTTGGGATACGACTTCTCCTTTTCCGCGAGAGTCAAATCCAACCGATGAGAAATCGCCTCCTGACTCATCGGCGGATGGGTTCCCAGCGCCACCATCACATCGATCTGTTTTGCCACCGAGCCTAACGAGGCGTGTACCTCCTTGAATATCTGACCGACTGGAGCTGTCCGTGTATGATCAGGAACGATCAGCAGGACTTTTCGATTCTTGAATTCGGCTTGGGGCAGGCCCGCCCGGAGGATTTGTTTCACCTCCTCGGGAGAAAGAGATTTCTCAGCCATCAGATTGTCTGAGAAAGGAAGCCGCCGTCCACCCGCAGATCGATGCCAGTCACGAATCCGCTCGCCTTCGGGCTAGCCAGAAAGACCGCCGCACCGACCAACTCATTGGGTTCGCCGAAACGCCCCATCGGGGTATGCCCGAGGATCGATTTCGCCCGATCCGTTGGAGTGCCGTCCTCCTGAAAGAGAAGTTTCCGATTTTGGTCGGCGGGAAAGAAGCCTGGAGTGATGGTGTTGACCCGGATTCCGTGCGGAGCCCATTCCCGGGCTAAAAACTGGGTCAAACTGATTACGGCTGCTTTGGCGGCCGAATACGCGACCACTTTGGAAAGGGGAATATGGGCCGAAACGCTTGCAATGTTGATAATGCTTCCTCTTTTCCGCTTCAACATTCCGACTCCAAAGATCTGACAGGGCAAAAGGGCTCCCCCGACGAGATTGAGATCAAAATTCTCCTTCCAAGCTGACAGGGCAAGTGTTGTCACCGGATTCTCTGGAGTCACGACCGCGGCTGGTTGGTTTCCTCCGGCGGCATTCACCAAAATGGTGGTCGGCCCAAGCTCTTTTTCCACTTTCTGCTCGGCCTGTTCGAGGCCTTTTGGATCCAAGGCATCGACAGATAAAAAAATAGCCTGCCCGTGCTTTGAAAGTTCCTTGGCCTTGGCCTCTCCCCTCTCCTTGTTTCTACCCAATATGGCGATCTTGGCACCGGCTTGGGCCAATCCTTTTGCCATCGCCCCGCCTAGGCCTCCCGTACCGCCAATGACGACCGCTACTTCCCCTTTTAAATCAAAACGATTGGCCAATGACATAAGAGGATTCTAATGAAAAATCCACCAAACGCACGGCGATTTCGAACCGATTCTTAAGCTTTCCCAGGCTGCATCCCAAAATAAGCTTCGGCGTTCCGGTAACAGATATCCCGAACCATCCCCTCCAGCAGTTTCATATCTTTCGGCAAAGTTCCGTTCTCAACCTCCTCCCCTAGGATCTGACAGAGCAATCGGCGGAAATACTCATGTCGGGGATAGGACAGAAAACTTCGTGAATCGGTCAGCATCCCGACAAAGTTGGCCAGCAGACCCAGACTAGAAAGCGCGTTGATCTGCCACCTCATCCCTTCCAGCTGGTCCAGGAACCACCAACCACTTCCGAACTGGATCTTTCCTCTCGCGCCTTCCCCTTGGAAACTTCCGCAAAGGGTCGCCACCGCGTAGTTGTCCGACGGGTTGAGATTATAAAGCACCATCTTGGGTAGGCTTCCCCGACTCGCCAACTCGTCCATATACCCCGCCAAACGATCGATCTGGGGCCCATCGCCGATCGAGTCAAAGCCGGTGTCCGGCCCCAAATCGCGGAAACCCTTCGAATTGCCGTTCCGGAGAGCACCAAAATGGATCTGCTTCGTCCAACTCCTTCTCGCATCCAATTCACCGAAATAGACCATCAGAAAGCCTTTGTAGGCTTCCGCGTCCTCCGGAGTTGGACTTTCCCCTTTTCGTGCGGCCGTGTAGATCCGGGTCACCTGCTCACGGCTTCCACCCCGTCCAAACGTCTGATTCATCCCATGATCCGAAATCCGGCTTCCCAACTGGTGGAAAAACTCATGCCTTTGATCCAAAGCTTTAAGGAATCCGTGAAAAGAGGAGCAGTCGACCCCTGATGTTTTTTCCAAACGCTGGACCCAGGCTGAAAAAATCGAAGGTTGATCGACCAGCAAAGCCTTGTCCGGACGGAAAGTCGGATAAACTCGGGTGCTGATCGCGCTTTTTTGAATTTTCTGATGATCCGCCAAATCGTCACATGGATCATCTGTCGTCCCGACGACCCTGACCCGGAACTGTTTGAGAATCTTTTGAGCCGAAAGGCTCTTGAGCTTGTCGTTCGCTTTGGCCCAGATTTTTGGGGCGGTATCCTCGTTCAGGATCTCCTTGATGCCGAAAACCCGGTCGAGCTCGAGATGAGTCCAATGCCAAAGGGGATTCCTCAGGAGCCGAGGCATGGTCCGGGCAAAAGCCAGAAACTTCTCATAAGGCTTGGCACTTCCGGTGATGTGGCTTTCGGGCACCCCGTTGGCGCGCATCGCCCTCCACTTGTAGTGATCACCACCCAACCAAATGTCGGACAAATCTGCCCACTTTTTATCTTCTGCAATCTCTTTCGGCGAAAGGTGACAATGATAGTCGTAAATCGGCTCTTCCGAGGCCACGTCGTAAAGCCGACGAGCGGTCTTTGTCGAAAGGAGAAATCCGTCCTGAGTAACAGGGTTTTTTACCGGACTGACTTTGGGCCTTTTTAGTGACTTCCCCATTCGGTCAACCTAGCGGGTCACCCTGTTCTAAAGGAAGGCAATTGAATCATCGCCTCCAAGGAATGCCCAACTTGCCCTGCGATAAAAATACAGACGAAAGACTACTCTTCGGTCTTGTTAGCAGGTGCCGGAGCGTTTGTTGCGCTGATATCTTTCATGGCGATGAGAGACGCAGTTGCGACACTTTCGGTCTTGGGAGTTACTGTGACGACAGAACCTTTTTTCAGGTCCGAAAAAAGTTTTGCCTCGTTGTTTAAGGTGATTTTTGTTTCGGAATCGATCAGGAAAGTGGTCGAAGCCTCTGCACCCTTTGCTTTGACCGTAATCTTTTTATCCGAAATGTAGCCGAGCTTCCCAGTAATGCTCTCCGAACTGGTGTTCGTTACAGAGGGCTTTTTGGCCTTCGCAGGCGCCGAAGTCTCTTGAGCAAATCCCAGGAATGCCCCGAGAAGAACTAGGAGAGTTAAGGAGATGAGTTTTTTCATAATCGATGCCTTTCTTGGTAGGTGCAGAATCTTTCCAGACTTGCTTCCAGATACAATTTCTTTTTACCAGTTTCGAATACGCACAGGCTCCAACCTCGGATTCAAAAGCTGGAGAAGAAATAAGGAAAACAGATAAGCCCCAGCACAAAAGGCAAAAAGGATTCCATACCCTGCTGACACTTTTCCGGATGCCTTGTAGGAATCGAGGAGTATCCCAGTGACGATTGGAAAGAGCATCCCTCCCACTGCCCCTGCCATTCCGCCGATTCCAATCACAGAAGCCACGGCCTGTTTGGGAAAGGAGTCGGATACGGTCGTAAAGAGATTGGCCGAGAAAGCTTGGTGAGCCGCCCCCGCCAAACCAATCAACAGAACGGCCCCCCAATCCGATGCGCCCGTTACCGCTACAATCGGCACGACGCAAAGTGCAAAGAGCAGCATCCCGCCCTTTCGCGCACGATTGATCGACCAACCGCTCTTGGCCAAATGCCCAGTAACCCACCCCCCCGCAATACTAAGAACGGTGACGATCGAGTAGATGGTAACAAGAAGAACCCAGCTCTTTTTGATGTCCAATCCCCGGGTCTGCTTAAAAAAATCGGGCAACCAGATCAGGAAGAACCACCAAACCGGATCTGTAATCAGCTTGGGCAAAATAAAACCCCATGTTTGCCGATATCCCAGAAGCTGCCCCCACGGAATCTTCTGTGTCTGTTCCTCTAAACCATCGGATTGGATCCAAGCCAGTTCCTTCTTGGAAAGGGCCGGCTTTTTGTCCGGAGTTTCAAACCATGGCATCCAGAAAAAAAGCCAAAGAAAACCAATAGCTCCGGCAGCCAAAAAAGCAGATTGCCAGCCAAACTTAAAGGCCAGCCACGGAACAATCGCAGGAGCCAGAATGGCTCCGACATTGGCACCTGAATTGAAAAGACTTGTCGCTAGCGCCCGCTCTTTTTTAGGAAACCAGATAGCAGTGGCCTTGATGGCCGCAGGAAAGTTCCCCCCTTCCCCAAGACCGAGGGCCACCCTAGCCCAAAGAAAACCCCCAACGCTCCCCACCAAGGCGTGTCCCATGGCAGCCAAACTCCAGGCAGCTATGGAGATGGCGTATCCGATTTTTGTGCCGTATCTGTCGATCAGCCATCCGAAGATCAACAAACTTACCCCATAGGCTCCCTGAAAAGCGGAGTTGACCATACCGAATTCTGCATTGGTCCAGTGAAGTTGATCGTCAAGGATCGGCTTAAGGAGGGAAAGGATCTGCCGATCGATATAGTTAATTGTGGTGGCAAAAAACAGGAGCGCGCATACAGCCCAACGATGCCCGATAAGTTTTGCAATCAGGTTCATGGAGAATCTACTTCTTCCAATGTTTCTCGATGGCGGGCTTCAGCAGAGTAGTCATTTGTTGATATCCCTCCCCGTTCAGATGAAGACCATCTGATATATAAAGCTCCGCTCTCGATTCCCCTGTCGGGCTCTGAAGAGCCGGATTTACATCCACATAAAAAACTTCCCCTTTTGATCGAGTGATCTCTTCATATCCCCGATTCACCGCATCCACCACAGCAACCTGCCCATCCCGATGTTTTTGAGGCGCACGAATCACGGACACCAACAAAACCGCGGCAGCAGAATCCATCTGTTTCACCCTACTGATCCACTCCTCCGTTCTTTCCAGAATGGAAGTCGCATCCTTCTTCCCCTTGATGTCGTTGCTCCCGCAGTACCAGACAACTAATCCTGGGCGACAGGGAGGAACGACCTGATCAAAAAACATCAACTGGTGAGAAGTCTGGGACCCTCCGAACGCTCGGTTCGTTACAGGAAGGGGGGCCAAATCCGTTACAGCATTGGTCCATTTCCTGAAGTTACTACTTCCGACCAGAAGCACTCCCCCGGGAGCAGGAACAGGTTGCAAAGCAAACTTAGCCACCTCCGCAGTATATTTATTGGTCCCAACTACCACCCCTGTGCCCGGAACCGCCCAACTACAAAAAGAAATACAAAGAAAGATAGAAAGAGAAACTCTAAAGATACGATTCATCTAGCGGATATCGTATTTCAAATCATTCCCCTAGGCATCCCAAATTTGGCTTTGCTCCCGACTCCCAAGAGGTAAAAAAAACACATGTCTTCCACCACACTTGCTTTTGCTTTTGCCTATCTCGTCCTAGGAATCGGTGGATTCGTTCTTACGGGCTCAACCCATAAAACCGCACTCATCCCCTGCGTTTTCGGAGTCCTGTTTCTCGTTTTTGGTCTTTTGGCGCGGAAGGACAACCTCCGGAAACACGTGATGCACGCCGCCGTGCTCATCGCCCTGCTTGCATTTCTTGGCACGGCACGATCACTCCCTCATCTGCCTGAACTGTTCAACAGAACAGCTGAGAAACCTGCTGCTATCATCACGCAGGCTCTTAATGCGGCTCTGTCCTTAGCCTTTATCTTCCTCGCAGTTCGCTCTTTTATCCAAGCTCGGCGCGCCCGGAACTCATAAGTCCTCGGACCAGTTCCTCGATCTTTTTCGCAAACCCCAAATCCTCCCTCACAAACCCAGGCCGATACCAAGGGGTTAGACCCAGGAGATCGTGCGTCACGCGGATTTGTCCCGTCGTCCCTTCCCCTGCTCCAATTCCAATCGTGGGAATCGATAGCGTTTTTGTCACTTGAGCAGCCACCTCAGGCACAACCAACTCCAACACCACGGCACAGGCCCCTCTCTTCTCCATTTCCTTAGCATCCTCGAAAATCTGGCGAGCCTCCTCTTTGCTCTTCCCTTTTTTTCTGTAGCCCTCTTCTTTTTTCACGTTTTGGGGCAACATCCCCAGATGACCGATCCATGGAATCCCAGCTTTTTGCAAAGCCTCCACCTGCGCAAAGATTTCCCTCCCTCCTTCGGGCTTCACCGCATCCGCCCCAGCTTGGATCAGTATTTTAGAGTTCTTCACGCAATCGTCCGCTGTTTTGTAACTTCCAAATGGAAGATCGACTGAAATCATGGCTTTTTTTCTTCCTCGGGAGACAGCTTCTGTCGCACGAATCATATCGACCATCGTCACCCCGGTCGTGTCAGGCATTCCCAAAACGACCATCCCCAAACTATCTCCCACATGAATCAGATCGATTCCTGCCTCATCCAAAACCCGGCTCAACGGATAATCGTAAGCGGTTAGAGAGAGAAGGAATCTCCCCTTCGGCCAATTCCGCAACTTGTCTGGATTCAAACGATCCGACGACATAACGGCCCCCTTTTACCACGAAGCCAAGTGGCGACCTCCAAAACTGTTCCTGGGAGACCCGCAATTCGAAGGCCAGGACTCAGTTCGGCCAAAGGCTCAATCACAAAACGGCGTTCCGCCATCCTAGGATGAGGCAGGTTCAACCTCGGGTTTTTGATCCAGTTTCTGCCTGCATACAACAGATCCAAATCCAAAGATCGGGG
>CAMDXQ010000046.1 GCA_945878585.1 Akkermansia muciniphila
GCCCTGGGCACCAACCCCCTCAACTCCTTGAAGTATACCTCCCCTAACTCCTTCCTCCACCACTCCTCCAAAGGCTTCATCCAAAAGAGCGCCCACCACAACTTCTCCTCCAGATACGCCTTGAGCGGAGCCTCCCACTTCACCCCATCCTCCTTGGAGTTACGAATCCCCTCGAATTCCATCCAGTCGAACATCTCGAAAAATCGATAAGAAGTTCCTTTTTTGGGCCTATACGTTTCTGCTTTCTGCACCCGATCCTTTCCGACCAACCACTCCCACTCGGGTCGGTAATCCCCCGCCTCTTCCGAAATCACCACCTCACCCTGATCGCCTAGAATCTCCTCCCCGATCGACCTCATTCCCTTCGCTCCACCTAGGATCGAATGTCCCATCTTCGAATACTCTTCCTGAAGCCAGGCTGTTAAGCCCACTCCTCCAGGAACAGAATCGATTTCGGTCAAAGCCCAACCGCTCTCCGTTCGGATCAGGTCAGGTCGAATCACCCTTGGAAGAACACCCTTACCCTCACGCCCCACCCGAATCACCTCTTCCGGTTTGCCGAGATCCAGCCACTCCGACACCCACCTAGATTCATCCCCTGCTACGCTCACTCGGTAAAGTTTGTCCGCCGCTCGCTGAAAGACTGCCAGTTTTTTCCCCAACCCCTCCAGCCACCGCAGCTCTTCAGCATCAAGCGTCCAAGGCTGATCCGACCACCTCCAACTTTTCCCTCGGAACAACCCGCTCGATGGAATCGACCGTTTCAGTTGCTCAATCGCAACCTTGCCCATCACCTCTTTCACTTCTATTGCACCAACCGTCTGGCCAAATGGACCGCTGCGAGGAAACTATCCGCCCGCGCCTTCCCTTTTCCTGCCAAAGCAAATGCGGTCCCGTGATCAGGGGAACATCGAACCACTGGTAATCCAGCCGTCACATTCACCGTTTCATCAAAATCCAACAACTTCGCTGGGATGAGACCCTGATCGTGATACAAAGCAACCACTCCATCAAATTCCCCCTTACAAGCCCTTCGAAACACCGCATCCGGACTCTCGGGACCCGAGATCCGAAAATCGGTTTTTCTCTTCAATTCCTGAATCGCCGGTTCTACGACTATTTTTTCCTCGTTACCGAACTTTCCATTCTCACCCGCATGAGGATTCATTCCGCACACGGCGATTCTTGGCCTGCGTACCCCCAGCTTCTTTAGGGTCTCTCCAAGATGCTTTGCCGCTCTTACAATCTGGTTGGCCCGAAGCCCTAGAACCGCTTTCCGCAACGAAAGATGGGTACTCGCCAATGCGACCCTAAGCCGAGGCCCAATCATCATCATGCTCACGTCATCAGGTCTTACTCCGAAAGCTTTTGCATAAAACTCAGTCTGCCCTGGAAATGAAAAGCCCGCTTTACCCAATCCCTCCTTGGAGACCGGACCGTTGACCACCGCCTGAATTTCACCCGATTTCAAAAGCCTCACACTCTCGAGCAAAGCTTCTTTGGCCAACTTCGCACCCGCCAAGGAGGGCTTGCCGGGGCGAGACTGCCCATGCCCGACTCTCCGAAGGGTTAGGGAGCGTCCGAGCTTTCTAAAAACGTGAGACGCCAACTCGGGACCTACCCCGGCAGGATCGCCCCAAGTAACCCCGACCACTGGGCCATTTTTTCTCACAAAAATCTTTCGATGTAGGCATCCCTTTTCAGTCGATCAATCCATTCTTTCTGAACTTTTTCACTCTCGGCAGCAACCAGCGTGCTCTCAATCGCCTCCCGAATACTCGTCAAAGGGGTGACGGTTGCTTTCTTCACTTCTTCCACCATCAGAATGTAGTAGGCATTTGCTCCTTGGGCATTGGGCAACGTCATAAGTCCACTCGCCTGCCCCGGACGCAATTGAAAAGCCACCTCTGCCAGCTCGCTTTTCAGCCCGTCCCGCTCTACCCAACCACCGTTATCCTGGAAAAGGCCACCACCTGCTCGGTTGTACGCCGAATATTTTTTGGCCAGTTGGGAGAAATCCATTCCGGACTCCACTTGAGAGTGCACCTCCTTAGCAACCGCCTCCACCTCAGGTCCACTTTCAGGAGATAGGTAGATCATACGTAACTTTACCCGGTCAGGCTGAAGAAAGTCGCGGACATGCTCCTGATAGTACGCCTCAATCATGTGAGGAGAGATGGTGATGAAACGCTTCGCATTGATCTGTCGCATCTGCTGAACAACGAAAGTATCGCGGATATTCTTTTTCCAGTCCGCCATGGTGATCCCGCGATCCTCCAGGGTCTTCACCAGAGCCTGTCGATCCCCACCAAACTGATCCCGCACCCGCGACCTCTCCTCCCGATCAAAATAGTAGTCAGGAAAATTGTACCCCTTCTTCTTGTAATCCTGAATGATCAGTCGGGTTTCAATCAACGAATCGAGCACCGTCTTACGACGGCTTTTGATTCTCTGTTTCCGCTCATCGTCGGTGATCTTGCCTGCCTGCTGTTGGGCCCGCAAATCGTCCTCTTCCATTTGCGTCTGTGCCAAAACCTCCCGGAAAGTGATCGCTTCGCTATTTACAACCGCGGCAACACCGTTGTTGATCGTATTCTGACTCCACCCCACCCCGGTCGTCGCCCAGCAGAGCAAGATCAGTCCCAATCGGTGAAGTTGATTCATCTTAGCCATGCTTCAAGTTGTGTCAGCTTATCGGGTGCCGTACGACCGGTCAAACGAGGCAGTTTTGACCCCACCATTTCCAACTCTAAACCCTTCCATGCCCGAATCTTCTCCCCCTCCGTTTCTAATCGGGTCACCCCTGCCAGCCCAGCCACGACGCGAACCCTGTGATATCCCAATAAAAGCGCAACTTCTACAAGCCAAGGCCCATACCGATCCCTCCACTGCGCTGCAATCCGCCCCAGCTCCGCCAAACTTCCCGCTTCTGCCACCACCCGGTAAGCCTCAATCCTCTCCCGTACCTCGGGAATGTAACCTGCAGGGAGATAAGCCCCCGCTATTCCATCCCCCGCCTCCGCCCCTCTCAGGGTCAGAAAGTCCAAACGGAGATTCACCGTAGGAGGTGGACGCCACTCCCCTTTTTTCATTCTCGCAACTGCGGACCGTAACAACCGGCAATACAGTTCAAAACCGATTACCGCCACATGGCCGCTCTGCTCGGTCCCCAAAAGATTTCCCGCTCCACGGATTTCCAGATCCCGCATCGCAATCCTGTACCCTGCCCCCAAGCCTCCGTGCATCTGTAGCGCCTCCACCCTCTCCCCCGCCTCCCCCTTTCGACGCTCCCTCGGAACCAACAGGAGGGCATACGCCCGATGCAGAGCCCGACCTACCCGTCCTCGTAACTGGTATAGATCGGCCAACCCAAATCGATCCGCCCGATCCAAAATAATCGTGTTCGCATTCGGAATATCTAACCCGCTCTCGATAATAGTCGTGCAAAGCAGAACATCCGCTTTGCCTGACACAAATTTCCCCATCGCACCTTCCAACTCCGACTCTCCCATTTGCCCGTGTGCAATCGCTACTCGGATTCCAGGAATCAGAAGTTTGAGTTTGCTGGCAAGAATCGGAAGAGCAGCCACCCGGTTGTGCAAATAGTAGACCTGTCCGCCGCGCTCCACCTCGCGACGAATCCAGTCCCGAATCAGCCGTTCATCGTACTCGGCCACCACGGTCTCAATCGGATGCCTTCCAGGAGGCGGAGTCTCGATCTGGCTCAGATCCCTCGCCCCCAAGACCGCCAAATACAGAGTTCGGGGGATCGGTGTGGCTGAAAGGGTTAAAACATCCACCCTTCGAAATCTCTCCTTCAACCTCTCCTTCTGCTTCACGCCGAAACGCTGCTCCTCATCGATCACCACCAATCCAAGCCTATGGAACTGCACATCGGGGGATAAAAGCCTGTGGGTCCCCACCACTACATCGACCGAGCCATCCGCCACTCCCTTCACCACCATTCTCTGCTCACCCGCCGTTCGGAATCGGCTCAACTCCTCAACCAGCACCGGCCAGTCGGAGAATCTCTCACGGAGATTCCTCGCATGCTGCTGCGCCAAGACGGTTGTCGGTGCAAGAATCACCACCTGTTTTCCTGCCATCACCGACTTAAAGGTTGCCCGAATGGCCACTTCCGTTTTCCCATAGCCAACATCCCCACAGATTAAGCGATCCATCGGCCGGTTTTTTTCCATGTCCGCTTTCGTATCCGCGATCGCCCGCAACTGATCCCCTGTCGGCACATACACGAATTCCGACTCAAACTTTGCCTGCCACTCGTGATCCGGCGGAAAGGCCACCCCCGGCATGGCTTCTCGCTCCGCGGCCGTCCGTAATAGCGTCGCCGCAAAGTCCTCAACCGCTTTTTCCGCTTTTGCCCGTGCCCGCTCCCACCTCCCACCCCCCAGCGTATCCAGCATCGGCCTCTTCTTTCCCACCCCCACATAGCGGGACACCAGATACGACTCCTCGACCGGAACATACAGTCTTGCCCCATTTGCGTACTGAAGAAGTAGGCACTGCCCCGCTCCCCCGGGTTTGTCCCCCAAACCCTCATAAAGGGCCACTCCATGTTGCAAATGCACGGCGTAATCCCCAAGGCGAAGCTCCCCAGGGTCAAATACAGGACGCTTCCATTTCTCCCCCGCCAGGCTTCTCCCCCTTCGGAATCCTCTCCCCGTTTCTGTCCGCCCCAGAATCTCCGCTCCCGTCAATATCACCCACATCCCTTCTGGCCATGCCACTCCGCGACCTAATCCTGAGATCACAAACTCAAGCCTGCTAATTTCCTCCTCGGTTAACTCACACTCTGCCAGCCACTCTTCCAAGCGCTCCGCTTCCCCAGCATTGATCCCAGACAGAATTACCCGCCAACCCCGCGCCAACCACGCTTTGACCTCGGATCCTACTCTTCTCCTACGCGCCTCTGCTAAGCCGGCTTCCCGCACCGGATCGCTTGATAATCCGTGTCTGGTGAAAGGATTCCCCAACTCCTCTCCCTCCTCCGACTCCCCGCAGCATAGTTTTCCCCAATCGGCACCCAGATAATCCCAAAGCTCGGATCGACACGGCAGATCCCTCACTTGGCCACGGAAAATGGTGACCTCTCCAACTTCCCCCACCCCTACCTGTTCGTGCAGATCAATCTGCCGGATCGACTCGATCCGATCCCCCACCCACTCCATCCGAACGGGAATATCCGACTGACTTGGGAAAATATCCACAATTCCACCCCGTCGCGCCACCTCCCCCCTTTCGCTCACTGTTCCGACTTTTCGATATCCAGCTTCGATCAAATCTTGGACAAACTGAAGAGGTTCGATCTCTGCACCCGTTGTAATTCTCTTTAGTCCTTTCTTCACGTCCTGAGGATTGGGCTGCTTTGCCTGAAGCACCGCCTCTGTGACGATGACAAGACGAGGTTTGGGCTCCTGAACCAACCGCCCTAACGCACCCAACCACTCCGCCTCCAAATCTGGATCTGGTCGCACTCCTTCCGAACCACGATGCGCTTCAGGAACCAGCAATGGCTCCTCACCCCAGGCTTCCAACTCGGATGCCATCTCCTCCTGTTCCCGTACACTCTGCACCACCACCAACCAACCCACTCCTTGGCGATGACGGGCCAAAGCCAGAGCTAATAAAACCTGAGCTGCCCCAGGCCACGCCCCACAGGAATACACCCCTCCCGCCACCGTTGCGGATACCACCCGATCTAAATCCAGTGATCCGCACAGTGTATTCAGCTCCCTCCGCTCCCCTGATTTCTGCAAAAGTCGGACAGATCCTAGCACAGAACCGTGCTTCTGGAATCCACCTCCCCGGCCAGAGTCTTTGCGCTACTAGCTTTTGATTCCTACCGCCGTCGCTGCTGCAGCCCGCTCCTCCTCCAACTCCCCAACCGTGGCCGCAAGCTTCTTTTGTCCAAACTCGTCCAACTTTAATCCCTGGACAATCTTCCACTTTCCTCTCCCCAATGCCTCGATTGGAAAAGAGCACATCAGCCCCTTCGGAACCCCATAACTCCCGTCCGATGAGACCGCCACACTCGTCCAATCCCCTGGCTTCGTTCCCTCATGCAAAGTTCTCACCGTATCCACAGCCGCATGAGCCGCGCTAGCCGCACTCGACAATCCACGGGCTTTCAAGACTTCCGCTCCACGCTGTTGGACCGACTTTAAGAAATCCCCTTCCAGCCAGGTCCGGTCTTGAATCACGTCCGTCGCCACTTTTCCGCCAATCCGTGCGTTCGTAAAATCCGGATACATCGTGGTCGAGTGATTTCCCCAGATCGCCAATCGGTCCACCTTTTCAACAGAAACCCCTGCCTTTTCTGCCAATCTCGCTTTCGCCCGATTCTCATCCAGCCGAGTCATCGCAAACCATCGATCGGCCGGCAGACCCTGCCCCGCCTGTTGGGCAATCCACGCATTCGTATTACACGGATTTCCCACAACCAAAACACGTGCCTCCTTGGACGCTACTTCCGCCAAATCCTTTCCCTGTTGCACAAAGATCTTCCCGTTCAAACCCAGCAGTTCGGATCTCTCCATACCTGGTTTCCGGGGAATACTTCCGACACAAAGAGTCCAATCTGCCCCCTCAAAAGCGCGTTTTGGCTCGGTCGTTGCAACAATTTCCTCCACCAACGGACAGGCCCCGTCCCGCAACTCCATCACCACCCCCTGCAATGCATTTTCGGCTGGAGGAACTTCGAGCAATTGAAGCCGGACTTTCTGTTGGGGCCCAAACAACCCACCCGAGGCAATCCGAAAGACCAAGGCGTAGCCGATCTGGCCTGCTGCACCCGTTACCGCAACTCGTATTGCATCACTCATGGTTTTCTCATCGCCTCCGAACCCCGGATGGTCCGCTTTGCGTCACCGGGGGTCGACGCATTTGTCCGATAAGGTTGAAATTTGAAAATGACTTCGCCGGGTCTAGCCACTCCCAACGTGTCACGGGACATCCTCTCCACGGTGTAGGGATCATCCTTCAGACGACCCGCCTCATCCTGCAACTCGGACAGTTCCTGTTTTTTTTCATCCAACTCCCGTTGCACCGTCTCCGCCATAATCTTGGTATTTTCCCCGCGTTTCCAAGCGGGATAAAAAAGGGCCAACACGATGGCAACAAATAGAAGTCCGACTAAGGAATAAGCCCACGGTTGAAGAACCCGCCAATAATGCCCCTTGGCCGGGCTTGGCCCCAATCCCCGCGGATCAAACAGTCTTGAGTTGCCCGCCATAAATCGCCTTGTCCCCAAGCTCCTCTTCAATTCTTAGAAGTCGATTATATTTCGCCAAACGATCCGAGCGAGAGAACGACCCTGTCTTGATCTGCCCCGCGTTGGTGGCAACCGCAAGATCGGCGATGGTGGAATCTTCCGTTTCGCCACTCCGGTGACTGATCACCGCCGTGTATTTGGCCGAACGAGCCAGCTCAATAGCATCCAAAGTCTCGCTCAGACTTCCGATCTGATTCACTTTCACCAAAATCGAGTTAGCAACCTTCTCTTGGATCCCTTTCTTAAGAAACTCCACGTTGGTCACAAAAAGATCGTCTCCCACGAGCTGGGTTTTCTCCCCCATCTTCTGGGTCAGAATCTTCCAACCATCCCAATCCTCTTCCGCCGTTCCATCCTCAATCGATATGATCGGATATTTTTTCTGTAGCTGGGCATAGAACTCAACCAGCTCTGCAGCTTTCAGGCGTCTCTGATCTGATTTCTTAAAAACATACTCCTTGGTTTTTCCATCGAAGAATTCGCTGCTGGCCACATCCAAGGCGAAGAAAACCTGTTTTCCTAGCGAATAGCCAGCTTTCTCCACGGCTTCCGCAATCACTGCCAAGGCGGCTTCGGTCGATTCCAATCGGGGGGCGAAACCACCCTCATCCCCAACGGCCGTTCCCAGTTTGCGGTCATGAAGGATCTTTTTAAGCACGGCAAAGATCTCTGCCCCGCAACGCAACGCCTCGCGAAATGTGGGCAGCCCCTTGGGCACAATCATGAATTCCTGAAAATCAATCGGTGCATCCGAGTGGGCACCGCCATTGATGATGTTCGCCATTGGCACGGGAAGCACATTCGCCTTCTCACCACCGAGCCAACGATAGAGAGGCATCCCGTGGGCTGAGGCCGCCGCACGCGCCGCGGCCAAAGAGACTCCCAAAATCGCGTTCGCGCCCAATGACTTTTTGTTTTTTGTCCCGTCCAAATCAAGCATCACCCGATCCACCCCGCGTGTGTCAGCAGCATCCTTTCCAACAAGCGCAGGCCCGATCTTGCTCTTCACATTGGCTACCGCCTGAAGAACTCCTTTACCCCCAAACCGTTTGGCGTCCCCGTCCCGCAACTCAAGCGCTTCGTGGATTCCCGTGCTCGCGCCACTTGGAACCATCGCGGATCCCATGGCTCCACCCTCCAAATGGACGTCTGCCTCCAAAGTGGGGTTTCCCCGTGAATCGATCACCTCACGGGCTGTAACACTACGAATCTTCGTTTGCATGATACGGATAGCCCCTAAAGAAAATTAGCTTCGGTAGGGCCGAATCGAACGAATGACGACAGGAGTGCGTGGACCCTTCTCACTTGGGAGCTCAGCCTTGTCCCCCACTTTGCGTCGGATCAGGGCTTGAGCCACAGCCGTTTGATAAGAAAGAACTCCCTTATCCGGATCGCTATCCCATGCCCCTAAAATGGTCACCGTCTTCTTTTCGCCCCCTTCTGCATTCTCGTAATCCACAACAGTACCGATCGCTACTTCATCCCCCTTCACACCACTGAAATCAGTTCCTTGAGCCGATACGATCATCGCTTCCAGTTCTGCCTTCCGCCTCATCAAAACGGCCTGCATTTCTTTGGCCGCTTTGAACTCGTGATTCTCCTTCAAATCCCCGTACGAGCGAGCCACCCCGATCTCCTTGCTGTTCGCAGGAATTTTTTTGGTCGTGATCTCTTCCAACTCCGACTTCCGCTTCTCCAAACTTTCCCAGCTCACAATCGGGGATTCCACAACCGTGGTGCGATTCTCCCCTGCCACCATCGAACCCACTTGCGGATATAATTTCACCAAGGCCCCAATCAAGGAACGCTTGTCCAACTCTTCGAAAGCGGTCGATGCCAGCGCCGAACGAGTCACATCCCTCACCTCTTCCGGGGAAGAAGGCGCAAGAAGATCTCGAATCAGCTCCTTGTCCTCCAAAAGTAGATCCCTCAACCGGGAACCGCGACTGGAATCGGAAAGCTGCTCTTTCTCCAAAACATTGAGAGCGGTCAAAAACAAAGCCGGACCTGCCAAACGGGAAAGTTCGCCCGTCCGATTGCGACAGAGCCAGACAATCAGATCAGGATGAGTCAGACGCTCCCGAAGAAGACGATCCAAAGCCCCCTCCAACTCCGCCAAACGATTTGCTTTCTTGAAGCGTGCTGTGATCCCGTCCATCAAACGACCCGAAGCCCTCGGCAAAAGAGCGAAAAGCAACTCTGTCCACCTCTCCCCCAACTGCTGACCCGCCAACTCGGCAAAACGGGGCATCTTCCCCGCCGGCAACGCCTCAATCACAGTCGCCATCCGATTCGGTTCGGTCGGCAGAATACCTTTTAGAACAGCCCCGATTTCGATTGGAAGGCCCGCGGATGCTGCAAATTCCGACCTCGCCAGAGCCAACTCGGCCACCTGACTGATCTGACTTTTCGGAATTTTTTGTGCTGCCGCATCGATCAATTTAAAGGCTTCATCTGCCAACGCCTTCAGTTCCGATGCGGTCCTGGTCTTTTGCAACTTCTCGAGTGATTCCATCACCCGCTTCGCACCAACCGCTTCCTGCAAATCCTCCAGCCCGCCCGCTTTCTTGTCCGGAGCCGATTCCAGATACTGGATCGGCTCTTGTCTCTTCCCCGGAATCACAAAGCGCGCATCTTTCTTCATCGCCCGCTTGGCCGCTTCCCAAAACTTTTTCCAACC
>CAMDXQ010000047.1 GCA_945878585.1 Akkermansia muciniphila
GATGGGGTGGTGACTTTTAATGAGAGTGCGATCGATGGCCGAGACGATCGGGAGATGCCCAAATTAAGGGGAAGATTGAAAGCGCTGATCGAGGCATCGCCTGATCAGTCGGTCATCATTCGGCCTAATGATAAGGCTCCCTATCAAAGGATCATCGACGTGCTGAACGCCTGTGGGGCGGAGCGCGTGAAGAATCTGACGTTTGGCGGGTAGGGGCTTAGGCCCGACCCATGTACTTCTTTTCGCGGGTATCGACTTTGATCAGCTCGCCTTCCTTAATGAAAAGCGGAACCTGAAGTTGGAGTCCGGTTTCCATCTTTGCCACTTTCATGACGTTGTTGGCGGAGTCGCCTCTAATTCCTTCCGGGGATTCGATCACCTTGAGGGTCACGCTGGCAGGGGGTTCGACAGAAACGGCCTTGCCTTCGATAAATAGAATTTCACAGGCCATATTCTCGGAGAGAAACTCCTTCACGTCCTCAACCAGTTCAGGGGTCAGGGTGAGATTTTCGTAGTTTTCCGGGTTGATAAAGGTGTAGCCGGTGTTGTCGCTGTAGCTGAACTCCCACTTGTCACGTGAGACATTCACCGATTCGAGGCGTTCATCTGAGGCGAGACGATGATCGGAAGACTGGCCGGATCGGAGAGAGCGAAACATGGCCTGAACAAAGGCGCGTTTATTTCCCGGAGTGCGGTGGGTGATACCGAGGACGATGAAAATGTCTCCATCCTTTCGGACGGCCATTCCTTTTTTAAGATCATTTGCGATTACGGACATAACGACTTCTCCTTTTTGTGTTGGGTTATAATAATCTGAAGCGAGTCAGATCCTGTGAATCCACCAGACCGACGGGTCGATGGGCGGCGTCGACCACCACAAGGTCCTCGATTCGATGGGTTTCAAAGATGTGTAAAGCTTTCGCGGCCAAACTGCCAAGAGAAATGGTGATGGGACGTTTTGTCATGACGGATGCCAAGGTACGTTTGCCGATCGCAGCATCCTTCTGAAACCCGCGAACGAAGTCTCCGTGGGTGTAGATCCCTGCAAGTTTTTCTTTCGCATCGACGACAATGGCAGCCCCGCAACGTTTTGCGGTAATTTGGGACAAGGCCTTTGCCACCGATGTCTTTACAGTGCAGATGGGAATCGATTTCCGTGGGCGCATGATTTCCTGGACGGGAAGAAGGAGGTCCCTTCCGATGCTTCCTGCCGGATGAAGTTGGGCAAAGTCTTCCCGGCGGAAGCCGCGGCTCTGTAGAAGAACCATGGCTAAGGCATCGCCCATAGCGAGCATGGCGGTGGTGCTTGAGGTAGGGGCAAGATTGAGGGGGCAAGCCTCCTGATCTACGGAAACGTCGAGAACTACATCCGATTGGCGGGCGAGGTTGGAACGGGGATTTCCCGTCATGACCAGAATCGGCACGCCTTGTCGTTTGATGAGCGGGACGACACGAAGGAGTTCATCGGTGTTTCCGCTGTAGCTGAGAACCAAGATTAGATCTTTCCGGGCGACCACCCCGAGGTCGCCATGAACGGCGTCGACCGGATCCAGAGTGACCGAGGTGGTTCCGGTGCTCGCAAGGGTGGATGCGATTTTATGACCGATATGCCCGGATTTTCCGATCCCAGTGACGATGATTTTGCCCCCGTTTTCCAGTCGTTGTTGCATCAAACGAATCGCCTGAAGAAAGGTAGGGCCCAACCGGCGACGAACGCGACGGAGAGCCGCGATTTCGATATCGAGGACCCGTCGTGCTTGCTGGATGGAGCGACCTGTGGCCATAAAGAAAAAGAATATGCGAGCTGTTCGAGTTGGGCAACCCGCATGAAGGCTTGAGACATGCGCTCCGAGAAGGCACGGTAGAACGATGCCTCGATGGCCCGAACTCTTTCTTGCACTTCGTTTCCTTCGCCCCCAGCGGACGTTTGTATCGATCATCACGCTTCTGAGCTGGCTGGGAGTCGTCGCGGGGGTCCTTGTGCTGATCGTCGTTCAATCGGTCATGCGTGGTTTTGAAGATGAGCTGACAAGAAAAGTAATCGGCTTTCAGTCCCATCTGACCGTGGCTGGGCAGTCTCCCTTGCCAGATCCGGCCGGGTTATTGCAGGTGATTCGTGAGGAAAAAGGTGTGATCGGTGCTACAGGAGCGGTTCTGGGGCCAGTCTTGGCAGAGACGCGGGGACGAATCTCAACTCCCCGGATCAAAGGTTGGGATGCGGCGACTGCACCTTCTGTTTTGCCGTTACCGGAATGCTTGGTGTCGGGGAACTGGTCTCCCGGTCCGGATCAAGTGGTGGTGGGGTCGGAGTGGGCTAAGTTGAACCGGGCCGAACTGGGAGCGGAGGTCAATCTTCTGGCTCCGCAACAGTTTAAGGATGTCATCGCCAGCAAGGGTGTGGGTGCTGTTCCAAAAAAAATTCCACTTCCAAGGACCTTTCGGGTGGTGGGAATTTTCACCACAGGGATGTTTGAATATGATTCGGAGTATCTCATTACCGATTTAGCCACCGCACAGGAGCTTTATGCCGTGCCGAACGAGGTGCATGGAATTGCGATCAAGCTCGAGGATCCGACTCAAGCTTTTCAGATCGCAGACAGGTTGAGGGCCAAACTAGGCGGAGGAATCCGAGTTTTGACCTGGATGGATCATAATCAGCGGCTGTTTGCCGCCGTCGCGGTGGAACGAAGAGTGATGAGTTTCTTGCTGTTTTTTGTGATGGCGGTCGCGGCATTGGGGTTGAGCGGCACCCTGATTACCGTGACAGTGCAGAGAGCGAAATCGATCGGGATTCTGGCGGCGATCGGGGCTACGCCCCGTCAGATCGCCACCGTCTTTACGATGTATGGAGTGGTGGTGGGGGTATTGGGTTCGTTGGCGGGAGTGGCGGGAGCTTGGATCGTTTTGGTGAATCGAAACGGATTGAGTCACTGGATCGGTCGTTTGACGGGGCAGGATCTTTTTCCTGCGGAGATCTATCATTTTTCGGGGCTTCCTGCCCGTTACGATTTTGGAGTTTTTGTCGGGGTGGCGTTGGCGGGTCTGGCACTGAGTGTCCTGGCAGCCTTGGTTCCAGCATGGGTTGCTTCCCACAGTGAGCCTGCATCCAACTTGAGGAGATCATGAGCATGCCACTTCTGGAAGTTCGCCAATTGCGTAAGGGGTACCGGCTGGAAGGTCGGCCTCCGCTTGAAATCTTGCATGGAATCGATTTCTCATTGGGAGCAGGGGAGTGTCGGCCTGTTTGTGGTCCCTCCGGGGCGGGAAAATCGACCCTTCTTCATATTCTGGGAGGGTTGGAGGAACCGGACGGGGGAGAGATTTTCTGGAAAGGTGAAAAAATCAGCGGTCAGACACGCAGTCAGTGGGCTCAATGGAGACGTCGCGCAGTGGGATTCATTTTTCAGTCCTACCATCTCCTCCCGGAGTTGACGGTGGAGGAAAACGTCCGTCTACCTGCCATGCTGGCTGGGGTTTCCGTGGGGGAACGATGGGAGGATTTGATCGATCAGGTGGGAATGACCCTCCGTCGGGATCATCTCCCTGGAGAGCTTTCGGGCGGGGAGCAGCAGAGAGTGGCGGTGGCCCGTGCCTTGGTTCTCGATCCCGACCTGGTTTTAGCGGATGAGCCGACTGGAAATCTGGATGCGGCATCGGCTACCGCGGTGCTTGATTTGCTTGTTCCGATGGTCAAAGAGAGGCAAAAATCTCTTCTGCTTGTCACCCATGACACTTCGGTGGCCATGAAGGTGGGGGTTCCCCTTCGGCTGCTGGATGGTAGGTTGGCAAACTAAATATGATCATCTACATCGACGGGAAATTTTATCCGGAGGAAGAGGCAAAGATTTCGGTCTTTGACCATGGGTTGCTTTATGGGGACGGAGTCTTTGAGGGGATTCGTGCCTATGAGGGGCGGGTTTTCAAGCTGGAGGAGCATCTCGCTCGCTTGGAAGATTCGGCAAAAGCGATTTTGCTTAAACTCCCTTGGAATCGTGCCGAGATTCGGGAGGCGGTTCTTGCCACGTGTCAGAAGAACAAGATCAAATCCGGTTACCTCCGTTTGGTTGTGACGCGCGGGAAGGGGTACCTCGGGCTCTCGCCCGACCGTTGCAAAAAACCGACGATCATAATCATCGCTACCGATTTGGAGCTTTATCCTGAGAAATATTACAGGGAGGGGTTGAAAGTGGTGACGGGAGCCACTTGGCGGCAATCCCCCGCGGCATTGGATCCAGGAATCAAATCCTTGAACTACCTGAACAATATTTTGGCAAAGATTGAGGGGCAGCAAGCCGGAGCGCAGGAGGTCATCTTGCTTAATCCGCAGGGGATGGTTTCCGAATGTTCAGGCGACAACATTTTCTTCATCCGGAACGGGGTTCTCGTGACCCCCAAGCTTTCTTCCGGTGCCTTGAACGGGATTACCCGGGCTACGGTATTGGAGATCGCGAGGGATGCAGGATGGGAGACACGGGAAGATGAGGTTCGGCGGTACGATCTGTTTACCTGCGACGAGATGTTTCTGACCGGCACGGGGGCGGAGATTGTTCCGGTCGTGGAGGTGGATGGTCGTCCCATCGGGGATGGTCGCCCGGGAAAAAAGACCGCAGATCTGATGAAGCGTTATCACAAACTCGTCAGTACGACAGGGACCAAGATTCCCGCCTAGCCCGTGGACTGTCAGAAGTGCGCCTGCAAACCCGCCACGGTCTTCATGACCAACGTGGTGGGAAATGATCTGAAACGTTTGGATCTGTGCGAGGAGTGTGCCAAGAAAACAGGAACCATCCATTCGTCTGGCTTTCTGGCGGAAGAGATGCTTTTGCAGGTCGGGCTCGGAGAAGGAAAAGAAACAACCCAATGTCCGGCGTGTGGCTATCCATTGGATAGCCTGCAGAAAACAGGTCGATTGGGTTGCGCCACCTGTTATGAAAAGTTTTCAACTTCGCTACAGGAGGCTTTGTCCGAGTCTCAGAAGGGGATGCTCCATCGCGGAAAACGTCCCGCTCGTAAAAAGGCGGGCCGGGAAGAGTGGGAAGCGGAGCTGAAACATCTGATTGCAGTGGAAGATTTCGAGGGGGCGGCTCGTTTACGGGATCAGATGGCACAAAAAAAGCCTGTTTCCTCACGCCGAACGAAAACCGGATGAAGGTTCCTCTCGATTGGTTGGGGGAGTGGTCTGATTGGAAGGGGACACCGACGGAATTGGCGGACCGACTAACGCAGAGTGGAACCGAAGTCATCGGAATGAAGTCGACCGGGTGCCAAGTGAAGGGAATCGTGACCGCAAAGATTTTGGAGAAAAAGTCTCACCCCAACGCAGATCGCCTGACCGTCTGTGTGGTGGACGATGGAACCGGGGCTCGGCAAGTGGTGTGTGGCGCGAAGAATCACAATGCGGGTGACATCGTGCCGTTGGCTAAACCGGGAACCGTTTTTCCAGATGGGATGACCATCAAATCGGCAAAACTTCGGGGGGAAAGCTCGGAGGGAATGCTTTGTTCAGCCAAGGAAGTGGGATTGGCGGAGGATGCGGATGGTCTTCTTCTCTTGCCCGCGACCACGACCTTGGGTGTGGCTTTGGAGACTCTTTATCCCGGGGAAACGGTGATCGAGGTGGAGATCACATCGAATCGTCCCGATCTCGCTTCGGTCGCGGGTTTGGCACGGGAACTTTCTGCGCTGGGGGTCCCGCTGAAACCCCGACCGTCCGTTCCACCCTCACCCGAAGGAGTCTTAAGTGGCTGGAAAATATCGGTGGAGGACAAGGAAAAGTGTCCGAATTACACGCTGACCAGTTTGATTGTTCGAACAGGGGTGGATTCCCCGGAATGGATGAAGAAAAAACTAAGTGCGGCCGGCTTTCGCTCTTTGGGGTTACTGGTCGACGTGACCAACTTTGTTCTTCTGGAGTTTGGGCAACCGGTGCATGTGTTCGATGCAGAGCGTTTGCAGGGAAACACTCTTACGGTGCGCAAAGCGAAGGCCGGGGAAATGCTGAATGGTCTGGATGGGGGAAAGCATTCATTGACCTCTGAGGATCTTGTCGTGGCGGATAGCAAAGGTCCGGTTGCATTGGCGGGTGTTGTGGGTGGAGTGGAATCCTCCGTGCAGGCCGGAAGCCGAAAAATCCTTCTGGAGGCTGCCTCTTTTCATGCTGGAACTGTGAGGCGTACAGCACGTCGACTTTCTGCCAGCACCGAATCCGCTAAGCGATTTGCCCGTGGTGGGTTAGATCCTTCTCTGGTCGATCTGGCGAGGCGTCGCGTAGTCCAGCTGTTGCAGGAAACGGGTGCTTTGGAGAAATATGAGGGAGTTCAATCTTCAGGAACGCCTGTGGTTTCGATCTCATCCCCCGTGCCTTTACATTGGGAGCGGGCTGAAAAGGTTCTGGGATTGAAGATTGATCGGGCTGTTCTAAGTCAGCGACTGGGGGCGCTAGGTTTTCGTGAAGAAAAAGGGGGATGGATTGCTCCCTCTTGGCGTGGTGACGTACGGGAAGAGATTGATCTTTGGGAGGAGTTGGTGCGCCTTTCCGATCTGGCGGCGGTCCCTGCGTTTTTTGATTCACAGGTCGAAGGACGGTCGGAAGAGGATCGGGCGAACCTTCTTCGTAGGCAGGTGCGTAGTTTTCTGGTGGAGAGGGGATACTGTGAGGTTCTTTCCTCTGCTTTGGCTCGATCGGAGGAAGTAGGAAAGGTAAGGCTTCATGTGCCCGCTGGTTCAGATGCGGTCGGGTATCGGCAGAGTCTTCTCCCGGGGTTGGGTCGGGCCGCAGCGAGGAATATCTCCCGAGGTCAGACCGACTTGAAACTTTTTGAGTTGGGCAGGATTTCGACTTCAGGAGGTCAGGAGGAGATGCTTTTAGGGCTTTTGGTCACAGGACGAGAAAGGTTGGTGGATTGGCAGGAGGGAGAGGTTCAGTCGGACCGATTCAGCCTTCAGGGGATTTGGCAGGAGTTGATGAAAAGGTTTCCCGGATGGGGTCCGGCCGTGACTTTGCGTGAGATGAGCCAGGCCGAGAAAAAATCGGCAGGCGTGAAGGGGACGATCTGGCTGGCGGAGGGCAAGGTGACGCTTGGGAAAGCACAAATCGCTTCGTGTGAGGCATTGAGCATCTTTCCGGGTGTTCAACGGGACCTAGCTTTGGTTCTACCAGAGAAGATCTCCTTTGCTGAGGTGGAGAAGGCGATTCGGGCGGTGGCTCCTGCAGAAATGGAGAGTTTGTCGGTGTTTGACCGCTTTCAGGACGGCACGGGAAAGAAAGTTCCGCTGGGATTTTTGTCACTCGGTTGTCGCTTGCATTTTCGATCGAGTGCGCGCACGTTGACGGAAGAAGAGGTGAGTGGCTGGGAAAAAACGATTCTCCAGTCATTGACCACCCGGTGCGAAGCCAAGCTCCGGGCTGTTCTTTGAACGATTGATTGTAGTCTTCGCGCCCTGCTTGACGCGTGTGACGGATCAATTTTTTTCAACCGATAAAATTAAAAAACGAGGCCCAACCTTAATTCGAATACGTCATGCCTTTCTAGGAAGGCGGACGCGGAAGCGGGAGTCTCAATTTCTGGAGCATTCCAGGGTCGAAAAAAGTTCTCCTAGCGCCCAGGCGGGGCGTGTTTTTATGGGGTTAGAAAAGTGCACTATGATCCAATCTTTTAGTTTGCCACGGAAGAGCAGAACAAAAAAACAGACAGTTTGCGCGAGAACAACTAATCAAGTAAAAACATCTGATGAGATTGTTATTCGCGTTATTTACATTTGTCTCAGCAGCAGCATTAGTGGCAATGCAGGAGCAACAGGAGTACAGTTTCACAAAAGAGTTGGAACTTTCTGCTGACCAAGGTGACGTAAAGTCAAAATACAAAATCGCAATGTGCTACCTCATGGGAAAAGGGGTGGCTGTCGACTTCAAAAAAGCATGTGATACATTCACCGATTGTCGGACTGACCTTGAAAAACGCTCAAGAGAGGGGGATGTTGATGCAACTAAGATGCTTGCTGACTACTTTGCTAATGGCAGGGGCATTGAAGGGAAGGATTATATAAAAGCGAGAGGACTTTACTTTGAAACATCGAAAAATAACGATCCAGAAGCGCTCTTTAAATTAGGTGAAATCTATGAAAACGGATGGGGAACTACCAAAGACATTCAGCAGGCGCTGTATTTCTATAAACAAGCAAGCGAAACGGGCTATGGGCCAGCCTGCTATAATATCGCAAAACTACTCTTTCAAATGGATGATAAAGCAAAGATGGAACAGGTATTCAAAATATTAGAAAAGAATAAGGAGGCAGCTAAAGAGTTTCTCTTAGACTACGATAAAGACATGCAAAAGCTGGTTACTATCGATGACAGTTATATGTCCCGTATCTGTGGCATTTATGAAAAGACAGGTAATGGAATGCCATTGTGGCTGCAAGATCGGAAACAAATGCGGAATAAGCATTGAAATTCATGGCCAATTGAAAGGGAATAGTGTGGATTGATGAGTTCTTCAAATAAGCACTCCTAGCGCTAATGATATATGTCTGAAAAAAAACCTAATTCTCTTTAAGGTTTTTTGGGGCTATCTTGAAGAAGATTGTGATTCTTTAGTTTAGAAATTCTCGAAAAAAAATGCGCTAATTACATTAAATGTAATCGTTTATTGTTTGGAAAAGGATAGGGTCGTTGAGGCAAGCTTTGTTAATGGAGTTATTGATGGAAAAGCCTTTGCAATAATCCTCTGCAATATTATTAGATACTTTATATATTAAAAAGGCAGTCAATTTATAACCAATCCTCAATCGTTTACCAATCCCCAATAAAATGCGCAGTTCCACCGACAAAAGTTCAGGGCAGGGCGATTCCCGTGCCGTGTCTCACTAGGTTGGAAGAAGTCCTAATTTTAATTCAAACGGGCGGCCAGCTCTTTGACCTTTGCCAGGTTGGCCAGAAGATCGGCGATTGCGTCGTAGCGGCCAGAGATAAGGCCTTGCTGGGCACTTGCTTTCATTCCCACAGAAAAGGAGAGCTTTCCTGCTGTAACATTCAGTTTCTCTAAATCAATCTGCACCTCAGTCGATGGTTCTTTCTTAATCAGTTGGGTCAGGGCTTCGAGATCCTCTTTCTTTGCGGTCACACATGGAAGACCGAGGGTCGTGCTATTTCCGAAAAAGATTTCGGCAAAGTTACCTGCAATCACTGCCTTGAATCCCGCTCTTACGATTGCCTGGGGTGCATGTTCTCGGGAGCTTCCACATCCAAAATTCATTCCTGAAACAAGAATTGTGGCCCCCTTGAATTGGGCCTGATCGATCGGGTGATTCGTGGATTGGCCTTCCGGCGTTTGGCGGATATCGCGAAAAAGGAACTCCCCCAAACCGTCAAAGGTGACGCAGCGCATATAACGAGCGGGAATGATCCGATCCGTATCGATGTCGTCTCCCTCAATGGGGACGGCACGACCTTTTACGTTCTTGATAGGGGAGAGGGACATATCAGTTCTTTGCAAAGACCTTGCGGGCATCGCTGACTTCGCCTGTGACGGCAGCAGCGGCTACCATGACTGGGCTCATGAGAAGTGTCCTTCCTGTGGGACTTCCTTG
>CAMDXQ010000048.1 GCA_945878585.1 Akkermansia muciniphila
ATGTCGTGCACATCTCCCTTAACCGTCGCCATCAAAATCTTTCCCGCCCCCTTGCTCTTGTCCCCGGCCTCCTCTTTTTCCTTCTCCATATAAGGCGTTAAATACGCCACAGCCTTCTTCATCACACGGGCACTCTTAACTACCTGAGGTAAGAACATTTTTCCTGCACCAAACAGATCCCCCACATGCCGCATCCCCCCCATTAAGGGCCCTTCAATCACCTGCAGCGGTCGACCATATTTCTTCCGCGCTTCTTCCGTATCCTCATCGATGAAATCCGTAATCCCCTTCAAAAGGGCATGCAACAACCTCTCCTCTACTGGAGCCCGCCGCCATGCTTCATCCTTCACCACCGCTTTCCCACCCGCCTTGACCGTTTCAGCAAATTCTAACAACCGCTCCGTCGCATCGGAACGGCGATTCAGCAGCACGTCCTCCACCCTCTCTTTCAGTTCCGCGGGAATCTCTTCGTACACCGCCAACTGCCCCGCATTCACAATCGCCATGTCTAACCCCGCTTGAATCGCGTGATACAGGAAACAGCAGTGCATCGCCTCCCGGACCGGATTATTTCCACGGAAGGAGAAGGAAATATTGCTCAACCCCCCGCTCGTTTTGCAGCCCGGGAGGGTCTTTTTTATCTCCCGCACCGCTTCGATGAACTCCACCGCATAGTTGTTGTGCTCCTCGATCCCCGTGGCCACCGTGAGAATATTAACGTCAAAAATAATGTCCTCAGGTGCCAAGCCCGCTTTCTCCGTCAACAGCTGATACGCTCTGCGACAAATTGCCACTTTCCTCTTCGCATCCGCAGCCTGCCCTTCCTCATCAAAGGCCATGACAATGACCGCCGCACCATAACGACGCACTTTTCGAGCCTGCTCCAAAAATACCTTTTCTCCCTCCTTTAAGCTGATCGAGTTCACCACCGCTTTCCCCTGCACACATTGCAACCCCGCCTCCAAAACCGACCATTTCGAACTATCCAAAATGAAGGGAACCCGCGCGATCTCCGGCTCACTTCCGATCAGGTTAAGAAACCTCGTCATGCTGGCCTCTCCATCCAGCAACGCTTCGTCAAAATTCAGATCGATCAGATTTGCGCCTGCCTCCACCTGCTGGCGCGCGACCGCTACCGCTTCTTCAAACTTCTCTTCCTTAATTAGGGCTGAAAATTTTGGTGACCCAGTGACATTCGTTCTTTCTCCAATCGAGGTAAACGATCCTCCCGTCCCAATCTCATACGGCTCCAAACCCGCGAGAACCGTAGTCGAACACGAAGCAGCCGGGAGCCTCGGCTTCGCTTTTTTCACTGCCTGCCCAATCGCCGCAATGTGCTCAGGCGTAGTTCCACAGCATCCACCTACCATGTTGAGAAAGCCCGCTTGGGCAAACTCCCCCAAAACTTCCGCCATCTGTTCCGGAGTCTCATCGTACCCACCAAACGCGTTGGGCAACCCCGCATTCGGATAACAGCTGACAAAACAGTCCGCGATCTTGGATAAGGTCGCCATATATGGACGCATCTCTTTCGGACCCAGCGCACAGTTAATTCCAACGCTGAAAGGCCGAGCGTGCCGGATCGAATGCCAAAAAGCCTCTGTGGTCTGCCCCGAAAGCGTTCGACCGGATGCGTCGGTAATCGTGACTGAAATCATCACCGGCAATCGATAACCCAACTCGTCGAACACCTCCTCCATTGCCCAAAGGGCCGCTTTCAGATTCAACGTGTCGAAAGTTGTCTCAGGAAGAAGCACATCCACCCCCCCCTCGATTAACGCACGAACCTGTTCCCCATACGCCTTTGATAGCTGCGCAAAGGTCACCGCCCGATACTCCGGTCGATTCACATCGGGGGACATCGATGCTGTTCGATTTGTCGGACCCACAGCTCCTGCCACCCAGGCAACCTTTCCGGAATGCGCTTCCATAAACTCATCCGCTGCTTGTCTAGCCAAACGGGCCGCCGCTAGGTTGATTTCCCGTACCTCACTCTCCAGCCCGTAGTCCGCTTGGGAAATCGACGTGGCGTTGAAAGTATTGGTTTCAATGATTTCCGCCCCCCCCTCCAAATAAGCACGATGAATGCCTCCAATCACATCCGGACGAGTGACGGAAAGAAGATCGTTGTTACCCTTCAGATCCTTGGTATGCTTCGCATACTGCTGCCCACGAAAATCTTTCTCCTCCAACTTGTGCTTCTGAATCATCGTCCCCATCGCTCCATCCATCATGACCACCCGCTCCCTCAAGGCCTTTTCCAACTGTCTTTTCCTTAATGCGATTCTTTCCCTCGTTTCCATAATAACAATTTAGACAACTTTTCCTTACTGTCGAGTTTTATATCAACTTATCATGATATATCGATGGATCATATATCCCTCTTCAACCTTTGCCTTGGCCAAATCCATGAGTGCGATACTCTTCTCAGCTTCTTGGCGCTGTCGTCTAGAGGCCTAGGACAGGTCCCTTTCAAGGACCATACACGGGTTCGAATCCCGTCAGCGCCACTACTTTTTCCCCGACCCCAACCACGCCTCGGCCAACTCCCAATCGGAGGGTACCGTGATCTTCAAATTCGGCTCATTCGCCTCGACTAAAACCCCCTTCGACCCGGCCAACTCCGCCGCCGCCAAACAGTCCGTAACCATCTTTGCCTCCAATCGCGCCCTCTCCAACCCCTCGCGTAAAATCTTTCTCCGAACCACTTGAGGCGTCTCCATCCTCCATAATCCTTCCCGATCCAACAGCTTCACCACATTTCCATCTCCATCTGCCAGCCTTACCGTGTCGGTCATCTTTCGCGCCACTGCTGCCGCCCCCGCTTTTTGAGCCTCTGCAATCACCCTCTCGATCAAAGACACCGTCGTTAAAACACGCGCAGCATCATGCACCACTGCCCACTCCACCCCTTCCCCTAATGCCTCCAAGCCCTCCCAGACCGAATCCTGCCTCTCCTTTCCACCCGCGATCACACCAACTCTTTTCGCCTCCTCCCTAAGATTTTTTTTAACCCAAGCCTCCGTCTCCTTTCGCACATCCTCCCTCACGGTCACCAACACTTTTTCAATCCCACGACAATTCAACAACGTCCGCAATCCGTACGCCAAGACAGGCTGGCCGGCGATCGCCGTCATCGATTTGTCGTGCCCCAGCCGGCGCCCTTGCCCGGCCGCTAAAAGAATTGCACCGACCGAACCGCTCACGGACGAGAACGCTCAATCGGAGCAGATTTCTTCTCCGTCCGCTTCCCCCCCTCGGTTTCTCCCTTCGCCGAATCATCGCTATAAAACAGAACTCCATGCTTTCGCAAATTCGACATTAGATTTTTCATGTCCTGAGCCATTTTCTCATCCTTCATCATCGTATAGAGAGGGCCCTTCCCTGTCTTTGCCTCGTCCAACAATTCCTGAGCCGACTTGGCAAAACCATCCACCCGCCTGGCTGCCGATCGAATCTCATCCAACGCCGGACCCGCCGAAGCTAGCATCGCGTTTAATCCCGCCTCCTGCTCCCCTTTCACCCGAGCCCCAGGGGCAATGAAGCTCCCGTCCAACTGTTCCGGCGGCACCACACGCACAAAGCGGTCTCCCAACATTCCGTACTGATCGATTCTAAACTTCGAGTTCGAGGGCAACTGCGTCCCATCATCAATCCGCAAGGTCAATTCCACAAAGTTCTGGCCAATCCGATAGCTCGGAGTATCTGAAACGATGCCGATCTGAGCCCCCCTCAAGAGCACCTTCGAATTCTTTAAAATATCCCGAGCGTCCTCAAACTCCACGACCACCGGATAGGTCTTGCGAAAATAATTTCCCAGCTTTCCAAACGCCACAATCAGGCTTGCCATGGCAAGCAAGCCCGCCAACACGAAAAATCCAACTCTGGTCTCTAGACTGATTTCTTTCATAGGACTCCTTTCCTTATCCAGTGATCCCGATTCCTTCAGCATGCCCGCGAACAAAGTCGCGTACCAGCGGATCCTCACAACGATCCACCTGCTCGGGCGTGCCCTCAAAGTAAATCTTCCCTTCATGCAAATAGGAAATCCGATCCCCAACCATCCGGGCACTGACCATATCGTGGGTCACCACGATCGATGCCATGCCGAACATCTTCCCGAGATGCAAAATCAACCGGTTAATACTGTCTGCGACAATCGGATCCAACCCGGTGGTGGGCTCATCGTAAAGCATGATGTCCGGCCGCGAGATGATCGCCCTCGCTAAGGCCGCCCTCTTTTTCATCCCCCCGCTCAACTCCGCCGGCATTTTTTCCTCAGTCCCACTCAGGGAAACGATTTTCAGTGCCTCCGCCACCTTCTCCCGAAGCACTTTCTCGCTCTTCTCCCCCTGCTCCCTCAACGGAAAAGCCAGATTCTGAAACACCGAAAGGGAATCAAACAAGGCTGCGCCTTGGAACAGCATTCCAATTTTTCTTCGATACGGATTCCACGCCTCCTCACTCAGACCCGTTAGCTTCTTTCCCTCAAAAAAGACCTCACCCGACTCGGGCTGCAATAATCCCATGATCACTCGGAGCATCACGCTCTTTCCACAACCGCTCCGCCCGATCACCACCACTTTTTCTGCCTCCCCCAACTTCAAGTTCACCCCACGCAAGACTTCCTGCCCCCCCATGCTTTTTCGGATTTCTTTGAGTTGAAGCATGATGGTCAACTAGTTGGAGTAGAGCAGCGCATTGAGTAGCACGGTGAGAAAAAAGTTCACAATCAAAAGGGAAAGCGAGGCGTTCACCACAGCCTCCGTCGTGGTCTTTCCGACCCCCGCCGTCCCAGGGGGACAATTCATCCCCTTGTGACAGGCAATCGCCGCGATGATCACGGCAAAAATGAAGGACTTAATCAGAGCGATCACCACATCCTTGCTGTCCGTAAACTTAATCGTGTTGTCCCAGTAGTACGCCCCGTCTACCCCAAAGATTTTGACCGCAACAAAATACCCGCACCCGATTCCTGTGACCAAAGCCAACCCCGTCAAAATCGGTGCCGAAATCACCAACGCCAAAAAGCGTGGCACAATCAGATACTCGGTTGGATAAACCCCTAGGGCCCGCAAGGCATCCACCTGCTCCGTGATTTTCATCGAGCTCAACTCCGCCGCCATCGCCGCCCCCACCCGCCCCGCCAAAAGAAGACAGCACAAAACCGGCCCCAGTTCCCGGCACATCGCAATCGAGACTGTAGGTCCAATGGCCGACTCCATCCCAAACCTTTTGAATTGAAACCACACTTGAGCCGCGAAAACCGCCCCGGTGAATGCACCCGTCGTCAACACCACCACCTGGGAACGAATCCCAATGAAAAACATCTGCTCCCAAAGCTGATCCCACCGGATCCGATAGCGAAACATACTCCGCAACGTGTCTCCCAAAAGAAGGAAGACACCCCCCGCCGTATGGCAGGAATCCGTAAAAATGGATCCCACTTTCCCCAGCACATTCATGCCACTCCCCATCCCTAGGTTCTAGAGAATACCCTCCCCCGCATCAAGCCGACCGACCGAACCACCCCGTGAACTCTTCAACCTCCAACTCATCCAGTCTTTTCACCTCCCGATCCACACCCTCCAAATGGCCGCCCGGATGGGTCGTCGTAACTCCTACAACCCTCATCCCCGCCGCCCGCCCCGCTTCCACACCGGCTGGCGCATCTTCAAAAACCACACATTTGTCCGGATTCACCCCCAAACGCTTGGCAACTTCCAAAAAAACATCCGGCGCCGGTTTCCCCCTTTTTACATGCTCCGCTGTCACCGCCGTTTGAAAAAAATCCTCCAACCCCAGCAACCCCAAGCCCAACCGAACATTCTTCTCCTCCGTGGATGACCCAATCCCACACGCAATCCCCTCTTTTTTCAGCCGCTCCAACCACACCCGAACCCCGGGTAGGGACTCGATCCCCCAATCCTTCACCACCTCCCGATACAACTCCTCTTTTCGCAAGCTCAGCCTCTGAATTTCTGCCAGATCCTCCGACCAGTGAAGCATATCCCTCATGATCTCCACATTTCGCCGACCAAATCCCCGTAGAAAATGTCCGTTCGGCAACAGCTTCCCCTCTTCTTTTGCCAACCGCTCCCAGCTCTCCTCATGATGCCGGGAGCTGTCCAAAATCACCCCGTCCCAATCAAAAACTGCTGCCCATGTTGCTTTCATCTCCAGCGGGCATAGCGGGTCACCTTCCCACTTTCAAACTTTCCTCCTTCCGCCATCCTTCCCCTATGTCCGCCAAGCCTCTCGAAAAACTCAACGCCTCCTCCGGCGATGCCATCGACCAATCCCTCCGCCCTTCCCGGCTCGCCGACTTTACTGGTCAACCCAAACTCAAAGACCGCCTCAGCATTCTTCTCGATTCTGCCCGCGCCCGCACCCAACCCCTCGATCATCTTCTTCTCAGCGGTCCTCCCGGACTTGGGAAAACCACTCTCGCCCACATCCTCGGCGCAGAAATGAACGCTACCGTTCGCACCACCTCTGGTCCCGCGATCGAAAAAGCCGGCGACCTCGCAGGACTTCTCACTGGCCTTCAAGAAGGCGATATCCTCTTTATCGATGAAATTCACCGCCTCTCGAAAGTGATCGAAGAATATCTCTACCCCGCCATCGAAGATTTCCGCATCGATATCGTGATCGACCAAGGCCCCGCTGCCCGTTCCGTCCGCCTAAATCTCCCCCGCTTCACCCTGATCGGTGCCACAACCCGTGCCGGTTTACTCAGCGCCCCCCTCCGCTCCCGGTTCGGCGTCGCACACCGTCTCGACTACTATACCGTCGAAGATCTCACTTCGATCGTTCGACGCTCCGCCTCCCTCCTGGAAGTTAAACTCGAGGAGGCCGCTGCCCCCGAAATCGCCCGTCGCTGCCGAGGCACGCCCCGCATCGCGAACAACCTCCTCCGCTGGGTTCGTGACTACGCCCTCGCCCGCACGCAAGGAACCGCCTCCGCCGCCACCGCAGTGGCCGCACTCGAAATGCTCGAAATCGATCAACATGGGCTGGACGAAATGGACAAACGTCTCCTTCAAGCCCTCACAGGGAAATGCAAAGGCGGACCCGCCGGTCTCCACTCCCTCGCCGCTTCCGTCGGCGAAGAGCCCGGCACCCTCGAAGAGGTTCACGAACCTTACCTCATTCTCGAAGGCTATCTCCAACGCACCCAACAGGGCCGCGTCGCCCTTCCCCGTGCCTACGAAGTTCTCGGACTCAAACCCCCCGCTTCGCAAGCCACCCTACTCTAACATTTTCGCCGAACGACCTCGGCATGAACCTCCCGTTTTTCCTATCCCTCTTTTTCTTCGCCGCAACCTGCCTCGGCGAACAGGAAGACAAACTCTGGCCTCCGCGAGGAAATAACCGCCCCCTTGTCGCGGCCACCCAAGCCCTCTGGTGGAATCAGGACGATCCCGAAGCCCGCAAACTCAAAGCCCGAGCTCTCGACTTCGCCGGACGATATCCCGAGGCCGAAAAAGCCGCACGGCACGCCATCCTCGTCGCCCCCCAAGACCCCGAAGTCCAACGGATCCTTGGCCGAAGCCTCTTGCATCAGGGAAAACTTGCCCAAGCAAAAACCGCACTCGAACGAGCAGGTCAACTGGGTGACCCGCTCTCTCGCTCTCTCGCGACTATGCTCCGACCCGATCGTATGACCCTAGGAAACCTCGATCCAAAAATCTCACGCTCTCTTGTCCAAATTCAAGACGATCAAGGCCGGGGGATCGGCTCCGGCTCCTTTGTTTCAGCCGACGGACTTGTTCTCACGGCCGCCCACGTTGTCGCGGGACGGAAACGGGTTTTGATCCGGAACGCATTCGGCAAAATCTTTCCCGCCAAATCGGTGTGCCCCGGCGATTTCTCCGCCGATGCTGTTTTGCTTCAGACCTCAGCTCAGTCCGACGATTTCCTTGTCCTTGCAGAGACCGATCCTTCTTCCCACGAATCCCTCACCGTCTCTGGGTTCCCTCTTTCCATTGATCTGCCCCTCACCTCCCGTGGTGAAACCCGGGCAAAAGCAAAAGATGGAATCCTTTCCACCACCATCCCCCTCATGCCCGGCCAATCCGGCTCCCCCGTTCTCAATGCCCAACACCAGATCGTCGGTCTCGCTTCCCGCGGTTCTCTTCCCCTATTGGCTAGGAGTGCTCCCGCCCGCTCTGAAGCGGTAGCCATCTCCGCCCTCTCGCACCTCTGGGATGCCACCCGCCAACCGGGGCACTTTTCCGACATCCGCTCCCTTGCCAAATGGACTGATAAAAACACCTTCTTCGATCCCGCTGTCTCCTCTGCCGAACAAACCGTGCTCGACCAGAATTTTGCTCAGTCGGAAAAGGCAATCTCCCAAGTCATCGAAAAACATCCCGAGGACGCCGGACTTCTCCTCCGCCGCGCCATCACTCGCCTCGCCCTCCAAAAGCTGTCTGAAGCTGAATCCGACGTTCGCCTCGCGATTCTCAAAGAACCCCTTCAAGCCGAGCCCCACCGCTTCCTCTCCGGCCTTCTCCTCAGCTCCGGCCGTAGCGATTTGGCCATCCAAGAAATGATCCAAGCCTATCGGCTCGATCCGGAAGATGCCGATACTGCCGAAGGGCTGAGCGAACTTTATCTTTCCGAAGGCGAATTCGAAAAAGCGGTTCTCCCATCCGAGGATGCCACACGCCTGAATCCGGAGTCCTCTCGTGCCTGGTCGATCCTCTCTGCCGCCCGCCTCGCAACGGGCCATCTCAGCGATGCCCGTGAAGCCGCAGAAACCGCCACCCGACGCGGCCCGGAAGATCCCCGAGCCTGGGTTCAGTTGGCAGCCAGCCTCAATGCCGCTCACGATTTCTCCACCGCTCTCTCTGCCGCAGAACAGGCCGCTCAACTCGCTCCAGGAGAAGCCCGCGCTTGGCTCAATCTGGCCACCGCATATGCAGGCTTAGATCGCTATGCTGAAGCCCTTCCCCACGCCGAACGGGCCACTCAGCTCGAACCGAAAAATCGGGCTGGCTGGAACCTTCTCGCCGCCCTCTATCGCGAACTCGATCGACCCGCCGACGCAAACGCCGCATCCGCCCAACTGCAGTCCCTCGACGCATCTACAGCAGGACGTTGACCCCGCTCCTCTCAACGATATTCTTGTGATATGAAATTCATCCATCACCTGACTCTACCCGTCCTCCTACTTCTTCCCTTCGTATCCTTCGTCCAAGCAGAACCATGCCAGAAAAAGTGCAACGAATGCTGCCCTACGAATGCTCCTTGCTGCCCTACACCGAACTGCACCAAGGCGTGCAACGAGTGCTGCAAATCAGAAGATTCCTGCTGCTCGGGCAAGAAATCGAAATGCTCCTCCACTTCATCCTCTGTTCCCTTGGAGCGGGGTGGCAAAAAAATGTCCCCCTACGCTGACAAAGGCACCCCCCGTCGCTACTAACCTTCCCAGCTAAAAAAAA
>CAMDXQ010000049.1 GCA_945878585.1 Akkermansia muciniphila
AACAATGGTCAGTTACTCCACAGCTATCCAATTGGTCAGTCTGGCAAGGATCTTTCAGCATGGTCTATTACAGCTTTTTCTGGCGTCGTTGCATACGCGACTCGAACGGGGGACGTTTCAGAACAGATTTCGGCTTCCTTCTCGTTAAACGGAACAGCAAGCAATGGACTAGACTACACCTTCCCGACAACCCCTGTTTCTTTTCAACCTGGAAACACGCAACAGCCCATTCCTTTCAGCTTGGTTAACGATAACGTTATTGAATTCAATGAAACTGTCGTGCTTACAGGAACGCCCAATCCTGAATCTGATTCTACGTTTCAACCCTTCACCTTAACTATTCAGGATGATGATGGGTCGGGTGTTGGAATTGTTGCGACGGATAATGCCGGCAAGGAAGGCCGAATGAATCCGGACCCCTTCGGTTTCCGTTTTGGTGTTTATGACCCTATTCGGTTTGAGGTACGTCGCACCGGCTCCACAGCCTCTGCAATCTCAGTCAAAGTCAGCCGCGATGCGCTTCTAAACTCAGCCTCAACCGATGATTACGAAATCACCGGCTTCGATGTAGACGGTCAAAGTGTCCGCATTCCTGCTGGGAGTTCCTCGGCTGAAATTGTCGTCAGCCCCAAGTACGATATGAACTACCCTGAAGGCACAGAATCCCTCACCCTTAAGATCGCCCCTGATACTGCCTACACCATGATGGAATATAACTCCGCCACAGGCTCCATTGTAGACAGCTCTCCTTACGAATGGTGGTCCTATCAGATGGGTCTCCTTGTCTCGAATCAGTCCCCATCTCTGGACACGGACAAGGACGGCATGGCGAACCTTTTGGAAATGGCTTTGGGACGCGATCCCAATTTACCTGACTCGCCCAATGCAATTAAGGAAGGTGTTGATTCTGAGGGCTACCTAACGCTTACCTACAAGCGTTGGACAGGTGGAACAACAAGCGGGGACGGGTCTTATGCTCAGCACGGCGTCACGTACCGCCCACAAGCTTCATCCAGCCTAGAATTGCCTGATTGGAGTTCTTCATCAATTCAAGTTCGATCCATCACGGACACAGGGGATGGAATGGAAGAAGTCGTAGTACGGGATACTCAATCCAAGAGCCTGCCCAGTAGATTCCTTCGTTTGCAGGTCGTATCCGCTCAGTAATCTAATTGACTTTTTTCCCCACCCCCGCCACCAGATAAACCACTCCTCCCAGAAGATTCCACGCCAGAATGACCGCAAAGCCGGTCAGAGAGATGGCCACAGACTGTGCAGTCGCGATTCCAAACGTTCCTAAAAAAGTCACGAAGGCCGCCTCCCGAAGGCCCAACCCATTCCAGGTGATCGGCAATACGGTGATCATGGCCACCATCGGAAGAACCGATGCGAGCTGCCAAAAACCCACCGCCAACCCCATTGCTTGCGAAACCGAATAAAAAAGAGCCACGAGAAGAAGTTGAGCCAACACACTCAGCCCCAACCCAGCTCCGGCCCCGACCGGATGAGTTAGACAGATATGACAAGCCTCCGCTCCCTCTCCTGCCACCTTTCTCCACCCCACCAGAGCCTGTCCGGTCAGAATTTTTCCTGAAGCGGGATGACCCAAAATGAGCAGCAAAACAAAAAGAATCCCTGCAACGATCAAGAAAGCATACGCCCCCGCTCGTGTCACGGGATGGTCGGTCAAATCCGACCAGTGTGGCAGAATTAAGGCTGCCCCCACCGATACGGTCGCCGTCAGCCCTAGGACTCGCTCGAGTAAAATCGATACCACAGCCGCAGCACGTGCTTTTGGCGCATCCTGTGCAGCCCAGTATGCCCGCATCACATCTCCCCCCATCATTCCGGGCAAAACACTGTTAAAGAAAAGCCCCGCCAGAGAAAGTTGAGCCGTACGCCCCCAGCCCACAGCCGCCCCCGCCACCTCCAAAAGAAGGTGCCACCGCACAATCGAAATCCCTACCACCCCCCCATAACTCAACCCCGCAAGCCAGAGCCACCGAGCATCCGTTTGTCGGACGATCTGCCCAAATTCATTCCAATTTAACTTGGTGGCTAAAAACCATACTGCCCCAACGGTAAAGAGAACTCTCCCCGCCCACCCCAACCACGCTTTGGTCATCGACTTCAATGACTCGAACTCTAAGCAAGGAACCAGCAAATCCGAGTTTTACTTGTCTTACAAAAGACCACGTCTTTTCAAATCGCGGACATGATCTCCCCCGGACGCCAGCACCATATCCAGGGCAAACTTCAATAAACACACCTCCCACCCGTCATCCACCCCCGTTAAAACCGCCGACAAGGGGTCCCCTTTGGCCTCCACATCCCTTTTCACCCTGTCCGAAACCTCCGCCAACGCCCCGGTCACATCGTATCGCCTCGTCTCATTCTTTCGAAAGGTGAACCCATACTTCAGAATGGCGATCTGGGACGCAAATTCACTGACCGCATCCGCATATCTTTCCGCTTTTTCTCCGAAACCATCCAGAAGGAGCTTCGCAAAACCTTCCGGTGTAACCAGTTCCGGTTTTTGAGCGTGGATCCGACCCTCCCTCACCCGCATTCGATTCACCGCATCCATCTCCTCCGTGATCAAATGATAGTTGAGCACCGTTGTTCCAAAGGTCTCCAACCTCTTCTGTGGAGGAAGAATCACTTTCGTATTCTCTAAAGCATAATGAAAATCGTCGGGTCTCAAGGGAACACCATCTTGTCCTATTTTCAGCGAAGATCAAACGGTCGATTGGATCTCACCATTTTTTTCACTCGGTCCAGTTTGAATCCCTAGGTTAATCTTGGCCGATGGCCACCTATCTGTACGAAACGATTCCATCCAAGACAGGAGAATCTCCCGTCCAATTTGAAATTCAACAATCGATGAAGGATTCACCCCTCACCCGTCATCCGCAAACAGGCCAACCGATTCGGCGCCTGATTAGTGGAGGCCTTGGAATCATCGGTTCAAACAGAAATTCAGTTGCTCAATCCTCTAGCCACGGTTGCGGCCCCGGCTCCTGCGGTTGTGGAAAGTTTTAAACCGAATAAAGCACCGCACGCATCACCGCTTCCTGCACCTCTGCGACCGATTTCGAGACCGCCCGACCAATCAGATCCATCTTGGAAACCTCTGCTATCCGGGAGCTGTATTTCAACAAATCTGCATCGGAAAAAACCGACCGTAGCAACTGACACGCACTCGCCAGACTAATCAAAACCACATCCCGAGGTCCTGGCACCTCCCCATCCACAATCACAGACCGAATCCTGCTCCTCACTTCACGTTCCTCTTGATCCTTCACCATCGGATACCGACGCCCGGGAATCACCCAGAGAAACTTTTTCTCCTCCTTCTTTAAGATCCCCCGCTGAACCAAACGAGCTAACACCTCTTCCCTTAACCTCTCCCCATCTGCGGCAAAAATACCCACCCAGTACTTGGCGTCCTTTTTGTCTTTCGCCACCACGATCTTCTCCAAAAGAGGATCCAACATCACTTGCCCGGTGGGCTTCGGATCGACCAGTGTCAGATGGGTCAAATCGGTATCGATCCGATTTTGGAATGCCAACTCCAGCAAGGCCGCTCCCGCCAACGCCTGATCCATCGCCAAAGGAGGCAACTCCACAAATTTCCCCGTTTTATCATCCAAGGCCAAGAGAACGATCTCCTCAGGAAAGGTCAACATCCCCCTATCATTCCCGCCTCTTTTCGCAGGACAAGAAATCTCTTCCCTATGCTTGACCCTTCCTGATTTCCCCTAGCTTAAGGTGATGAGGCTAATCTGGATCCTCGGGGACCAACTTCTTCCGACCCATCCCCTTCTTTCCTCCCCATCCCCCGACCTCCTCGTCGGAATGATCGAGTCTACCCCCCGCGGGTCCCATCTTCGCTACCACCAGCAAAAGCTCACCCTTCTCTACTCCGCCATGCGACACTACTCCGCCGATCTAAAGAAAAAGAAGTTTCATACCCTCTATCATCCCCTGACCGATTCCCCATTCGGCACCGATTACTCCGCCATCCTTTCAAACTGGATTCAGGAACATCAGATCCGAGAAATCCATCTTCTCGATCCCAACGAGTACGACATGTTTCACTCCCTTTCGGCTCTTTCCAAGAAGCTCGGGATTCCGATTCACACCCACCCCAGCCCCCAATTCCTCGTTCCCCGCAAAGAGTTCGCCTCTTGGGCCGCGGGCAAAAAGCATCTTCTCATGGAGTCCCACTACCGCCGTCTTCGGACAGAACGAAATATTCTTATCGATGCGAAAGGCAAACCGGAAGGAGGCGACTGGAACTTCGACGATCAAAATCGCAAGACCTACCGCGAATTTGCGAAAGCGAATCCCTCCGTCCCGCCCTTTCCCCCGCCGATCCAAGATCCGATCGTCCAAGCGGTGGCTAAAGACGTTTCCCGCCTTTTCCCCAATCATCCCGGAAAGGCAGACCAACTCTGGGTTCCCGTGACGCGAGCCGGAGCACTTCAGTGGCTCAAAGACTTTATCCAAAAGAAGTTGGCTCACTTCGGCCCTTGGGAGGACACCATGGTCGAGGGGCAAGCCGTTCTGTTTCACTCCGTCCTTTCTCCTCTTCTGAATCTGGGCCTTCTCACACCCCAAGAGTGTATCGAGAATGCAGAAAAGGCTTACCGAGATGGAAAAGCTCCACTGAACTCCGTCGAGGGCTTCATCCGTCAGATCTTGGGATGGCGTGAGTTCATTCATGGCATCTACTGGCTCAAAATGCCCGAATATCGCGAGGTCAACTTTCTAAAAGCGGATCGAGCACTTCCACGTTGGGCATACAACGGCGAAACGGAAATGCGCTGTGTCTCCCAGGCGATCCATGGCGCCATCGACTACGCCTACAATCACCACATCCAACGCCTGATGGTACTAGGGAACTACTTCCTCCTTGGCGGATATGATCCGAAGGCGGTGCTCCGCTGGTATACGGAGATGTATATCGACGCCTATGACTGGGTCATGGTTCCCAACGTGCTGGGGATGATTCTTTTTTCCGATGGCGGATTCTTTGCGACAAAACCCTACGCCGCGGGGGCCGCCTATCAGGACAAAATGGGAAACCACTGCTCCTCCTGTCGCTTTGATCCGAAAAAGAAAGAAGGACCCGATGCCTGCCCGTTTCACTCGCTCTACTGGAACTTCTTCGGTCAGCACGCAAAGCTTTTTGGCAAAAACCCAAGAATCGGTATGATGGTGAAAATATGGGAGAAAAAGTCCAGCGCCGAACAGATGGAAATCCGTCAAAACGCACTCCGCTTTCTCAACCAACAAAAGTAGGGTTTTCAACCCAGTCCCTCCTCGTTCCCGCCGCTCTCTTTTTCGGATTTATTCTCGGCACTTTTTTCGGCCGACCCCTCTTTTTTCCTCCCGAAGCCGATTCATCGACCGAAACTACTACACCCTCCTCCTTGCTCGTCTCCTCCAATACCACAAAGGGAGTTTCTCATTCTTCCACCATCACCAACTCGGCAAAGAAAGAGACGAAATGGGATGAAAAAACGATTCGGACACTTCCCCTTTCGGAAATCCGCTCGCGCCTCACCCAACTCTCCACCTGGACCCCGAGTCCCCTTGCCGATCAGACGGAACGCTGGCTTGTCCAACGCTGGGCTGCCCTTGAACCTCAGGCTGCCTGCCAGTACGCCTACACTGCCGCCTTGCAGGGTGCGGAGGAGAGTATGCTGATGGAGGCTCTTGCGATCTGGACGAAGGCAGATCCCGCGGCTGCTGCCCGATGGGCAGGAAATTTGGGTTCCCCTTCCCTGAGGGATTCATCCATCCGCACTGTCTATTCCACCTGGGCAAAAATCGACTCCACCGCTGCTGCCAAAAGTATCTCCTCTCTTCGTCCTGCATCCGCCCGAGGCATTGCCAGTGCCGCCACCGCCCCTCCCCACGCAGGAAAGAACTTTGCGACTGCCATGCAATGGGCAAGGGCTCTGCCGGGCCCCGTCCGTGAAAAAACACTCGATGCGATTCTCGGCGAGTGGACCCGACGAGATCCCGCAGGGGCGGCCAGCTGGTTGATCCAACAGCCAGGAGATGTCCAGTGGGCTCTAATTTCGAAATTGGCTGCGGATTGGGTGAGGAAAGATCCCTCGTCAGCTCTTTCTTGGGGGTTGGGTCACTCCACCGAAGTCGTCCTTGGCTCCAAACTGGCGTTGGGTCCAATTCAAAGAAAGTTTTTCGAGTCCGCTCTGGGCACCTTGATTGGAACCGATCCTCAAGCGGCTGCAAACTGGCTTGCCAGCTCGATGGGACAACCCTTTTTCACCTCCCGCATCGGTTCGGTCGCAGGGCGCTGGACGTCGATGGATCCTATGGAAGCCGTCAGCTGGTCTCTCTCTTTGGGGAAGGAGTCCGATCGAAATGCCGCCATCGGTGCAGTCGCCGGAACTTGGGCGAGGACAGATCCCCAAGCCGCCGGTCAATGGGTCCGATCTCTCACCGATCCAAAACTACGGGATAACGCCTTAAACGCCTACTGCGGCTCCCTCTCCCCTTACGATGCTGGCGCTGCCGCCCAGTGGGCTGTTGAGATTTCTGCCCCTGCAAAAAGAAGCAGTGCTGTCTTGGCAGCCGTCAACCGCTGGATCCAGTACGACCCCGCAGCGGCCCGGCAGTTCATCCTAAACACCCCTGCGCTGGACCAAGCGACCAAAGAAAAACTTCTTCGTTAAGGAGAGGAGATTTTACAGGCAACATCTGTGGTCTGATTCCAAGGCATCTTGGCCAGCAATAACCCCATTCCACACCAGTCTGAAATTCCGGCAAAGATGAGTCCCGCCCCGACAAAGGCACTCAGAATGAACCAAATTGGCGCTACCCAAAGACCCAGTCCTACTCCAAGGAGGACGAACGCACCTGCTCCGATCCGAACCTGGCGCTCGATTGAGATTACTCCTTTACCCCGCACCACAGGTAAACCGGCCGCCTCCCAAGCCTTTGTTCCACCTTCGACCACCAAACAGTCAGGAATTCCCTCTGCAATAAACTTCTCAGCGGCTTTTTTCGCCCGATTTCCACCCGCACAAAGCAGCACCACGGGCGCCTGTGGAGATATACCTAACTTTTCGACAATCATTTTCGGTTGAATTCCTTCCAATGGATAAAGGTGGGCTCCTTTTGCGTGCACAGTGCGAAATTCGGCAGGAGACCGCACATCCACAAAATGGAGTTTCTCACCCTTACCCCTTCGTACTTCTGCATCGGATGGAGAGATCATTGGATATTCCATAAAGATTGTTCTACGGGAGTTCCCTTGGCCGATCAACCATCGTGGGATACGTTTCCTCATGCTCCTCGCTTTTCATAAACCATACGGAGTCCTCTCGCAGTTTACACCCGATGGCTCCCCTAACCGCACCCTCGCTGAGTTTGGATTCCCCAAAGATGTTTATCCCCTTGGCCGACTCGATGCCGACTCGGAAGGCCTCCTTCTCCTCAGCGATGAGCCCGGACTTAACACTCGTCTCTTGGACCCGAAAAATGCCCACACCCGCTGCTACTGGGCTCAAGTGGAAGGAGTGCCCACTTCAGCCACCTTGAAAAGCCTCTTCCAAGGGGTTTCGATCGGCGACCATCAAACTCTCCCCTGCCGAGCATTCCTGATCGATCCTCAACCCACGATTCCGCCCAGAGATCCCCCCATCCGTGTGCGCAAAACCATCCCTGACTGCTGGATCGCCCTCGAATTAACCGAAGGGAAAAACCGGCAGGTCCGCAAAATGACCGCTGCCGTCGGCCACCCCACCCTGCGTCTGCTGCGTGTCAGGATCGGTGCTCTGGAATTAGGAGACCTAAAACCTGGTCACTGGCGGGAACTATCCTCGGCTCACCGACAGCTCCTTTTCTGATCCTTGCTTCATGCACCTACTCGTGTATACACGAATAAATGAAGACGATCACCTTGGATGAACCTGCTTACGCCCGGTTGAAAGCCTGGAAAAAGGGGGGGAACGAATCCTTTTCGAGCGTAGTCAAACGCGTCGTGCCCGAACCCGGCACCCTCGGCTCCTTCCTCCGTTTTGTGGAAACCCACCAAACCGACCGTCTCCCCGGCAACGACAAGATGGAAAAAGCCATCACCCAGAGGTCAGGATCCAAACATAACCCATGGATCTGATTGCCGATACGACCCTACTGGTGGGTCTCTGGAGAAAACAGTCCTGGGCCCAATCCTTCGCCAACCGGAACGCTGATCAATCCATCGGCCTCCCCTGGGTTGTTTTGGGCGAGTTCTGGCACGGCGCCGAGAAGGCCAAACACGATCCGGAACGAGTTCGCCAGTTCCTCAGTATCGGATTACCCATCCTCAACGCCGAGCCAGTCATTCCGATCTACGCCCGCCTCTGCTCGTCGTTGCAAGATCAACCTTCCTACAAACTCGTGGGACAAAATGATCTTTGGATCGCCGCCACAGCCTTAGCCCTCCAGAAACCCCTGATCACCCGGAATCCACGACATTTCGACAAGATCAAGGGTCTACGTTTTCAGGCCCTTCTGGACGAATAGCTTCACCCTTCGACACGCGTCACTGCAGTACTTCACTTCGTCCCAATCCCGCTCCCACTTTTTCCTCCAAGAGAAAGGTCTGCCGCACCTTAAGCATATTTTTTCGGGTAAATTCTGCTTGGCGACGCTTTTGCCAGCCCGTCGCACGGTTATCGAACCGCCGCCCAGATCCGATGCACATCATCATGATCTTCCAACTGCTGCAAAAAGGCTCCCACGTCTCCCCTCGCCTCATCGCCCAACTCAGGGTAACTCTTGGGCACAAAGCCCAACTCA
>CAMDXQ010000050.1 GCA_945878585.1 Akkermansia muciniphila
CGCTCCATCAGTTCCCGAGCCATCGCCCGTGCTGCTTTTCCCTCCCCTCCCAACATCCGGCTCAACTCCTTTTCCCGACTCTCCCCCTCCACTCTCTCCAATCGGGCGAACGTCCTCCCCTTCTCCACCGTCTTCGTCACACAAAAATGCGCATCCGCAACGCCTGCCACCGCCGGCAAATGGGTTAAACATAACACCTGATGCGTCTTCCCTAATCCCGCCAGCCTCATGGCCACCGCCTTCGCCGTCTCCCCTCCAACATTCGCGTCCACTTCATCAAAAATCAAAATCGGCACCTCATCCCTCTCCGCCAAAACCGTCTTCATTCCTAACATAACCCTCGCCAGCTCTCCGCTCGAGGCGATCGCCCGCAGCGGCCGCGGTGGTTCCCCAGGATTCGGTGCAAACATCATCTCCACTGTCTCTCCTCCCTCCGCCCCCGGACTCTCCACCTTCTGCACCACCACCTCCAAACGACTTTGCTGAAAGCCCAATCCACGCAACTGTTCCGTCACCTCCCGCGCAAAGAGAGGCGCCGCTTTCTCTCTGTCCTTCCCCAACTTCCCGACAAGCAATCGATGCTTCTCCCCCGCCTTCTTCACGGCCAACGCCAACTCTTTCTCCGTCCCCTCCGCATTCGCCAACTCCCACTGCCTTTTTTTCAGTTCAGCAAACTTTTCCAAAGCCGCCTCTACACTCCCGCCATACTTCCTGCGTAAACCCAACACGCAATTCAGCCGCGCCTCCAAAGCCGCCAACCTTTGCCCGTCCAACCCCACCTCCTCCGCCCGCCGTTCCCCCTCCCGCACCAGCTCCCGCAACGTCTCGACCGCCAGCTCATTTTTCTCCCGCAACTCCCCTGCCGCCCCGTCCAGTCGTTCCCACTCTGCCAAACCCTTCTGCACTTTTCCCAGCTTCTCCAAAACATTCTCCTCCCCTCCCTCCAAAAGACCACTTACCTCCCCTGCCAGCTCGAGAATCCTCCTCCCATGACCTGCGGCTGCATAGTCCCTTTCCAACTGCTCATCCTCCCCCACGACTAACTTAGCATCCTCCAACTCCTTCACCTGATGATCGATCGATTCCCTCGTCGCTCCATCGGCTCCTGCCAACTTCGCCTTAAAAACCTCTTGGGCCTCTTCTGCCTCCCTCTTTTCTCTCCAGGCCTGCCTCACCTCCCCAACCAACTTCTTCAGACCCCCAAACCCATCCAAGGCCTCCCTTTGTGCAACCGGAGATAACAAGGTTTGATGATCATGCGGCCCATGTAAATCCACCAACCGGTCCCCCAACTCTTTCAACACAGCCAACGTAACCGCAGATCCGTTTAAAAATTGCCGCCCCGTCCCCGTAAGCCCGACTTGCCGCTTAATCACCAAAGTCCCGTCCCCATCCGCATCAATTCCCTTCTCTTCCAACCACCCCCGAAACCTCTCCGCCCCCCCCAACTCCCCCTCCACCACACACCCCTCCGCCCCCGTCCTCACCAACCCCCGGTCCGCCCGCTCCCCCAACAAAAGCAAAAAGGCATCCACCAAAATCGATTTCCCCGCTCCTGTCTCCCCCGTCAATGCATTGAAACCCTTCCCCAACTCCCAGGTCAACTCCTCCACCACCGCCAGATTCTGAATCCGTAATCGCCTTAGCATGATTCTACATAGATAGCAGAAGACTCCGGGAAGATAGCGAAAATCTTCCTCTCTCTCCTTCCGAAAAGGCCAAAGGAAGGTCGCCACCCGCCATGCCCAGCGCTATCAGAATCTATGCGTCTGACCTTTTTGGGCACCGGAACCTCCCAAGGCGTTCCCCTTCTCGCCTGCTCCTGTCGCGTCTGCACCTCCGCCGACCCACGTGACCAACGATTCCGCTCCTCCGTTTGGATCGAAGACGGCCCGCTGAGCATCGTCATCGATACCTCACCCGATTTCCGCTCCCAAGCCCTTCGCGCTGCCATCCCGCGACTTGATGCCGTCCTGTATACCCACAGCCACGCCGATCATATCGCCGGCTTCGATGATCTTCGAACCTACTCTGTGAAAAACGGAAACCGCATCCCCCTCTATGCCGATCCATTCACTCTTTCCCGGTTGGAAAAAGCCTTCGACTACGCCTTCAACATCAAAGAACGGAGCCCTGCCTACGTTTGCCCAGAACCTCACTCCATCACCGGCCCCTTTTCCTTAGGATCTCTGACCTTTACCCCCCTCCCCGTTCCCCACGGCTCCATCACCACCACCGGCTTCCGAATCGACCGCAATGGCCAACCTCGTGTCGCCTACCTACCCGATTGCGCTGCCGTTCCCACACCCATCCGCGATCTCATCCGCCGTATCCCCGTCCTCATCATCGACGGACTCCGCGAGGAACCCCACCCCACCCACCTCACCATCGCCCAGGCCATCGATATCTCCCAAGATCTCCAAGCAGGCCAAACCTGGCTGACTCACCTCACCCACCAAACCCTCCACGCCGAACGGGATGCCACTCTCCCCCCTTCGATCCGCCTCGCCTACGACTCATTGCAACTCAGCCTGTAATCTTCTCTCTCCACCCCTTTTCCTCTACTCTTCCGCTATGCCTCGCCGTTTCGCCCTTCTTCCAATCCTTCTTTTTATCTCCCTTCCTCTTTCAGCAAGGGCGGAACCCATTTCTCCTACCGACTCACAAGCCCCTGACCTAGCTGCACATACCGTCGTTGTTTACAACCGAGCCGACCCCGATTCCCAATCCCTCGCGGAAACCTACGCCAAAGCCCGCTCTATCCCGCCCGACCGACTCCTCGGAATCGATTGTCCCATCACGGAAGAAATTACCCGCCTCGACTTCGAAACCAAAATCCGCCAGCCCCTCGACGAAATCTTCGTCTCTCGCGGATGGCTGAAACGCAGCGAAACCATCCTCCCGAACCCCATCCTCGGCCTCCCCGACAATCTCCCCGTCCAACAATCCCAAGAAAATCCGATCTGGATCATGGTCCTGATGCGGGGCGTCCCTCTCAAAATCGCCGAAGACCCGGCCGTCGTTGCCCCCGAAGCTCTGATGTCCCAACTCCGCCCGAACGCCGCCGCCGTCGATTCCGAACTCGCCCTCCTCCCTCTCCGCGGACTCCCCACCTACGGCCTCGTCTCCAACCCCTACTTCGCCGACAAACGGATTCGCCCCTTTGGACAGTTTTTTGCCAACTACCTTATCCTCGTCACCCGTCTCGACGGTCCCACTCCAGAAATTGTCCGCCGCATGATTCAGGACGCCGTCGAAACCGAAAAAACGGAACTCACTGGGCGCGCGTTCTTTGACATCCGCACCATCGAGAAAAAAGACGACCCCTACCGCATGGGAGACGATTGGATCGAGCAGGCTGCCGTCCTCTTTCAAGCACGCGGATTTGATATCGAAATCGATCGGAAACCCGAAGTCGCATCGAAATGGATCCCTTGGGATCAAATCGCATTCTACGCAGGTTGGTACACCTGGAACTTCGAGGGCCCCTTTGAACTTCCTACCACCCGCTTTCGAAAAGGCGCCATCGCCTACCATATCCATTCCTTCAGCGCTGAAACCGTTCGCTCCGAAACAAAAAATTGGGTCGGTCCACTTCTGAGCCACGGCGTCACCGCGACCATGGGCGCCGTCTACGAACCGTATCTCCGTTTCACACCGGACATCAGCCTCTTTGTCAGTGGCCTTCTTTCTGGTCTCACCTTCGCTGAATCCGCCTACCAGTCCCAGATCGCCCTGTCTTGGATGGTCACCTTTGTCGGAGATCCCCTCTATCGCCCCTTTCCCCGAAACTTCTACGAAAACCTCGATGCCGCTCAAACTGCAAAATCCCCCAACCTCCCATGGCTCCGACTCCGCAAAGCTCGTCTTCTGGCCAACTCCGGCTCTATTTCCGAAACCCGCACTGCCGTCAACCAGCTCATCGAGGACTTTCCAAAAAATAAAATTATCTTGGAAGGCAGTGCCGATATTTATCGGGATCTGAACGAAAAGAAAGATGCCACCCATCTCTATGAAGAGGACCTCGATCTCATGGGCGAAAAAGAGAGCCGAGACCGCCTCCGGATCATGATGAAACTTGCCGAGATTTTCCGTCGCGACGAAAAAACGAAATCTGCTCTCGAGATGTATGAAAAGATCGCCCAAGAGTTTCCCGAAGCAAATCGGGGAACCGGATTGGGAGACCGTGCCCTCTCCTTTGCTTCAGGCGAGGGAATTTCTGAACTCCCTCCCGCCCTCCAGGCCTATAAAGATTCCGTCGAAGCCGAACAACTCGCTGCCGCCGTGGCCAAAGCCGCCGCGCAACCCCCGGCGAATCCACGCCCCGAAGCCACCGCGGCCGATCAAGCGGCCGTTCTCCAGGCAACCACCTCCCGCCCCGCCATTAAGGACTCTTCCGCACCCCCATCTCCTCCTCAACCCCCAACTCCAAAAACCAACTCCCCTACCCCCCCCTAATCCTTCAGCGCCACTCGTGCTTCGGATAGTTTCTTGCCAACTCAGGCTTCAACTTCGGATACGTCTCTTTCCAAAACGATCCCAAATCCCTCGTCACCTGCAACGGTCTCCGGTTCGGACCCAGAATTTCCACCGTGACCTCCACCTTCCCATCCCCAATCCGCGGCGTTTTCTCCAACCCATACAACTCCTGAATCCTTCCCGATACCACCGGCTCCCTTCCCTTTCCATACTGAACCTTCAAAAACTTTCCCCCGGGCATTCCAATTCTGTCTGGCGCCAACTTCTCCAACCTCTTCATCCTCTCTTTCCCCAGCCACGATTGGATCGACTCCAGCGCACTTCTCTCGTTCGCCTGTCGCCAAGTCAGACACCCCTCGCACTGCATCTCTAAAACGAGCCTCTTCGCATCCTCGTCCCACTCCGGCCACTCCTCCTGTGCTGCCCAACCCCTCACGACTTCCAACCGCTCCAATAATCCCTCCGCTTCTGCACTCCATCCCGGCCAAACACACTTCTTCTCCAACACCGCCTGCGCCAAAACCGCCGCTGTCTCCGACCCCGCCTCCACATCCCGTTTTTTTTCCTCTAGGACCAGATCCCGAAAACGTTTCTGCTCCACTTGGCAAACCTTCCTACCGTTCTCCTCAAAAACCAGACCACTTCGCTCCGAAAAATCTTCCGGAAACATCTCCTGCAACCAGCTCTCCTCCATCGCCGTAACCAACCCCAATATCACCTCCACATCCCCATCCGTCCTTCCAATCTCCTTCATCTCCGCCGCAAGAATCAAGGGTCGATTCCTAACCACACTCTCCCGCGCAATCGTCCCCCCACGTCCTCCCGACAGACGACACCGTAATGTCCCCCCATCCAACCGCCTGCCGAGATGATCGGAAAATCCCGCCAAGACACACTTTCTCAATTTTTCTCCTGCCGCTGGAGTTTCCTCCACCTTCAGCCCCATCCCCACAGAAACGCTCAACAATCGGTCCCGAACCGCCGCCGCTTCTCTCGCCGCACCCCCATGAATCCCCATCCTCCCACATGCCCCGGGATGAAACTTCTCCCTCTCCGCAAAACGCAGCGCCCTTAACCACACAAACAGATCACTCTCCTCCTCCCCTTCCCATAAAATTTCTGCCCCCTCCCCCTTTCGTCCTGCCATCCTCTGCAACAGAGGCCGTCCCGATAAAAGAGCAGCAATCCCCGCTGCCCCTCGCAGACACCCCAACGCCCCAGCCTCCATCAACATCCGTGCCAAACGCGGATGAACAGGCCAACCTGCCATTTTTTTTCCCGTCTCCGTCAACTCCCCGCCTACCCCTTTCGTCGCCCCCAAATCGGCCAGCAACTTCTCCGCCCTTACCACGGAATTCTCCTCTGGTGCATCCACCCAACGAAAATCCCTTAACCTCCCCGCCCCCGCCGCTGCCAAAACCAAGGCCACCTCTGCCAAATCCAACTTTCGTATCTCCGGCTCCTCTACCTTCGCTCGTTTCGACCAATCCATCTCCGTTTCCAATCTCACACAAATCCCAGGCGCCGTCCGACCTGCTCTCCCCGCCCGCTGCGCCGCCGAGGCATGACTGATCCTCTCCACCAGCAACGTCTCCAACCCACGCCTCGGATCGTACTTCGCCATCCGAGCCAACCCGCAATCCACCACCGCCTTGACCCCATCCAACGTCAACGAGGTCTCTGCCACATTCGTAGCCACCACTACCTTCGGTCGATCATATTTCTGCAAAGCCGCATCCTGATCCTTCGGCGACATCTCTCCGTGCAACGGTAAAACCACCGCTTCGGATCGACCCAACCTCGCCTCCAAATCCCTTCTCGCCCGACTGATCTCATACCCACCCGGGAGAAAAACCAACACGTCCCCTTTTCCCGCCCGTATCAAACGCTCCGCCTCCCTCGCCGCCACCTCTGCCGCCCCCGATCCACTCAGATCCTCCCGGTGGTCCAAATATTCAATCTCGACCGGAAATGTTCTTCCTTCCGAACGCAACACCTCCGCCCCGATCCGTTCCGCCAACTTCTCTGTCTCCAGAGTTGCCGACATCACAATGAGAATCAGATCCGGCCTACCGGCTTCTTGCAGATCCAAAATTCTACCCAACGTCAAATCACCGTACAAATGCCTCTCGTGAAACTCGTCACAAATCACCGCCTGCACCCCCTCCAACCGAGGCCTCGAAATCATCTGCCTGACCAACACCCCTTCGGTGACAAAACGGATTCGCGTCTCCTTTGAAGTTTGATCGTCCAACCGAATCGTATATCCCACCTCTTTTCCCAACTCCACGCCCCGCTCCTCCGCCACCCGTTTCGCCAACATTCGTGCCGCGATTCTCCTCGGTTGCAAAATCACCGCCTGCCCCCTCTCCCCCAAAAAACCTCCCTCCAACAGCATTTGCGGGATCTGAGTCGATTTTCCAGAACCCGTCGGTGCTTCGATCACAATCCGCTTTCTCCCTGAACACAACGCCTTCCCCAACTTCTCCCGGATCTCTTCGATGGGTAAATTCGACGCCATCTCGAAACCCTAGCGGAAAATCAAAATCAAAGGGAGGACAGAGCCTTCCCAAAAACAGAAATCTTACTTTTTCTTTTTCTTCGCGACCCGCCCACGTGTTAGCCATCCCGACTCAAAGTAATCCTTTAGTCCCTGCTCCAGGCTATACTTGGGTTGAATCCCCAAATCCCTCTTCGTTGCCGACATATCCGCCTCGGTGTGGGGCTGGTAGAAAGGATACGGACATTCGAAATACTGCGGTTTCAACTTAGTCCCCAGCACCCCGTTCAATCCCTCCACCATCTCGTTGAAACTTCTCGGTTGCCCCGAACCCGCGTTCCAAACTCCTGATTTTCCCGATTTCATCGCGGCGATCGTAAACGCCACAATGTCCTTCACATATACGAAATCCCGCTTCTGCTCCCCGCTCTTAAAAATTTTCGGCCGTTTCCCCGCCAGCATCTGCCCCGCCAAATGCCACGCCATGCTCGCCGGTACCCCTTTGTGCCCTTCGCGTGGGCCGTACACGTTGAAGTATCGCAATCCTGCGATTTTCCACGAAGGTTCCTCCTCCAAAACTTTTCGCGCCAAATTCTCCAACTGCACTTTGGAGAATGCGTACGAGTTGGCCGGTGCCAGCGGATCCCCCACCCGATTTACCCCCGCGCGAATCCCATACGTCGCCGCACTGGTCGCATACACAATCGGAGTTTTTTCAGGACGAAGATACTCCAGCAACCTCCGAAATCCCTCCACGTTGTCATGAGTCTGAATCTTCTGATCCTGCAAAGTTGTGTCGGTAATCGACGCCAAATGAAACATCGCATCCGGCCTTTTTCCCCGAAACTCAGCCTCCCAGTCCAATCGGGAGATGTCCGCTGCCACAAAATCCCCAAGGTACCCCTCCAAATTCAAAAAAGACCCGCTCCGAAAGTCATCCAAAACCGTTAAAGAAGCCTCCGGAAACTCCTCCTGTAGCCGGAGGACGAGATTCGACCCGATAAACCCACCCCCCCCTGTAACCCAGATCTGTTTCATAGTTTTTAAACTTATACAGATAGAAAGTTATTCCCAAACAGAAAAATCGTGTCTAAAAACTAAATAGATCGAATAATTTATTAAGTCTATGCCACTATCCATAATCACTTTAAAGCGTAAATCTGGAAGTAAAACTTCCTTGGTTTTGGCTCTTTTTTTGGCGACTTCTTGGTCATTAATAACAAGTTGTTGGTCTGGCGTGGCCGTGAAGGAGTCCACCGCGACCTCCTCCCCCGAACTCTCCGATACCGATTCGATCCAAAACTCCCTTTTCGGCGAAGATGTGGTCAGCCTATCAGTAGAGACGGCTGGCCTCTTCTCCATCAATAACTCCAACAATTACCGCTACCTCCCCCAACTGATCACAGTGGGATGGCAGTTGGACGAAATCGGAAATGAAGGATGGAACCGAGGGAACACCGAATTCCTCTTCAGCGGAATGTACGCCCCCGTAATCCATGGTCCCAACCCTTGGTTCACTGGTGGACTCTTTGGCCCACGCTACAACTTTATCCAGGAAGGATTGCCCGTTGTCCCTTATCTCGAATCAAGAGTCGGCTTCATTTTCACCGATGCCACGGGCGCACCCGACTCCCAAGGACAGGACTTCTGCTTCAGCTTCACCATCGGAGCAGGCGTTCGAATTCCCGTTATCCAACAGCT
>CAMDXQ010000051.1 GCA_945878585.1 Akkermansia muciniphila
TTGGAGGGATTCACCAAACGCGCATTCGCCTTAAACCTTGTCCACTTGTCCGCCAACGGACCCCCAGGAATTCTCGGATCCAGCTTCATGGCCGTATCCAACCCAGCATCACCCCGACAGGAATGGAGCTAAACCCTACAAAAAGTGCCAAGGCCAAAATCCATGCCCCCGCCTGAATGACCTGAACCAACTGCCTGTCTCGTAACCCAAACGTCTGAAAAACACTCGCTGCTCCATGCTTCAAATGGGAAAAAAGCAGGGCCATCGCAATCAGATAGAACCCGCTGATCCAAGGATTTGAGAAACCTTTGATCACCATCCGATACACATCGTGCATCGCCACGCCACCCACAGCCGTTTCCATACTCGCATACGATTTGTCCACCACTTGGGCGGTAAAATGGAGGAGATGAAACACCACAAAACCTAAAATTACCGTCCCGCTAATCACCATCGTCACGCTCGTCCATGTCACCTTCAGGCGCGATTTTCTTCCTGCGACCGCATAGTCGACAGGCTTTGCTCTTCGATTTTCTCGCGCCAAGGAAAGTGTTCCCCAGATGTGGAGGGCGGTCACCCCAAGTAAGCCCAAACGAAAACCCCAAAGCACCAGCGGATAGGAGTGCAAAAGGTGAGCGTACAAATTGATTTTATCCGGCGTGCCCGCAAACATTTGCAGATTTCCCGTCATGTGAACGAAGATAAAACCGATCATCAAAATCCCGGTGATGGCCACAATCCACTTCCTTCCAATCGAGGATTGAATCATAGACTTAATTTGTGTGCTCATGGTTTGGGCATTTGCAGGGCAAATGTTTACTCAGTAGAAAATGCGCTCTTCTTCCCCTTCTGTCAAAATCCGTCGACGCCTATAAGCAGGCGAAAATCATCACCAAAGTCCGGCTAATGTACGCCGTCACCTCTTTGCACTACCAAACCCTCACCCCCATCGTGTTCAGCACCTCCCCCACCAGAACGAGGGATCCTAAAATCAATGTCCCCTTCGCTTCCGGATCTTTTCGGTCCGCCAAAAGAGCTTCCGACACGCTTGAAAAAAGTTGTACCGGTTGAATTTTCCAGGAAAGCGGGTCGGAAGCACGAAGATCGTTCAGTTCCACACCCCAGATTTCAGTCCCCGTCCTCCGGATGATCCGAAGCATCTCATCCGCCGGTTTGTCCTTCAGACACCCGAAAATCAGCCGTCCCGGAGGAGCCCCATACACTTCCGCCCAAGTCTCGAGCGCCGCTTTCACCCCTTCCGCGTTATGCGCCCCATCCAAAACCAATCTTGGCCGATCTCGCAGGATGCTAAATCGGCCCGGCCATATGGTTTTCGATAAGCCACGAGCGATGATTCGATCGGGAAGTCCCAAGTATCGGGCCGCCGCCACCGCCAATGCCAAATTTTGGCGCTGATGCTTCCCTGTCAGTGGCAGGGTGTCGCTGCTCTTTTGCAAGGAGGGAACGACCTTCCACGCACAACCCAACCGCTTCGCTCTTTTCTCTAGTGCTTTCTGCGCAACCCTCGGCCAACAAGCCGAAAGAGCCGGAACTCCTCGCTTGAGAATCCCCATCTTCTCCGCTCCGATTCTGCGCCACCCCTTCCCCAAAATCATTTCGTGATCCCGCCCGAGTGAAGTGAGGATACACAACTCTGGCGTCACGACATTGGTGGCATCCAACCTCCCTCCCAAGCCGGTTTCCCAAACCACAAAATCCACCCGGGCTTCCCGAAAGATTTTTAGTGCGAGTGCCGTCGTTGCCTCAAAAAATGTGGGTCGCTGCTCCCGCGGTATGCTGCGAATGATCCGAATCAGTGGGTCCAAACTTTTTCGCAAGTCCTTTTCCCCGACCCACTCTCCCCCCACCCGAAACCGCTCTCGAAAATCCACAAGATGAGGAGAGGTGTAGAGCCCCGAAAAAAATCCCGCCCCACGCAAAATCGCATCCAGAGCCGCCGCCGTGGAACCCTTGCCATTGGTTCCTGCTAGATGAATAAAATTCAGCCCCGTTTCTGGATGGCCCAGCTTTTCAAGCAGCTTCCGCATCCGCCCAAGGCCGGGCCGAATCCCGGCGGCACAGACCCGCTCGAGCTCCGCACCGGGATCGAGCCTCTTCAGAGGTAGCGGAGGAGACGGGCGAGGGTCTCCTTCATATGCGAGCGCGACACGATCATGTCGATTAAGCCGTGCTCATAGAGGAATTCGGAAGTTTGAAACTCTTTGGGCAACTCCTGCTGCGTCGTTTCCCGAATCACCCGAGCACCCGCAAATCCAATCATGGCCTTCGGTTCCGCCAAAATCATGTCCCCGAGCGAGGCAAAGCTGGCCATCACTCCCGCCATCGTCGGATTGGTCAGCACCGAAATGAACGGCAGACCCGCAGCCCCCAACTTGGCCAGAGCGCCGCTTGTTTTCGCCATTTGCATCAAACTGAACATTCCCTCGTACATCCGCGCCCCGCCGGATGCAGAAAAGATGATCACTGGCATTTTTTTTGCCAAACCCCGCTCGATCGTCCTCGTCACTTTTTCTCCTACCACCACACCCATGCTTCCACCTAAAAAAGCGAATTCCATGGCCCCCAACGAAACTTCACGTCCGCCGATCTTTCCCGTCCCGCTCACCATCGCATCGGGCATACCCGTCTTTTTCCGGTTCGCCTTGAGTTTGCTCGCATAGCTCGCTACCCCCTTGAACTGCAAAACATCCACCGCCTCCATCTTTGCGTCATGCTCTTGAAACTTTCCGCCGTCACATATCGAAACCAGCCTCTCTCGGGCCCCTAAGGGAAAATGATGCTCACATTTCGGACACACTTGATGGCTTTTCTTGAGAACCTGCTTGTAGATCACCTCTCCGCAACCGGGACACTTGGTCCATAAACCGCTCGGCACACCCCGGGCCCGAGGCTTGGCCTCTTTGCGGGGTTCATATTTACGTCTTTCAAATACCGCCATAAATGATTTTTATCCTCGGGCCACAGTCAGAGCCGCCACCTCATCGGCTCCTGCTTTTTTCAGGACCCGTGCACAAGCATCCGCAGTAGCTCCTGTTGTGAACACGTCATCACAGAGTAGCAATCGTCGTCCCCGGGGGTCAAACCCCGGACCAAGAGCCAACGCTCCACGCAAGTTTCGTAACCGCTCCGTCCTTCGCAATCTTGCTTGCGGGGGAGTCGGCTTCACCCGGATCAAGCCTTCCTCCACCTTCAACCCCACCCTCGCTCCAAGCCAACGCGCAATCTCGGCGCTCTGGTTAAACCCGCGCTCCTTCCGTCTTGCGGGGTGAAGCGGAATCGGAACCAACGCATCCCACGTCTCTTTCTCGTAATACTGCCGAAACCCATCCCTCATCCATCTCCCCAGCCACGGTCTGAGGTGATACTCCCGCTGGTATTTAAACCGTAGCACGGTTTCCCTCACCGTCCCGACCGCACGATATGCCGCCCGCACCCTCGATAAAGCCCAGTTCCGACCCGCACAGTTGCCGCATAGAAATTCCCCGGGGGCATGACGTGCAAAAGGATCAGCACACCGGGCGCAAAACGGAGGCTCCAACCGAAGCCACGGCCGGGGCGGTCGGCCAACCGGAAAAATAAAACCCCGAATCGCCTCAATCCAAAGTTGCACGAATGGGACGCCCCCAAAGGAAAAACGCTACCCCCAACAGAAGAAGAAAAGGCAAAGGTCCCTCCTCTAACGAAGGCCCCCACCATCCCCCCACCGCCTGAGGAACTACAGGCAAGGCACTCTCCGCCCAGCGCAGACCCGCCACCCAGCCCGCATGCAAACCGATCGCTCCCGCCAACGTCCGCTGATTCGAAACCACTCGCGCCAAAATAAGTCCGATCAAAATCAGCCCAGCCAATTTCCAAAGATGGCCTGTTCCTCCCCAAAGCTCCAATCGTTCCCATGCCAGAAAGCCCGACGTCCACCCTGCCTCCAGTCCGGGTCCGGGCCGAGGCCTGATGAAATGAGCCGCACCAAAAATCAGCGCCCCAATAAAAATCACCCCACCCAGCCATCGATTCCCCACCGCCCTCCACCACGCCAGCCCCAAGACCCCACGAAAGAAAAACTCCTCAAGGATCCCCACCCCCAATCCCACCGCCGCCGGTCCAACCACCTCCCCCACCCCAGGCCACCCCGCCAAACTCCTCACCCCCAACCCCACCTGCACCGCCGCCACCACCCCCACCATCCCCAACCCCATCCCCGCCCAAATCCCCGCCCTCCCCAACTCCTTCCTCCACCCCTTTCCATCCACCCATTTCCTCGGATCTTCTCTCCAAAATCTCAACAGCCCCGCCGCCAAAACCAAAGCCACCCCTAACTCCACCCTCCCAAAAATCCTCGCAAAGGGAAAAATCCCCGGGGCCACAGCCTCCACAAGCCGAGCTACCGGCCAAGCCAACCCCGAGGTGAGCAACACCCAGAGCCCAAAAAAACCTAAAATCCCAATCCAGCCTCGGTTCATTCCCGTATCTTGCGCTCCCTCCACTGCATACCGCCAACTTTTTTCCACTCCCCCAGCGTTGCCCCCCCTCCCCGCATCGTTTATTATTCTCTTCGTCCCATGGCCGAAGCCAAACCCATCGCCCCCCTCGAATTCGAAAAACCGCTTGCCGAACTGGAAAAGCGGATCGAAGAACTTCGAAAACTTTCGGGCAAACAGAAACTTGGCGCCGAATCGGAAATCGCCGCCCTCCAAAAAAAATGGGCAGAAGCCCGTCGCGAGGTTTATGGAAACCTCACCCCTTGGCAAAGAATCCAGATCGTCCGCCATCCCCAACGCCCCTACCTCCTCGACTACCTCAAACACGGGGCCACCGATGTCTTCGAGCTCGGCGGAGACCGGGCCTTTGGCGAGGATCGGGCCCTGATCGGAGGTTTGGCCACCCTCCACCAACAGCGCGTCGTCTTTCTTGGTCACCAAAAAGGCCGCGACACGAAAGAAAATCTTCGCCGCAATTTCGGCTGCGCCCACCCCGAAGGTTATCGGAAAGCCCTTCGCCTGATGCGTCTGGCCGATCGTTTTCGCCTACCCATCATCACCTTTATCGACACACCGGGAGCCTTCCCCGGCGTCGCCAGCGAGGAGCGTCACGTCGCTGAGGCCATCGCCGTCAATATTCGTGAAATGTTTAATTTCCGCGTCCCCATTATCGCAGTCGTCATCGGCGAAGGCGGGAGTGGCGGCGCCCTTGGGATCGGCGTGGCGAACCGCGTTCTCATTCTCGAAAACGCCTACTACTCCGTCATCTCCCCCGAAGGGTGCGCCAGTATCCTTTGGAAAGACCGGGCCTTCGCCCCCCAAGCGACCGAGGCTCTCCGCATCTCCTCAAAAGATCTTCTCCAACTCGGTCTCGTCGATGAAGTCATACCCGAACCCACCGGAGGAGCCCATCGGGACTGGAACACCACGATCCGCACAACCATGGAACGAATTAGCCACCACTTGGCCGAACTGATCCAGTTGCCCGCGGTCCGCCTTCTCGAAACCCGGCACGACCGATACCGCGCAATCGGCTCAACCCAAGAATCGTAATCTCCCGCCTGCGAATCCCGCTTTCTTAAAAAAGCGGTTACCCTTCCTCCCCGATCTTTCCCAACTCATCCCGAATTCGGGCCGCTTCCTCAAACTGCTCTTTCCCGACCGCTTTCGTCAGATCCTCCTGCAACCGCTTCTTGCTCGGCTTCCTCAGGCTCTTCGGCACTTTCCCCGCATGGCGGGTTCCCTTCTGACAATCATTCAACACATCCTGCAACAAGGTGGCAAAAACCACGTAGCAATCCCCACAACCCAGCCTTCCCGTTTTACGCACGTCCTCCGACGTAAACCCGCACGTCGGACACTTGTTGGAAACCGCCGGAGTGGGAGTGGGGATCAAAAGGGATTTTGCCGAAATCTCCTTAATCTCGTTCTCCACTGCCGCCGCCGGATCTTCCTTCCCCTTGCTCGCCGCCAACTTGGAAACGGCGCCCCAGATATCGAAATCCACCAAATCTTTTTGGGCCAGCTGGGGAATACACTTTTCGCAAACGTGCACATCGATCGACTTCGCGTTCACAAGCTTGCTTAAATGGCAGGTCGCTTGGTTGCCTGGACAGAAGGTGCACTCCATAACTGAAAATTAACCATGCCCACCCCACTAGGCAAATCCCCCGCCCAAGACCCCCTCTGGCTTACCCCGAAAGTTTGGGAACAGATTCTCGGATCAGGCACCGATGCGTTTCTCGCCGCCTATAGTCCGGAACTCCGCGCAGAACGCTGGGGCAATACCCTCCGCTGGATCAGTTCGACCTCCCTGTCCACCCCTCCTCCAGCCCCTCCATCCTCCTTCCTTTGGCAACCAGACCGGATCCTCTTTCAGGAGGAATCAAAGCCCACCGCCTCTTTTCTCCAAGGCAACGGCTTCCAAGTGGAAGTGACCGAACTTGGACTCCGCTATGAAATCGACCTCACCCCTGGAATCGCTCCGGGCCTCTTTCCCGACCAGCGGGAAAACCGCCTCCACCTCAAATCGATCCGCCCCACCCGCCTACTCAACCTCTTTGCACACACCTGTGCCTTCGGCGTCCTCGCCGGGTCCGTCGGTGCCGAAACCCTGAATATCGACTCCTCCTCCCGCTCTCTCGCCCGTGGCAAAAAAAATTACCAGCTCAACCAGCTCAGTGGATCCACTCACCGCTTCTGGACGGAAGATGTCCGTCGCGTCCTCCCCCGCTTGGCTCGGCGAGGCGAAACTTTCGATGCGATTATCCTCGATCCCCCCACGTTTGCCCACGGCGGTCGCGGACGAGCCTTCCGCATCCAACGCGAACTCGAACCCCTCCTCCTCGCTTGTCTCCCCTTACTTTCTCCGAGTGGTTCCCTTCTTCTCTCCATCAACCAGTCTGAAACCACTCCCGCCGACCTCCACTCCTTGGCTCAAGATCTGCTCCGCCGAGAGGCCATTCCCGCCCACCTTCTTCCCGGAGTTCGACCTGCGGATATTCCCATGGAACGAATGCCCTCGACCCTCTGGATCGTCCGGCAGGATTGACACCCCGCCCATCCGATCGAATTGTAAGCACTGTGCACGGCCTCCTTTCCCTCGCCTCCGTCGCCCTCAACCTTTTTCGGGAATTTGTCCCTGGCCATCCCGATGCCGCCCACTTTTGGCTGGAGATCGGTGCCGGCTCGCTCTCTCTTCTCGTTGTCCTAGGAATCCTCCTCCGGTTTTTTGGATCTGAAAATGCCCGCCCCGCACTTCTTGTCTTCGGCACCACACTCGGTCTTCTCCTACTCGCAGCTGGACCTGCCGCCGTCGAACTCTATCTCCTCCCTTCGATCTCCGCTCCAACCCTCGCCGGGGTCGACACTTTATCGCAATGGATTGCCCAACGGGCTCATCACTCCCCTTGGCCCGCTCGAACCACCCTCCTCTCCATCGGCCTCCTTTTCAGTCTTCTTTTTGTGGTCGTTCCGGTCACAAAGTGGACATTTCGCGTGCCAACATTTCTTTCCCTTCTCGCTTGGCTCGTCGCATTAACGACTGCAGGCACCATCTCCTCACTCATCCGCGTGAAACTCCCTCCCGTGCCTAATGCGCACGTGGAAAAGAGTAAGCTTTCCTCCCCTTAATCTCCTAGAGCTTCCTCCAACTGGCGCCGTGCTTCTTCAAACGTATTGGGGTCAGGCGATCGAGGCGGAAGTATATTTGGGCCAATCACCAGACGACAGATCGATCCGGGTAAAGGAATTTGGAATCGATCCCACGAGGGCAGTTCCCACTTCCAACTGTAGTGAACGGTTGCGGGAATAATCGAAACTCCGCTCGCCGCAGCCACGGCTAACACACCATCCTGCACTTTTCCCCGCGGCCCCCTAGGGCCATCCGGCGTAATGACAATATCCCGTGCATTTTTTTGTCCTAACTCTCGCACCATCTCCAACATCGCCCCCACCCCACCCTTCGAAGTGGATCCTCGTGCCGTCTCAAGCCCAAATCGACGCGCGACTTGCGAAATAAATTCTCCATCGCGACTCCGGCTAACCAGGACCAAACACTTCCTTCGCGCACAGAAACGCTCGTAAATATACGTCATGAGGAGAATCCGATTGTGCCAAAACACGAAGATTCGAGGGTCCCTCTCCTCTTGTTGAAGAATTCGATCCGGATCCTCCACGCGAAAACGAATCGTCCAGGCTAAAGCACGGATCAGTCCCGCAACCAGAGGAGGACTTTTCTCAGCGAGAAATTTCTTCATGCGAAGGGCCTCCGGTTCCACCAGCGTGTGATCGAGCGCCACGGACTCTCCAAAACAAGCTCCCTCAAAAGCTCCTCCGTGGTGCTTGCCCTTTCCTCCTGAATCCTACGCAAGGCCATCATCGCAGGAATCAGAATGAGGGTGATCGTTCCATAGAGAATGACAAATCGGTTCACTTCGAAAACGGTTCCAAATTTCACTGCCTGCAGGGCATCCGTCAATAATC
>CAMDXQ010000052.1 GCA_945878585.1 Akkermansia muciniphila
TCCACCATCGAATGAACAATACTTTGGGGATGCACCACCACATCCACCTGACTCATCGGCAACCCAAACAGCCAGTGGGCTTCGATCATTTCCAACCCCTTGTTAAACATTGTGGCCGAATCGATGGTGATCTTTTTTCCCATCGACCAGGTCGGATGCTTCAAAGCCTGTGCTACCGTGACTCTTGCCATCTCTTCCGAGCTACTCTTTCGAAATGGCCCTCCGGAAGCGGTCAGAATCACTTTTCGAACTTCCTTTTCGTTCGCCCCCTGAAGGCACTGAAAAATTGCATTGTGTTCACTATCCACCGGCAAAACCTGCCTCTTTCTTTTCTTGGCCTCCGACATCACTTCCGAGCCCGCCAAAACGAGAATTTCTTTACTGGCCACCGCTAGATCCTTTCCACTTTTCAACGCCGCTAAGGCCGGTGCCAACCCTGCCGTTCCCACTATCGCCACCAAAACCATATCCGCTTCCGTCTCCTCCACCATCCGGGTCAACCCATCCGGTCCGGAATAGAACTTGGCCCCCGAAGGTAGGCGGTTCTTTACGTTTTCCGCCGCTTGCGAATCCGATACGGCCAAGGCCTTCACTCCGAATTCTTGAGCCTGTTCTAATAGACGATCCGTGCTTTTACCAACCGCCAAGCCGACGATCTTCATCTTCTCGGGCAACGCCCGGGCAACCTTGCATGTGCTCTCTCCAATCGACCCGCTCGAACCAAGAAGAATGACCCGCTTCATACTCGCCCCGTCAAAATGATGTAGCCGTAAAATACAGGCAGGGTGAAAAGCAAGCTATCGACAAGATCCAACGCTCCCCCGATCCCAGGTAGAAACTGTCCGGAGTCCTTCACATGGGCATCACGCTTCACGACCGATTCCCCTAAATCCCCGATGACACTCACCCCCGCCAAACCGATTCCCAAAATCCAGCCATGGATACCGCTCAATACCCCCAGAGAATCTGGAAAATAGTGAATCAGAGCCAGACTCGTCACGAGTGCCAAAAGAACGCCACCCACCAACCCCTCCCATGTCTTTTTCGGACTGATCAGAGGACTCATCTTGTGTCGCCCAAAAAGCTTCCCAGCCACATAAGCCCCCACATCTGTGAATTTTGTCACTGCGACCGCATAAGTCAGCAACTCAAACCCATGTCCGTTGGAGGCAGAAAAGAGAATTTTTGTCGCGTAGTTGAGAAGATACGGAACATAAAAGAAGCCGAAAAGCGTCAACGCCATCGCTTCCGTTGCTCCCTCAATTTTCGAATGAAAAACCCGTCTCGTAAAAGCCCCTAAAATGACCAGGAGAACCAGAATCGCTTCGCCCGAAAAAGCCGCAGGGAATCCGATGGAGGGAGAGACGACGGAAAAGAAAGTCGCAGCATAAAGGAGCCCCCCCGCCAGGAGTCCATTTTTCAGGAAAACCGTCCTGCCAGCAGCCCGTTGGGAAAGATAAAATTCCCGTTGCGCCGCCAAACCCACCACTGCGATCAGGAGAAAAACCCCGTTCGTGTACCGCAGGGTCACGAAAGCGAGAATGATTCCCCAAAGCAGAAGGGAGGAGAGAAGTCGCCAGCCAAACATGCTCAGACCCCTCCAAAACGCCGTTCCCGGCCGGCGTAATCCTCAAGGGCCAAAGAGAACTCCTTTTTTCCAAAATCGGGCCACAGGACAGGGGTCACATAGATTTCCGCATAGGATATCTGCCAAAGCATAAAGTTGCTGATCCGCATCTCCCCACTGGTCCGAATCAGAAGATCAGGATCAGGAATTCCCCGAGTATAGAGATGATCCTCCACTGTCCCCTCCTGGATCTGCTCAGGGTCTAACTTCCCTGCTTTAACCTCGCGAGCCATTGCCTGCACCGCTTCAGTTATCTCCACCCGCGATCCGTAACTTAGGGCAAGAATCAGATCTAACCGCGTGTTCCCCTTGGTTGTTTCGACGGCGGTCTCCAATTCTTCCCGTACCGCGTCGGGCAAATCCTGCTTTCGTCCAATCGTACGCAGTCGGATTCCCTCTTTTCCCATCTCCTTCAACTCCTCCCGAATCACACCTCGCAGTAAGCCCATCAATCCCTGGACCTCTTCTCGGGGTCTTTGCCAGTTTTCCACAGAAAAGGCATAGAGCGTCAAATATCGCACCCCATGATCAATTGCCGCCTGTACGACCTGCTTGACTGATTTTCTTCCTGCTTCATGCCCGCTTAAACGAGGCAAATGGTGCTTTTGAGCCCAACGCCCATTGCCATCCATAATGATGGCCACATGCTGAGGAACCGTTGCGCGGGGTGACTCTTTAGCCATGCCGGAAAGTTTGTTCCCGACCCGCACCCACCGAAATAATTCCCAGCGGAGCTCCAACCAGCTCGGTAATGGCCGAAAGATAAATCCGCGCCTTCCGAGGTAAATCCTTCCAATGCCGTGCCTCGGTTGTGGGTTCACACCATCCATCGAAAACACGGTAGACCGGTTTGCACCTCGCCCAATCGGAAGATTCAACCGGTGGCTCAGATAAAATTCTTCCTTTTAGCCGATACCCTACGCACACCGGAATTTTTTCAAGCCCGTCTAGCCCATCCAAATTCGTAATCGCCATTTCGGTCACCCCGTTCAACTGGACCGCTCGCCGAACCAACACTGCGTCAAACCATCCACAGCGCCGAGCCCGACCCGTCGTCGATCCAAACTCTCTTCCCATGCCATGTAAAAGGTGCCCCAACGTGCCATCTTCCGTGACAAAAGGCCCGCCTCCCACCCGAGTGGTGTACGCCTTCAAAACTCCAACGACTCGCTGAATTGCGGTGGGCGGAACACCCGTCCCCGTACACGCCCCACCCGCCGTACAATGAGAGCTGGTTACGAACGGGTACGTCCCATGATCCACATCGAGAAATGTTCCTTGGGCTCCTTCAATCAGAATCCTTTTGCCCGAAGAGACCGCCCGATGGGCCAACGTCACCCCATCCGCCAAATAGGGACGGAGAAAACGGGCGGCTTGGGCCATTTCTCTCACCGTTTGCGTAGCTGAAATTTTTTCCCATCCCTGATTCCGGGCGACACGATTGTGCGCCGCCACCCGCTCCCGCAATCTCCGCGCTAATTCAGCGGGAGCCAGTGCCAACTCTCCTGCTCGCAAGCCCACTCGGGTCGCTTTATCCGAATAGGCGGGTCCGATTCCACGCCCTGTCGTTCCGATTTTTCCATGCCCCCGCCGCTTTTCTGAACCCTGATCCACCGCCCGATGATGAGGAAGAACCAGATGCGCCTGAGCGGCCAAGTGTAAACGGCCTCGCGTCCGAATCTTTCTTTTTGTCAGCCCCTCAATCTCTTTCACCAACCCGGCTGGATCCACAACGGCTCCCCCGGCAATCAGACAGGAAACATCGGAGCGCAAGATTCCGGAGGGAACCAGATGCAGCACATACTTTTCCTTCCCGATTTCTACGGTATGCCCCGCATTGTTACCCCCCTGTGCCCGCAATACCCAGTCCGCTTCGGCTGCCATGACATCCAGAATCTTCCCTTTGCCTTCGTCCCCCCATTGGAGGCCGAGAACGATCGTGACGCACGACTTCAACGCCCGACGCTCGTGTACTCGAACCCAAGAGACTTCATTTCCGCTGGGTTGAGAAGGTTTCTGCCGTCAAAGATTCGGGGGGTACGCATGGAGTTTTTGATTTTGTTCCAATCCAGTAAACGATATTCCGGCCATTCTGTCGCCACAATAAGTACATCCGCCCCTTCCGCTACCTGATGGGCATCCGAAACAATCTCAACCCCTGGGGGCAAGAGTTCCCGAGCTTTTTCGCCGCCCTTCGGGTCGTGACAACGCAGAATGGCCCCCTCGGACACCATCCGCTTAGCCAATTCAATCGCAACGCTGGAGCGGACATCGTCCGTGTTTGCTTTAAAGGCAAGACCTAACTGGCCGACCTTCTTATCTTTCATCACCCAAAGCGAACTTCGCAATTTTTTCAGGAATCTTTCTGGAATGGATGCGTTGATCTTTTCTACTTCCCTCATCAGTCCGAAATCCACCCCTAACTCCTCCGCAATCCGGATAAATGCGCTCACATCCTTCGGGAAACAGGATCCTCCATATCCCAATCCGGCATTCAGAAAGGCTCGACCAATTCTTGCATCCGCCCCCATTCCCTCTGCCACCTGCGTCACGTTGGCCTGACTCGCCTCGCATACCGCCGCCACCAGATTGATGTAGGTGATCTTCAACGCCAAAAAGCTATTCGCTGCATGCTTGATCAATTCCGCACTGTTTAAGTCAGTGATCATGATCGGCGCCTTGAAGGGCTCGTAGATTGCTTTCATCGCAGTCACAGGCCTCTCCGAAGCCACTCCGATGACAATTCGGTCGGGTTTTTGAAGATCCGCAACAGCACTGCCCTCCCGAAGAAACTCAGGATTGCTGACGACGTCAAATTCCACCCCTTTACGGCTGTAACGTCGGATCGTTTCGGTGACATGCTCGCCGGTTTTCACGGGCACCGTGCTTTTGTCGACGATGATTCGATATCCGGGCAATACTTCAGCAATTTCCCGTGCGACATGCTCCACGTAACTCAGATCGACCGACCCGTCCTCCTGGGGAGGGGTAGGTACTGCGATAAAGATGACCTCGGAATCTGCAACCGCCTCTTTTGTGGAGACCGTAAACGAAAGCCGCTTCAACTGTACATTTCTCCGAATCAACTCTTCCAGTCCGGGCTCATAAATGGGAATCCTGCCCGCCTGCAGTTCCTTGACCTTGGCCTGATTGTTGTCCACGCAGATGACAGTGTGCCCCGCCTCGGCCAAGCACGTTCCCGTGACCAACCCTACGTAGCCAGAACCGATAATGGATAATTTCATAGGTTTTTGTATGCGCCTCAAACTGAGAGATCAATCCTAGTTCGAATCGCGATAACCGCCACCCACGTTTTGCTGATATCCACCCACACCTACCCCAGAACTGGTTGGATTCTGATTGAAACCCAATGGCATCTCTGGAAATGCTTTGAGAGTGAGGGTGGCTAAAGCAATGCTTTCAGATGGAGAACCCTGATTATTTCGTTGCCCCAAAGAGACACCAAGAATCCATGCTCCAATATCACGATAAAGTCCAAAATTAACTCCTTGAACAAGTCCTGGGCTGAGGGAGTAGGTCACCCCTCCATTCACAAGCCAGCTTTCGTTTAAACGATAGTTTGCCTGTGCATTGACTAAGCTCGTCTGGGTATTGGTCAGGACCTCGTTATTGAGCGCATCCAGGTACGAAAAACTTTCTAGGTAAGAATAACTGCCGTAAATATCAAGAGCGGGTACTACTTGCCATTTGCTGCCAAGATTTAAGGAGTTAAATCCGTTTCCACTAATGGCTGTCGTTGCTGCAGCTGTTCCCGTCCACCAAGGAACCGGCATCACATTCAAAACGTTGTAAAGTTCTGGCAAAGAGGAAGGAACCGTCTCAGGAACTTGTACGCTCCCATAATTCAAGCTGGTCAGCTCAGGCCGAATCGGCTGATAGTCAGTGTAAATTTTCCAGTTGGCCAACTCATACGGAGCACCGTCTCTTTTTGTCAGGATTCGATTCATCATTCCTGGGCGCACAATGAGCAACTTATCAATGGAATCGATTGAATTGTATAGCGACGAGTTAAGTGGTTGGGACTCCGTAGTGTTCACACGATTATCAAATCCGGCAAATTCATTCGGCCGAACATTAGGCTGTGGAATATAGGCCGCTTGAATAAAAGGTTCGAAAACGTGTCGAATTCCGTCGACAGCCCATGCCTTGTTCTTTATGTCCGTCCACGTCGCGTATGCTTTGGTGGAAGCATCGATACCAAAATTGAACACATATCGAAACAAGGAGGTGTCGGAAAGGGTCTGATCAGACCCCACTGGACCAAATTGCGTGTTTTGAACACTTCCATCCTCAGTAAGATTGCTGCGCGTATAGACAGTCCCCCGGATTCCCGCCCGAGGAGTCAAATTCAACCAGTTGAAATATTGCCGCGGATAAAGAAGTTGATGATAAGTGTCGTAGCGCAGTGCAGAGTAATCGGTTTGATCCGCCACCTGATTCCACTGCATCCCTAGATTATCCACACTTGACTCACCTTCGTAAGCTAAACCGGGATTGCCGGTCGGATCTTTCAACAGTTCATTCGCATCGTATGTCCCTGGAATGAACTGCCTCTTAAACTCTATTTTTGCTGATGGCTTTTGTTGCATCGTTTGAAAGAGGTTGTTGATTTGAGTCCGGGCATTCACAGTGACCGTGAAATTCGGATCCTGATACATCACATCTGCAAAAGTGTTGGGTTGCTGGTCCCGAATATACTCCTCAGGAAAAAAGTCCTGAGTCACATACGCGTCACTTAAAACATTAATCCTCGATCTAGAACTCAACGCGGGGGCAGCAAAAGCGGGGGCTCGGTCTGCATCTACCGGATTTCCACCCTTCATAATCGTGGTGTTATGCTTGTAAGGAAAATAATAACGCCCTCGGGGTGGTAGAGCGTTTGCTGGACGCTCCTCTGTGTCGTCATAAATTTGATATCCTCGGTCATTGATATACCAACCTCGCAACGCGACCTCGGTCAGTGGATGATCTGAATTTTTCCCCGGGGTAATGTAAGTCGCCTCCGCACCTCCAGCCCAACCCCGCCTCCCATAATTCGCAACTGTCACTCCCCCCTTGAGCTTATCGGTCACCGCAAACCTATAGTTGCCTATAACATACGTCCCCAATCGGGAGACTGAACCAAAGCTAATTTCAGGCGAGTCCCCCATATCCCTCTCGTAAAGACTGAGATAAGGAAAGTAGAAAAAGGGGACATCCCCGAAATAACCAACAGAATTTTCCACAATCGTTTTGTCTCCAGGGTAAATAGAAACCGAGGATGCCTTTGTTTTCCAACCAGGAGTTTCCCGGTTGTCCGTTGAGTAATCTCCCCCCGCTATTTCGTAATGACCTAGTTCGGGACTATCGATCGATTCCCCTTCGACCATCATCTTTCCATCGAGAAATCGAAACTTTTCCGATAACATCTTTTTCGTACGGAAATTATAGGTTAGCAAATCTCCCCGATAAATCTGGCCTAACATATACAGTCGGACATTTCCCTTGGCTGTTGCTTCCTTGCTCTGCGGATTAAAATGAACCTCATCCGCCATCAAAACATCCCCCCCATATGTCACCACCACATTGTCTTTCGCATAGTAAATCCCACCCTCATAACGATTCGCCCCATCCGAAGTAATCTGCAAGGGAGGTTCTACCGATTCAGGCGACTCCTGCGTTTGTGCCCAAACCGCACTCAAGAACCCGAAGGTCATTAAGGCACAGAAAAGAGCCCTCCATGAATCGTTTATTTGCATAGGATTGCGTAAAAAGTTCTAGCGAATCTAATCCCCCTGCCTAGTCAAATCCTCATCTGGAGTGCCAGCCTTAGATTTTAGAATTAAGATGCTGTTTATAAGCTATTTACGACTCCATTCTAACATTCTTTCAATTGGGGCTTTTGCCCTCTGCATTACCTCCGGACTCAAGACAAGCTCGGGTGACATCTTCCCCAAGGCCCCGAAAGCCTTCTCCAGCGTGTTCATCTTCATATATCGACACTCCCCACACGCACAACGATCGGTCGGCCCAGGGATAAATTCACGATCCGGCATCTCCCTCCTCAAACGGTGCAACATTCCCTCCTCCGTCACCACAATGAAGGAACGGGCGGATGAATCGCGGCAATAGGCGACCATTTTCTCCGTCGAACAAACCTCATCCGCCAAGGCCCTCACCGCGCGTGTGCACTCCGGGTGAGCCACCACCTGCGCCTCGGGATGTTCCCGGCGAATCCGATCGATCGAAGCCGCAGTAAACTCCATATGCACATAACAATCCCCGTCCCACAGTCTCATCTTCCTTCCCGTTTTCTGCATGACCCAATCCCCCAGGTTTCGATCCGGTAAAAAAAGGATCTCTTGATCTTTCGGAACCCTCTGGACAATCTTCTCCGCATTTCCCGAAGTACAGATCACGTCACTCTGGGCCTTTACCGCCGCCGTGCAGTTCACGTAGGAAACCACGTAAAGTCCGGGATGTTTCTCTAGGCAAGCCCGAAGCTCCTCCGCAGGACACGAGTCCGCCAAGGAACATCCTGCATTCAGGTCAGGCATGAGAACTTTCTTCTCCGGATTCACAATCTTCGCCGTCTCCGCCATGAAGTGAACCCCGCAGAAAAGAATACAATCCCCCTTCGCT
>CAMDXQ010000053.1 GCA_945878585.1 Akkermansia muciniphila
CCTCACAAGGGTGTGAATCCGGACGAAGTCGTGGCGATCGGTGCCGCGATCCAAGGGGGAGTGTTGAAAGGGGACGTTCAGGACGTGCTGTTGCTCGACGTGACACCACTCACTCTGGCGATTGAGACGGCCGGCGGTGTGGCGACCCCAATGATTCCCCGGAACACGACCGTTCCGACGAAAAAGACGAATGTGTTCAGCACCTACTCGGACAACCAGCCGGGGGTGGAGATTGTGATTCTGCAGGGGGAGCGTCCGCTTTCCCGCGACAACAAGCGGTTGGGGACGTTCCATCTGGATGGAATTCCACCAGCCCCGCGTGGGACGCCTCAGATCGAGGTCACTTTTGACATCGATACGAATGGAATTCTGCAGGTTTCCGCCAAGGATCTTGGCTCGGGGAAAGAGCAAAAGATTTCGATCACCGGCTCGAGCGGTCTTTCCAAGGAAGAGGTCGAGAAGTTGACTCGCGAAGCGAAAGAGCACGAGGCGGAAGATTTGAAGGCGAAGGAGAAGATCGAGGCCCGAAACCAGGCTGAGAACACAGCCTTTGCCGCCGAAAAGATGATCAAGGAGATGGGAGACAAGCTGGATGCCGCGAAGAAGAAGGAGATCGAGGATGCGGCCAATGCGGTTAAGGAAGCCGTCAAAAAGGATGATGAAGCAGCGATCAAAGATACAGCCGAGAAGCTGAACACGTTGGTCCAGGCGGTTAGCACGGATCTTTATCGTCAGGCCTCGGAAAAGGCTGCGGCTGGAAAAGAAACAACTTCCCAAGCGGGAGAATCGGGAGCGGCTGATCAAGGAGACCGTCCGAAAAAGGACGGGAACGACGTGATCGATGCCGAATTCGAGATGGTCGACAAAGACAAGAAGGGCGGCAAGAAGCCGAGTTGACCGGCGACCCGCGGGGGTCGTACCCATCCTTCGAACAAGAAACCTCAACCCAAGAAAGGAGATCACGAACCTTATGGCAAACGTGAACATCCGTCCTCTCGGCGATCGGGTGCTGGTGCATCCGCTCGAGGAGCAGGAAGTGAAGAAAGGCGGGATTATCATTCCTGATACCGCCAAAGAGAAACCCCCAGAGGGCAAAGTTGTCCAAGTCGGACCCGGAAAACGGGACGAAGCGGGCAAATTGGTCCCGATGGAAGTGAAAAAAGGGGACAAAGTCCTGTTCAGCAAATACGGCGGAACAGAGATCACCCTGGACGGCGAAAAAATGCTGATCATGCGCGAGGACGACATCCTCGGCGTGGTGAGCTAAAGGAGGAAACAGATTATGGCAGCCAAACAACTCTTGTTTGACGAGGCCGCCCGACACGCGCTCCTGCGCGGCGTGGAGAAACTCTCCAAAGCCGTGAAGGCGACGCTTGGACCGGCCGGTCGCAACGTGGTTCTCGATAAAAAGTTCGGTTCTCCGACCATCACCAAGGACGGTGTTACGGTCGCGAAGGAAATCGAGCTCGAGGACGCTTATGAAAACATCGGTGCCCAACTCGTCCGTGAAGTCGCCAGCAAAACCAGCGACATCGCGGGAGACGGAACCACCACCGCCACGGTGTTGGCGGAATCGATCTACCGGGAAGGTCTCAAGAATGTGACCGCCGGAGCGAATCCGACCGAACTGAAGCGCGGAATCGACAAAGCCGTCGAAGCGATCGTGGAAGAACTTGCCTCGATCAGCAAAAAGGTGAAGGACAAGGAAGACATCCGTCAGGTCGCGACGGTCTCGGCCAACTGGGACAAGACGATCGGTGAAATCATCGCCGACGCCTTGGACAAGGTGGGCAAAGACGGCACAGTGACGGTGGAAGAAGCCAAATCGATCGAAACCTCTCTCGAAGTCGTCGAGGGAATGCAGTTCGATAAGGGCTATCTGTCCCCTTACTTCGTGACGAATCAGGAAGATCAGGAAGCCGTTCTCGAGAACGCCTATCTCCTCATTCATGAGAAAAAGATTTCGAGCCTGAAGGACATGCTCCCGCTCCTCGAAAAGGTCGCCAAGTCGGGCAAGCCCCTCTTGGTCATCGCCGAGGAAGTCGAAGGCGAAGCGTTGGCCACCCTCGTGGTGAACAAGCTCCGTGGCACCTTGCAGGTCTGCGCCGTGAAGGCGCCTGGATTCGGGGATCGTCGTAAGGCGATGCTCGAAGACATCGCGATTCTCACCGGTGGCAAGATGCTCAGCGAAGATCTCGGGATCAAACTCGAGAATGTGACGCTGGACGATCTCGGCCGTGTGAAACGCGCCGTCGTCGACAAGGAGAACACGACCCTGATTGAAGGGGTTGGGAAGAGCTCCGACATCCAAGGCCGTGTTTCCCAGATCAAGAAGCAGATCGAGGAAACCACTTCAGATTACGACAAGGAAAAGCTCCAGGAACGTCTCGCCAAGCTCGCGGGCGGAGTGGCCGTCATTAATGTCGGCGCTGCAACCGAGACCGAGATGAAGGAGAAAAAAGCCCGCGTGGAAGACGCGTTGCACGCAACCCGTGCGGCCGTTGAAGAAGGCATCGTCCCCGGAGGGGGCGTGGCCCTCATCCGCGGACAGAAGGCCATCGAAGGGCTGAAGCTCAAGGGCGATCAGGCCATTGGCGCGGAGATCATCCGTCGCGCAGTGGAACAGCCTTTGCGCACTTTGGCGGATAACGCCGGAGTCGAAGGCTCGATCGTGGTGCAAGAGGTGAAAAGTCGGAAAGGTGCCGAGGGCTACAATGTGGCCACCGGTGAATACGTCGACCTGTTGAAGGCCGGCGTTGTGGATCCGACCAAGGTCACCCGTTCTGCCCTGCAGAACGCCAGTTCCATCGCCGGGTTGCTCCTCACCACGGAAGCCGTGGTGACTGAGTTGCCTGAGAAGGAAAAGGCACCCGCACCCGCAGGTGGCGGTCATGGTGGAGGGATGGACTACTAATCCATTCGTAGAAATTTCCCTCGGGGTACGTCCCCCGAGGGGAGCTGAAAGGGGCGCGGTTCCGAAAGGGGCCGCGCCCTTTCGGCTTTTAGAGAATGGGGTTTAAGTGAATCTGTAGGGTGCCCGCTTATGGATGGCGTAATTCGAAGGCCTGATGGCGGGCAAGATGCCCGCCCTACATGGGAATTCAGATGACTCGAAATGAAATGAGAATGAAGAGTCCAACAAGGAGAGACTGAAAGATCAGACCGGTGAGGATGGTGAAATGTTCTTTTCCTCGGTAGTGACATTTTTCGTGGAGGCGATGGATCGATTCAAGCCACCTTGGTGGTTTGGGGAGCAGATCCCGGATTCCTGTCAGGTAGTCGGGCAGAATGGAGCCGAAGGCCCCTGCAAGAAGTGTCCAGAATCCGATGGAGTGAAACAGGGGGGATGAGAGAAGAAGAAAAAAAACTCCGGCACCGAGGATCTGGTCGACAAAAACCATCGGCAGGAGACGTTGAAGTTTAGTGATGTGATTTGGGGAAGAGTGGACCCAGTGTCCGATTCCGGCGTCGCCGTGGGGAATGGCATCGAGTGCAAGATGGCTGGCCACTCCGGCAACGAGGGCCGGCAGGGGACCTCCGGGTATCCATGTTGCGATGAACATTCCTACCGTGATGTGGACGGGAGAAAACAAGGAAGGGTCTCTCGATCAATTCAGACTTGGGCGGTGCGTGCTTGGACAGTTCGGTAGGTTTTTTCACCGACGACCGTGGTATTGATGATGACGAGAGGGGCGTGGGGGTGGACCCATCCTTTGATGAGTAGATCTCCGATCGCTTCCTGGATGACCGTTTCCCGTTCCAGCCGATCGAAGGGGAGGCAGCGGGCGCGGACTCCATAGTGCAGCGAGAGTTGTCGAGCGAGGGTTGCGGTGGGGGTAAAGGCGTAGATCGGGGAGAAGCGGGGGCGAAGAGCGGCAGCTACGCGGGCCATCCGGCCTGTACGGGTAAATAGAAGAATGCCTTGAGCACCCAGTTCGTTCGCAAGGTGGACGCCTGAGGAGACGATTCCGTCCGCCTCGCCCTCCGTATGAATGTCCTTCTCGTAACCGATGGAGCCGGAACGTTCGATGCGGCGAGCGACGCGGTCGAGGACTTCAAGGCAGGCGCGGGGGTATTGGCCTGTGGCGGTTTCTCCCGAAAGCATGATCGCATCGGCCCCTTCAAAGACCGCGTTGGCAACGTCGGTAATCTCCGCACGGGTGGGGACCGGATTGGAGATCATACTTTCGAGCATGTGGGTGGCGACGATGACCGGTTTCATGGCGGTGATACACTGTTTGAGAATCCGGCGTTGGATGATCGGAAGCTCTTCGTAGGGGCATTCGACGCCGAGGTCGCCGCGGGCGACCATGATGGCATCGGCGGCGGAGATGATTCCGAGGATATTTTTGACGGCGAGCTGGTCTTCGATCTTGGCGATAATTTTCACATCCCGGCCATTGTGTTGATCGAGGAAATCACGGAGAGCGATGACGTCGTCGGGGTCGCGGACAAAGGAGAGGGCGACCCAATCGATCCCAGCTTCGAGTCCGACGAGAAGGTCGGCAGCATCCTTTTCGGTGATGGCGGGGAGATTGACGCGGATGCCGGGCAGATTGATGTGTCGGCGATCGCCCAAGGTGCCGGCGGTGAGGACGCGGCAGTAGAGGGAGGTGGAATCTTTTTTAAGGACCTGGAGGTGGATGACTCCGTTATCGACGAGAAGTTTTTGGCCAGGGGAAAGATCCCGAACGAGGTCGGGATAGTTGACTGGGATGGCGGGAGCGGGAGCTTTGGGATCGATCGAGAGGATCAGTTCGTCACCGACAGCAAGTTGGCGGGGTTTACCGATAGTCCCTGTGCGAATGGCAGGCCCTTGGGTATCGAGGAGGAGTGCGATTTCCTGGCCACGATTCGCCGCGAGAGAGCGGAGGATTGGAGAGACGGTCCGGACGAAGTCGTGGGACGCGTGGGACATATTGAGGCGAAAAATCTCGGCTCCGCCGTCGATGAGTTGGGAGAGGGCGGTGGAGTTGGTGTGTTTGGGGCCAAGGGTGGCGATCAGTTTTGTGCGGCGGGCGTGGGCGAGTTGCCAGACCGATGTGCCGGGGGTTTTAGGAAACGACATGAAAAGAGAATATAGAAAGTGAGCGAGAACGAAAGAAGTTGGATGAGAAAATTCATGCTCCAGTGCTTTTCATGTATAAAACACTTGTAATCAATAGAATAAAATCAAACAACTCTAATAGATTTCTATTTACACTAAAATTATTTAAGCGAATCTAAATCTTGTACGATTCATCATGACAGACATCCAAAATTTACTGGTTGCGGCTTTGAAGAATTCGGGACACGCAGTTGCGATATTGGATCGGGAGTTAAAGATCCGTTGGGAGGGGGGATTGCCGCGGGCAATGATTGGGGCCCCCGTGGACATGCTTTGGCATGGGGCCAAAATGGCCCGTCGGGAGGTGTGCAAGGTAATGGATTGTTTGGTGGCTGGGATGGGTTGTCAGACGGAGGGTGAAATCAAAAAAGACGGAGTGCGGTGGCGGATCGATTTTATCCCGTTGCGGGATCCGGCGGGTGAGTTACAGGGATTTGCCGCCGTACGGCAGTTGGTGGATTCGGCGACGGAAGGATTTTCGGAAAGTGTGGCAGAAATGTACGAGATTCTTTTTGAGATCGGCGGGTATGAGGACTTGGCTTTTCTGGGTCGTTAGGGTTCGGGGTTTTCCTTTTCCATTCGTTCGGCAAGCCACTGTTTGATCATCGACTGGTAGTTGAGGTAGCGGCGGGCAGCGAGGCGTTTCAGGCGGCTGAGCATGCGTGGATCGATTCGCAAGGTGATGGACGTGGACTCCTGCCCCTCCCCGCGAGAGAGGGAGGCGGCAAGCAAAGATGGATCGAGTTGATGGGTCGCCCAGTAGGCGGCTTCCTCTTTGGGGTTTGGAAAAAAGGGAATCTCCTCCCAACGACGGATCGGGGTGAGTTCGCTCATAGGGATTCCTTCGCTTTGCGTTCGTAGAAGTAGGTTTCGTGGGAGGTCATGATCCGGCTGGCAATGGGCCGCATCCTCCGGCCGTCGGAGCTGTAGAGGGAGAAGAGGGATTTACCAGACAGGCTTTTTCCGAGGCAAAGGAAGCGTGAGTGTTCAGCCAGGGCACCGCTTCCGGGAAGGATGCGGAGACAGAAGGGGTCTTCAAAACTTTCCTGCACCTCTTGGGGAGGAATTTCCGGGGTTGAGTAGGAAGACCAGTCAAAATCCATAAAATACTGAAAACGCCTTTCTGAATTGATGTTGCGAGTCGGGCGGGGCGGGTCAAGATGCGCAGTTATGGGACTGATTCTGACTTGGGAGAAACTTTCCGGATGGAGGGAAGAACAGCGGAAGGGCGGTCGTCGGGTGGTGGCGACGAACGGGTGCTTTGACCTTCTGCATGTGGGCCATGTTCGGTTTTTGCAGGAGGCGAAGAAGCGCGGGGATCTTTTGATCGTTGGGGTGAATGGGGATCGTAGCGTTCGGGAGCTTAAGGGGGAGGGGCGACCGGTGAATGGGGAGGCGGATCGCGAGGAAGTTGTGGCTGGGTTGGGCTGCGTGGATGCGGTAGTGATTTTTTCAGAGAAGAGGGCGACCGAGTTTCTGCGGGCGGTGCGTCCGGAGGTGTATGTCAAAGGGGGAGATTATCAAGCAGACCAGTTGGATAAGGATGAGGTGACTGTGGTTAAGGAGGGCGGGGGGGAGGTGCAGGTCCTGGCGCTGATTCCCGGACGTTCGACCACCGCGGTTTTGCAGAAACTGAAGACGTGAGGAAGCTTAAGTTGGGGGTGTTGGGTTCGGGTCGGGGAAGCAACTTCGTTGCTTTGGCGGCGGCGGTGGCCGAGGGTAAGGTTGCGGCGGAGTTTGTGGTGGTGGGGAGCGATCAGGCGGAAGCGAAGATTTTGGAAGAGGCGAAACAGAGGGGAATTCCAACGGTGGTTTGTCCTAAGGGGAAATACCGGACGAAACTTGAGGAGGAGATTGAGGTGGGGTTGGCGGAGCAGTTGGTGAAAGCGGGTGTAGAGCTTTTGATTTTGGCGGGATATATGCGGGTGGTGAAGGAACCTCTTCTAAAAAGATTCGAGGGAAGAATGATCAATTTGCATCCTTCTCTTTTGCCCGCATTTCCCGGGTTAAGGGCGTGGGAGCAGGCTTTAGATGCGGGAGTTCAAGAGACGGGGTGCACCGTGCACTGGGTCAATGAGGTGGTGGACGGGGGTTCGGTGATACGGCAGATGCGGGTTCCAGTGCAGAAGGGGGACACGGCAGAGTTACTGCATGCTCGGATTCAGGAGTCGGAGCACAGGATTTTGTCAGAGGTCGTCAGGGATTTGGCAGAGGGCAAAGTTTCTTGGCCCAAAGATCCGCGAAGGTAGTGGCTGCCGGCCCTGGACTCGAACCAGGAACAGCCAGATCCAAAGTCTGGTGTGCTACCATTGCACCAGCCGGCAATCGTTCCAAGAGTACGGAAAAGGGCGAAGATTTCGAGGAGACTTTTTCGGATTTGAGATTATTTGGACAAGGGAGAGAGCCCTGCTTTTTTACGGATAGGGTCGAGGGCTTGGCGGCCGAGTTGGATCGCTTCGGTCAAGGAGGGAGCTCGGAGGGTGAGATGACCCATTTTCCGTCCGGGACGGGCTTCGGCTTTGCCGTAGAGATAGAGGGAAGCGCCGGAAAGGGCGAAGAGTGGGGCCCAGTCGGGTTCCCCATGGTTCCATAAATCCCCGAGGAGATTGAACATGACGGCTGGGGTGAGAGGGGAGACGTCGCCTAGGGGGAGGCCGCAAACAGCGCGGATCTGCTGCTCAAACTGGCTGGTGGTGCAGGCTTCGGCGGTTAGATGGCCGGAATTATGGACCCGGGGTGCGAGTTCGTTCACGAGGAGTCTTTCATCGGATAATTCAAAAAGTTCCACTGCAAGCAGTCCGGTGAGACCGAGCTTTTCAGCAATCCGGCTGGCCAA
>CAMDXQ010000054.1 GCA_945878585.1 Akkermansia muciniphila
TCATTTGGGGATCCTGTAATAAACACTTGGCGAAAGATGCCCCCCATTCCGCCACCAGCTACGAGTCGAATCCGTGTGGCTCCCAGGGGATCGGTTCGAAAGACAAAATTTCCCATCATAGGAACCTGAAATAGCTGAACATTGGTCACTTGAGTTAGATCACTGGCTGTCAGACCCCCCGTTTGGTTCGAGTAGACCGAGTTGTAGAGAAGCCCTCCCTCGATCTCGAACGCAATGTTGTCGTGGAACTGTGCTCCTAGCATCACACCCGTGGCGAATCCAGGCGCCATAGGCACATCGCTGTTTATGCCAAAATCAGGATAATCCACAGTTGTTATAAAACTTAAACCGACTCCTGTTCGGACATAAAAAGGGGACAATTCCTGCGAATCTGAGCTCCCTGGGGCGACTCCATCGGCACTCTTTTGTCCTGGGAGCGGGGCGTCGGCAAGTTCCTTGGATGGATCACTTCCGTAGGCTGGGGGTAGGGAATAAGGATTCGGCGCCATTGCATCTTGAACAGCCGTGTCTGTTCCCCAAGCTTTTGTGCCGAGGGGTGGCTTTTCCTGAGCATAAAAGTTTTCGCAGCCAAATAGAAAAAGCCAAACTGCTAGAAGATTAAAATACACACCCCTTGCCATTGCCGAATGCTGGTAACCGACTGGATTGGTTCAACCAGTTGTTGCTCATAAAATTAACAACTTGTGAAGAGTCACTTAACTGTCACCACAACTTATTGGATTCAAGTTCACAAGATATGGTATTGAAAGCGAAGTTGACCTTTGGTTCTGCCGGAATGAATTCAGAAAAGAGGGGTGCTCATGAGAACCGCAATCCGGCGTTCCCTATGCCTTGCCTTTTTTTTGGCAGTCGGAATCAACTCTCACTCATGGGGGCAAGGATTTGGTGGCATTCGCGGTCAGGTGGTTGATTCCGATTTCGGTCAACCCATCGCGCGCTCCTCTGTCGTCATCTTAGACACGCCGTTCGGAGCCATGACGGATGATCAGGGAAACTTCACCATCAGCGGTGTTCCCCCTGGGGCTTACACTCTCAGCGTTCGGAGTGGGGGATACCTTCCCAAGCTGGTTCCTGGGATCACCATTTCCTCCGGAACGTTCAATGATGTTCGGGTTGAAACGATTGCTGAAGTGGAGGAGATGGAGGAACTTGTGGTTCCGGGTGAACTGGAGAAGACTTCGGAAGTCGGGCTTTTGGCCGAGCGCCAAGAGGCGACCGCAGTGATGGATACGATTGGTGCTGACCTGATTTCCAGGTTGGGAGCAGCGACCGCTGGGCAGGCCCTCAAATCTATGGTGGGCACCTCAGTGGTGGACGGAAAATATGTGGTGATTCGGGGTCTGAGTGACCGGTACGTCAATACGCTCTTGAATGGCGGCAGGTTGCCTACTTCCGATCCCGATAAACGGGCCGTCAACGTGGATCTTTTCCCCGGATCCGTTCTCCAAAGCATCAATACTTCAAAAACATTCACCCCCGATCAAGCAGGCGACTTCACTGGTGGTAGTGTCGACATCCGCACCAAGCAGTTCCCTGAAAAGCCTTCGCTGGGAGTCTCCGTGGGTATCGAATATAATAGTCAGGCGACCTTCAACTCCGATTATCCTACCTACGCTGGTGGCGGCACCGGCCCATTTGGATTCCAAGCGAACGGCCGCCAAATTCCGGAAAGTGTTTTGAACGACCCCGTTCTATCGTCGGTTCCCGCGTCAAATCCTGCCTCCTTGGATATTAATAATCCGGGAGACCTTGAGATTGCGGAAAACATCAATAGTGCCATGCAACAGATGAATCCCGTTGCCAGTGCCACCCGCAAGGCTCCTGGTCCCAACTATAGTTTCAATCTTCAGGGGGGAGACTCGGTCGAGCTTGGCCCCGACCAGACCTTCGGCTCCTTTGGAGCTTTTAGTTATAGGCATAAATATAGCTACTACCCACAAGCTGATCGTGCCAACTACAACACCCAAGACATCGGGGGGGCTTTTTCGCTTGCAGATGATCTGACGTTATCGGATGACAAGGGCTCTGAGGATGTTCTCTGGGGAAGTCTTGTGGGCCTCGGCTATCAACCGGAAAAAGATCAAAAAATTTCAGTAAACTTCCTCTATAACGAACAGGCTACCGACACAACCGACATCCAGCAAAGCACCTCGTATGAAACCCAATCAGAAACCCCTAATGAAGTTTTGCAGTATACCAGCATGCAATATTCTGAGCGGCGGCTCGCCTATTTTCAGCTAACGGGAGAACATCTAGTCAAGAATCTGAGAAATTTAAAGATCGATTATGTTGGTAGTATCGGTCGTGCGAATCTCGATGAGCCCGATCAGAGGCTCTTCCAAGCCCGTTATGACACACAAACTGGGATCTATAGGGAGTTTTTGCCAGATGACCTAAAATATGCGCCTTCGCGCAACATATCCCCACTGCAACGATACTCCCGTGATCTAACGGAAAACTCCTACAATGGCATTATAAACCTCTCGATTCCCTTTTTTGACGATCCAGCGGACAAGGGAAACCCTAGTAAGTTCAAGACCGGTTTTTATATCGATAATTCAAGCCGTGCTTATAGCCAATCTCTGTTTGATTATCGTTACGGAGATGCAGGGCCTAACCGTTACCGCACTTTCGGTGGCCCTGGGGACCCGACAGGGGGGCTTACTTGGGGTGACGTTTTTCTCAACCAAGATCGCTCTGGCCTTGTTAACCCTGCTGGAGCCCCTCCCTACGCGAACAATAAGCCACTCTCTTGGTCCGTGTATAATAATTCTGGAAAATCTAATTTCTACAACGCGGAGCAACAGGTCATTGCATCATATGCCATGGCTGAACTGAAACTTTTTCCCCAGCTCACCCTCACGGGAGGTGCTCGTTTCGAAAATACTAATCTTCAGGTTAAGGGGGGTGAATCCGAAGCTTTCCCAGATCCGAACTCGGATATTCAGCAGCTTGATCTTCTTCCTGCTGCTGCGGCCACATTCCAGCTGCTCCCTGAGGTCAACCTACGTTTTGCTTGGTCTCAAACTCTCGCCCGCCCTTCTTTCAAGGAAATGGGGCCTGTTGTCACACAGGATTTCTCCGATTCCCAGATCTTTATCGGGAACCCCCTCCTTACTTTATCCTCGATCAACAACTATGATTTCCGCGCTGAATATTTTCCCCGGGCTGGGGAAGTGCTGGCTTTCAGCCTTTTTTATAAAGATATCCAAAAACCCATTGAGCAAACCATCTCTCAGTCAGGCGATACTCAGTTCTTTAAGTACATTAACAATCCCAACGGGACTCTCTGGGGGGCAGAGTTCGAGGCCCGCAAAAGGCTGGACCAGTGTCACGCATACCTGAAAAATTTCGCGATCAACTTCAACTTTACCTACATTCAGTCCGAAGTTGCTCTCACCGCCGAGCAGATTAAGAAAAATCAGGACGTCGGCATTGGAGAAACGACTCGCCCTATGCAGGGTCAACCGACCTATATCATCAACTCCGGTCTCAGCTATGACGACCAAGAGCGAGGCTTCTACGCCGGCCTCTTTTACAACGTGACAGGACCGCTTCTCTACGCTGCTGGCAACCTACTTCCAGATCTTTACGAGCAGCCCGCGCCTAGCCTCGACTTCAATCTTACTCAATCCTTTGCCGATCAGTGGAGCCTCACTTTTCGAGGAAAAAATCTCCTGAACCCGATCTTTCGGCAGACAATGACTTATGCTGGGCAAGAAGTCACATACTTGGCCTACACCAAGGGCTTTGACCTATCCATGAGTGTGAACTACAGCTTCTAATCTTAGATCCGCCAGTTTCAGCGGGGAGCAGGGATCGAAAAATTTGGGTCAGCTTTTATCTTGTGGATCCAAAAGGCCCGGTTAGGGGGGAAAAGTTGTAGCTCGTTCACGTCGGTTGGATAGGAAGAGGTGGAACAAACCCACTGCTGGCCGGTGGGACCAAGATAAAATGTTTCGATTCGTGTCCCCAACATATAGGAAATTCTGTCGGCCAAATTTGGGCTCAGACCAGCTTGAAATTTCGTGGGCGGGTTGCCTAAGAGATCCGTCATTCGCAAAGATCCCATATGCCCCAAGGATACGAAATTTGGGCCCGCACGTAATGGCAGTCGGAAAGCAGAGCTACGGGCTTCGCCCGAAAGTGAAAATACAAGGGGTCCCTTTGCGTGAATCAGTAATCCCGAGCCCGGCAAAATAAGAACATTTGCTTGTTCGGGGCCTTGGCGATTGCGGCTGTGCCGCCATCCTTTCGCGATCGGGTCGCTCGACAGGAAGAATCCCTCCAGATTTCCTGAGATGGAATTGGGCAACTGCACTTCATCTGCAGACGATGAGGTCCGGCCTCGGCGTAGAAAAGTCTGGGCCGACGTACCAAAAACATTGGCTAGAGTCCAGTGGGGGCGAACGGAGTAGGAGGCCCCGGCGAGACCCGCCGGCAAGTCCAGTCGGGTATTGGATACAGCAGCCTTCAAGCGAATCCAACCTTGGTTCGCGCTGGGGTTCGAGCTTACGTCGACTTCGTATCGTTCCCCGACCAGTTTTGGGTCCGCAGGCGAGCTAGAGATTTCTAAATAGGCGGGAACAGTTTCCCACTGCAGCGGGTTGCTCAGAGAGGCAACGGGAATATTCTTATCTTGGATCCTCAGTCCTGCGGCATCCACTGCCCCGATCGTCCCTTTTAGCCATGAGGGTTTTACTAGGGCTATTCCTACAGCGTTTGCACCAGCAGTTAAAGCGAACGACTGGACCTCTCCTCGCACGTTGCAAAAAGCGGTTCCCGCCAGAATCGAGGTTAAAAAGATGATTTTGTGGTTCATGGTCATGGTAGGATCGTAATGGTTAACGTCGTCGTGGTGTATCCTTTAGCATTCTGCATGTAGACTTTGACTGGGTAGATGCCGCCCTTGGTGGGCGTTCCCGTAATCAGCCCCTGCTGCCGGGCTGCTGCACTGCCAAAAGTTAGCCCTGTCGGAAGGCCAGTCGCATTAAAATAAACGGGATCATTCACATTACGAGCCGCACCCGTTAGGTAGGCAGAAAAAGGGACACCAACCCGGCCAGTTCCAGGCGGAGTGATTCCGACCGAGCTTGCCGATGGCTTGGAATCGTAAACTGTGATCACCAACGTTTCCGTGTCCCGCTGAGTCGGGCTTACCCCTGCGACCATCCTGCCCATGTTGAAGGCGGACACCGTCAATTCGTGTCTTCCGGCTGCCGTTGGCTGTCCTGAAATCTGGGTCTTGATCACACCTGAATCTGTGAAAGTGGTTACCGAGGAGACCCAAGCGGGCCGGTTTTCGACACTGTAGGAGATTGGGCTGTTTGCCGCCGTAAGCACATAGATAAATGGAGTGTAGGTCCCGGCAAAGGCAACCAGAGAGGAATCAATCGCTGGGGCCGCGACCTCCACCGTAATCGTTAGGTTGAAAGTGGGGCCGTTGCCGCCTCCTTGTGCCGCACTGTTGTTCGCGGCTAATCCCACCGTGAAAACGCCATCCGCATTGGGCGTGCCCGAGATCACGCCCGTGCTGGTATTGAGGGTCAATCCTGGGGCGAGTGACCCGCTCACAATCACAAAGGAGGTCGGTGCGACTACCGAGGCGGAAGTCGCTGTGGTGATCTGATAGTTGCCGGGGCCCGCCGCCAGGCTTGTTGCCTTGGTCGCCGAAAAAGTCGATGCGCTATTAATCGTCGCCAATGCCGTGTTCACCGTCACAGTGATCGTTCCGTCTGCAGTAACCCCGGCTCCTGTGCCACGGATCGTTAAGGTAGCTGCCGCCGTCTGTGTAGGCGTTCCTGAAATTCTTCCAGTGCCGGCGTCCAGCGTAAGTCCCGCGGGCACTGTCCCGCTTTGCAGGGTATAACTGGTCGGCACAAAGCCTGTCGTGGGCGTGGGCGCCGCCGTAGTATCGGCAGTTTGTAAGGTAAAAGCTTTGTTCGAGAAAGAGAGGGTAGGGGCAGCCACTGTCAAGTTGAACTGGCTGGAACCTGAGCCAGAGCCATTGGTAGCGGTGATCGTCACCGTGAAAGTACCCGTCTGGGTTGCGGTTCCGCTGATCACCCCCGTGTTCGTGTCGACGATTAAACCAGTCGGAAGACCGCTGGCGCCGTAGGAAGTGGGAGAGTCGCTCCCTGTGATCGTGTAGCTCGGAAACACTACCCCCGCGGTAGCGGTCTGGGCCGCCGTGCTCGAGGTGATTGAGGGGACCCCACCAGCGGGATTCTGCACAGTCAGCGTCAGGATAGCCGAGACCGTGCCACTCGCGCCGGTCGCCCGAATGGTAATAGAATAATTCCCAGCAGCCGCCGTAGGCGTCCCGGAAATCACCCCAGTAGTGGCGCTGACGCTCAGCCCGGTGGGGAGGCCGGTGGCAGAGTAGGACGTAGGCCCGTTGTTGGCGGTAATCGCGTAAGAAAAGGCGTTGTTACGGGTGGCCGTGGCGGTGAGGGGGTCATTGGTGATGCCGTAGGCTCGGTTCAATGCTCCCAGTTGAAATGAACCGTCAGGGCTAGGAGATGCTGAAGAGGTGCCAAAAAAAGGACTTATGAATCCTCTAGAGAACTCGATGTCTGTAAATTGGCTGTTGTCGGACGGAAAGAACTTTGGCGCATCAGTGGTCCCGCGAAAGAGACCGACCTGGGTGGCCTGACCCGCCACAGCGTTGTTAAAGATCATTAGATAAACGTCTTGGCCACCAAAGGTGGCTTGGGCGCCAGGAGTTGTGTCGTAATTCAGCTCGATCGTTTCTCCAGTATCAAAAAAAGTGGTGCTGTTGAATGCAAAAGACCCGAAAACGGAGAAGTTAGCCAACAAGTTGGACCGAGTCGTAGCCACGTCGGCTGTAAAATATCCTCTAATCGTATCGTCGGTCTGCGCTGTGGCTACGGCTTGGTCGCCCGACCCTGTAACCGTAACGAAAGTGCCCACTTGCACCAGGACCCCGTCAGCCAGGACAGTGCCCTCAGCGTTCTGCACTGTGCTCACACCAAAAATTGCGACCGTGGCGGACGACCCAATCGATGGAAGAAGAAAAACCAAGAAAAAGGCAAGGGACGACACAGCCGCTTTTGTATTGTGACCAACTTTTCGAACGCCTTGCCACATATCTTATATACTAATTGGTAATTAATTAGAATCAATAGACCTTATTTTTGTCTTATATTTGTCTCATAAGCGAATAATTCCCCTTTATTCAATTTTAAAAGCTTCCCTTTTTTATCGCTACGCAGAATCTTGCAGGATCCGTAAGTCAATATAAGTAATTTTCCATCAAGGAGTTGGGCTCCTTTCTGATATGCGAGTCGAGGGGGCGATTTAGGGGCGGCGGATCGGAGAGCCACGGTAAGGACGCAAGCCCGCCTGGCTGCGCCTTAAAGCCGAAAATACCACCACGGCCTTTCTTCCCCAATCACCCACTCCTCGTGCAAATCATCCGACAAAGTTGAGCTCTTCCCCAACCCATTTTTGCCGGGGCAATATACAAATTTGTCTTCTCCTACCTCCTCATACCGAATCTTCGGACTCTCCATACTTTCCATACCTTCACCTTGCTCTGTCCTTTGCTATTTTCCAGCAACGTTTGTGTGACATTTTCGAAAATCTTTCTCCCGACTTGCTCCCACTTTGCCCCACACAACTCTTCCCCCTCTCTCGACGTAGTCTTCCCTGCTCGGCATGCAAGAGAGGTGAAATTGTGCA
>CAMDXQ010000055.1 GCA_945878585.1 Akkermansia muciniphila
GCGGGAGAAGGTCTCCGTTGGCTCGGACCGCTCGTCCAGTTGGGTGCCATCGCCGGTCTCAGCTCCGTGGTCCTCGTTATGATGATGGGTCAACCACGCATCTTCTTCTCCATGGCCAAGGATGGACTTCTCCCAAAAAGCTTTGCCCAACTTCACCCCAAATTCGGAACGCCGCACGTCACCACAATCATCACCGGCTTATTCGCTGCATTCATGGCAGGAGTCCTCCCCATCGGCGTTCTCGGCGAACTCGTCTCCATCGGTACCCTCCTTGCTTTCACCATCGTCTGCCTCAGCATTCTCGTTCTTCGAAAAACCCGCCCCAACGTAGAGCGCCCCTTCCGGTGCCCTTTTCTACCTTGGATTCCAATTGCGGGTGCCTTGGTGTGCCTCGCTCAGATGATTGCCCTGCCCTTCGACACCTGGATCCGCCTCATCGTCTGGCTGGCCATCGGTTTGGCCATCTACTTTTTCTACGGCATCCGCCACAGCCGCCTGAACGCACCCGCCAAAAGCTGAATCAACTCACCGGCCAGAAAAGCAGACGTCCGCAATTCTCGCACGTTGCCCCAGCTTTGCCGGATTTGGCCGCGATGGCCGAACCCTGGGTCAGCTTCATGTGACAACCCCCGCAGTTCGTGCCGTGCTCGACTGAAACGACCGCCACATCCTTTTTGTTGGCCATGATCCGACGATATTTGGTCAGCAATCCTTCCTCCACCCCCGAAGCCAAGGTCTCGATTTCTTTCATCAAGTCCGCTAAGCGCGTTTCCAACTCGGTTTTCTTTTTCTTCAACTCCTCCTCTTTCAACGCCAACTCCCCCTCTTTTACTTTCGCCCCCTCCGCCTCCACCGCCGCATCCTTCTTCGCCTTCTCCCCCAAAGCCATCAGGTCCAGTTCCCGATCCTCAATTTCCTGCACTTCCTTCTCCTCCCGCTGAATCTCCGTTCCCAAAGCTGTGAACTCCTCATTCTTGCGGGTCTCAAACTGCTGCACCTTGTACCGCGCCACTTTCGCCCGATGCGACTCTGCCTCCAGCTCCAACTTCTTCCGCTCCACCTCGGCGTTCTGGGCCTCCAGCCTCTTCCTTTCCGCCCCGGCCCGCACCTCCGCTCTCTTCTGCTCTAAAGCCTTCAACTCGTTCGGCCAGGCCCCCAGTTCCTTGTTCAATCTCATCTGCCGCTGCTCCCGCTCCTGAAGGACAAGGAGCTTCTCCAGTTCCGGTGCCAATCCGCTCATTTTTTTACTCCGGTCATCTTTTCAACATACTTGGCCAGCAGGTCGCACTCCAGATTGACTTTATCCCCCTCTTTTCGGTCCCGCAGGGTCGTCACCTCGTAGGTGTGCGGAATGATCCAAACATTGAACTTAGGCCCTTCGATCCTTCCAATCGTCAAACTGATCCCGTCGATCGCCACGCATCCCTTTGGCACCAGATACCGCTCTAACCCCTCGGGCGCCTCCGCCTCCAATTCCCAATCCTCTCCCGATCTTCCCCACTTGCTGACCCAGGCCGTCCCATCGATATGACCCGTCACAAAATGCCCTCCCACCTTCCCATCCGCCTTAAGCGAACTCTCCAAATTGACCCGCGCCCCCACTTGCGCCGACTGTAAGTTTGTCTTCTCCTTCGTCTCATCCAACAGATCAAAAATCAGCCTCTTCCCCTTCACCTCCGTTACCGTCAAACAACATCCGTTCACCGCCACGCTATCCCCGATCTTCACCCCGTTCACAATCGAGCCTACTTCCACTTCAAGACTCCAGCCCTTCCCTCGGCGCGTCACCGCCTGGACCACTCCCGCCTCTTCCACAATACCTGTAAACATACTCTTACTTCGCTCCTCCCAGCTTCCCACGCAAGCACAGGTCTTGTCCCGCGCTGGAGGTGACCGTCTGCCTCCAGCCCCAATCCGCCCATCCTTCGATTTGTGGCAACCCCTTTCCGCTTTCCCCCACCAGAATCGGAGCCAGATAAATCACTACCTCATTCACTTTCCCGGCTTTCACCAAGCCCTCCGCCACCTCCGCCCCACCCTCGACCAACAACCGCGACACTCCCCTTCGGTGAAGATCTTTCAAAACCTCCGACCACTTCTTTTTCCGATACACCAACGTCCGATCTTTATACCGATCCCGGAAAAGATTCGCTCCCTTGGGTAACTTTCGCGACCTCGTCACCACCACTCGCCATGGCTGCTCTCCACGGACATTTCGACATTCTGCAGAATGTCGAAATACTTTTCGGACTGTCAGTTGCGGGTTGTCCTTTCGCACGGTCTCCGCCCCCACCAAAATCGCATCACACCCTGCCCGCAACTTCTGAACCTCCGCCCGCGCAGGCTCTCCCGTCACCCACCTCCTCCCTGGCACTACCAGATACCCATCCATCGTCATCGCCAGCTTAAGAATCACCCACGGCTCCTTTTTTGTCGTCCAGTGCCGGTAATCCTCGTTCAACTTCTCACACTCCTCCCGCAAGATCCCTTTCACGACGCGGATCTTTTTTCGGGCAAGAGTTCGTTCCGCACCTCCCGCATTCCTCCGATCCACATCTCCCGCGCCGTAAATCACCTCTCGAATCCCCGACGCCACGATACGATCGGTGCAGGGAGGTGTCCTTCCATGGGTCGAACAAGGCTCCAACGTCACAAACAACTTCGCCCCCTTCGCCCTGACCCCCGCTTGCTGAATGGCCTCGATCTCCGCGTGCGGCAGACCCGCCCTCCTGTGATATCCAGCCCCTACGATCCTCCCGCCTTTTACCAAAATTGCCCCCACCCGCGGATTCGGCCTCGTTGAATTCCCTGCCCGTTTTGCCAAATCTACCGCCATCCCCATCCACTTTTCATCGACCCGACTCCTCATTCTTATCGAATCCTAAATTCAAGAAGGAGTAATCGAACGTTCCGGTCTACTCAATCCCTGCCTGGCCTTGTCCAGAACCCCGTTCACAAAACGTCCCGACTCCTCCGTGCTCAACGCCTTCGCCACCTCGATCGCTTCATTCAATGCCGAGATCGGCGGCACATCATCCGCAAATTTCATCTCCCACAACGCCAATCGCAAAATGGCCCGATCCACCGGAGCCATCCGGCTAGGATCCCAGTTCGTTACCAACTTCTTCAGCTCCGCGTCCACCTCCGTCTGCTTCTCCAAGACCGCCCGAATCCGCTTTTCCGCAAAAGCACACGCCTCCGGCTCCGCCTCAGTCTGCTCCCAAAGATTTTTTAGCGCTTCATCCAGCGGAATACTCGAAATACCCACCTCCCGCTGATACAGGAACTGGGCCGCCAGAATCCTCCCCTCTCTGCGTTTACCGGCCACGACCCACCCCCTTCAGCTTCCACATACGTAACGCCGCCTCGGCCGCCTCTTTCCCTCGATTCAACTTCCCCAAACAACGCTCCCTCGCCTGCCTCTCCGTCTTCACTCCCACAAGATGATGCAAAACGGGTATATCGGTCTGGATCATCATTCGCATCAGTGCCTCAGTGGCTGATTTCAGAATCAGATCCGCATGAGACGTCTCCCCTTGCCATACCAACCCCAGAGCCAACACCGAATCCGGCTTTTTCCTCAAAGCCCTTTTGACCGCTAGTGGGACTTCAAACGTTCCCGGCACCCGGATCTCCTCGACCTTGTGCCCCTGCAAAACCTTCCGCGCCGCCCGCACCATTCCATCGGCATACTTTTGGTGATAATCCGCCACCACAATGACAAATTGTCCTTTTTTCATAGCCGGTGCCCCATTCTTTTTTTCTTCGTCGCAAGATACTTTCGATTGTGTGCATTTGGCTTCGTCTTAATCGGCACCTGATCCACCAACTCCAATCCGTACCCCGCCAATCCCACCACTTTCTTCGGATTGTTGGTCAACAAACGCATCCTTCTCACCCCAAGATCGGTCAGAATCTGCGCCCCGATCCCGTACTCCCTCAAATCAGCTGAAAAACCCAGCTTCCGATTCGCCTCAACCGTATCCAGTCCCTTCTCCTGCAACCGATACGCATGGATTTTGGCAGGCAAACCGATCCCCCGCCCCTCCTGCCGCATATACACCAGAACTCCCTTCCCATCCTGGGCAATCCTCCGCAACGCATCGTGCAGCTGGTTTCCACAGTCGCATCTCCTGGAAGCAAATACATCCCCCGTCAGACATTCGCTGTGCACCCGCACCAACACCGCATCCTTCGCTTTCGGTTTTCCCTTCACTAGCGCCAGATGATGACTCCCATCCGTCACTGTCCGGTACAGATAAAGATCAAACATCCCGTACTCGGTCGGCAACTTCACCACCTGCTCCCGTACTACCAACCGCTCTTTCCTCCTGCGGTACTCGATCAGATCCTGAATCGTCCCAAGCTTCAATCCATGCTTCTTTTTGAACTCAATCAGATCCGCCCACCTCGCCATCGATCCGTCCGGATTCAGAATTTCGCAAATCACCGCCGCATCCCCCAACCCTGCCAGTTTGGACAGATCCACCGCCGCTTCGGTATGCCCCGCCCGCACCAGCACTCCGCCCTCTTTTGCACGGACAGGAAAAATATGTCCCGGTTGAACCAGATCCTCCGCCTTGGGACTCGCTCTGCCCAAAACCCGAAGCGTGGCCGACCGGTCATGAGCGCTGATTCCCGTAGTGATTCCTTTCGCCGCATCAACCGAAACGGTGAAATCGGTCCCAAACCTCTCCTCGTTCCTTGGAACCATCCGACTCAGCCCCAGCTTCTCCGCCCGGGCCTGGGAAACCGGAGCACAAATCAGACCCCGCCCCTCCCGGGCCATAAAGTTGATCAGCACCGGAGTCACACTTCGAGCCGCCAACACCAGATCCCCCTCGTTTTCCCGTTGGGCATCATCCGTCATGATCACCATCCGACCTTTCCGCATGGCAGCAATCACCTCTTCGATCCGATCCGCCCTCTGTGGTTTTTTCATGCTCCGCCCCCCAGAGCCGCCTTCACCATCTTCTCAACAGCCGCCAACGCTTTACCAATTCCCGAGACATCTGCTCCCGAACCCTGAGCCATATCGGCCCGGCCCCCACCTTTTCCTCCAACTTCCGGTGCCGCCGCCTGGATGATCTTTCCGGCCTGCACCTTTTTTGCCGCTTCGACCGTGCAAAGCGCAACCAAAGGCACTTTTCCTCCCTCTTTTCCAATCAAAAATAGAACCGCTTCACCCTCTCTCTTCAACCGATCCGCCAACACAGGCAAATAGCCGCTTGGAACTTCTCCCAGATCCACCCCCAACCACTTGATCCCGTTCAAAACCGTTCCTTTCGCCCACAAATCCTTCGCATCCTGCTCCGCCTTCTTCTGCATTTCGGCCATCCGATCCTTGGCCGCCTGCTTGTCCCCCTCCCGCAACGCCTCTTCCAACGCCACCAACTCCTTTTCTCGCCCCTTCACCAGATCCCACGCCTCCTCTGGAGAAATCGTCCCACTTTCCCGGGAAAGTGGGATAATTCCCGACTGTCGCTTCGCCAACCCCTCCCACCTCTCCTGCTGCTTTTTCATTTCCTCCCGACACCACTCAGTCAACGCCACTCCCGAAACCGCTTCGATCCTTCGTACCCCCGCCGCGATTGCCGACTCCCCTACGACTCGGATCGCCCCGATCTTGCCAGTCGATCGCACATGGGTTCCTCCACACAGCTCCTTAGAAAAACCTCCAATATCCACCACCCGCACGGTCGTTCCATATTTGTCCCCGAAGAACTGTAGAATCGTCGAGTCATCCTTTACCTCGGCATAAGGCCTCTCCCCCCACTTCACTGTCACATCGGCCTTCACCTTCTCGTTCACCTGAGACTCCACCTTTGCCAACTCATCCTGTGTCATCGCTTTCAGATGGGAAAAATCAAACCGCAACCGATCAGGTCCCACATATGACCCCTTCTGTCTGACTCCCTCTCCCAACACACTCCTCAACGCCCAGTGCAAAAGGTGGGTCGCACTGTGATGACCCTCGATCCTCCCCCGTCTCTCCGTATCCAAAGTCACTTTCACCGGACCTTTTGCATCCACGACGCTCTCCGTCAAATGCACCGGCACTCCACCTGCACCACGAATGGTCGCCACCACCTTCACCTTCTTCCCATCCCATTCGATCCACCCCGTGTCTCCCACCTGTCCTCCCATCTCCCCGTAAAACGGTGTCTGCCCCAAGAATACCCGACCCTTCGCGCCAGCCGGGCCCACCTCTTTCAACGCCTCAGCTGCCACTTTCTCCACCTTGGGCTCCTCCGACTTCTCATATCCCGTGAATACGGTCGGGAAATCCGGTCCTACTTCATCCTCCACCTTGATCGTCGTCTTGTTCTGCGACTGCCGTGCACGAGACCGTTGAGCCTCCATCGCCTTTTCGAATCCCGCGCCATCCACCTCCATTCCCCTTTCTCTTGCCATCAGTTGGGTCAGATCCAGCGGAAATCCATACGTGTCATACAGTATAAAAGCATCCTCACCCTGAATTCCCCTGTTTGATCCCGCCACCAGCTTCTCAAACATCGCCAACCCCCTCTCCAACGTTTTCGAGAACGAAGCCTCCTCTGCCGAAAGAACCGCCCGAATATCCTTCTCTCGCGCCTTCAGTTCCGGGAACGCTTCCCCCATTGTTCGGATCAGGGGCGTCGCCAGTTCCGAAAGGAACCCGTCCGGTAACTTGAAGCGGCGACCAAACATCACCGCCCGTCGCAGGATTCTCCTTAATACATAGTTTCGACCCTCGTTCCCGGGCACAATCCCGTCGGCGATCGAAAACGAAAGCGTTCGCACATGATCCGCCAAGACCCGGAAGATGCAGTCGTTCATCTCTTCCTCGCTCACCTCATCCCGGCTCTTCGGCACACGTGCCCCATACTTCTTTCCTGACATCTTCTCGATCTCTGAAAAAATCGGAGCAAACAGATCACTCGCATAGTTGGATGGGTCCTTTTTAAAATCCTCGAACCCGTCCGAAACGGCAAATATCCCCGCTACCCGCTCCAATCCCATTCCCGTGTCCACATGACGCTCAGGCAATGGCTTAAACTTGCCCCCTGGCTCGGCGTTGAACTGAATGAATACCAGATTCCAGATTTCCAGACAGCGCGGATCGCCCTGGTTCACCAGCTTCCCCTGCGTCTTTCCTTCTGGCGTCAGATCCACATGCACTTCCGAGCACGGTCCGCACGGACCCGTCTCTCCCATCATCCAGAAATTGTCCTTTGCATTCCCCATCACCACGTGAACGGCCGGATCCAACCCCGCTTTCTGGAACTTGTCCACCCAGTAGCCGTGCGCCTCGGAATCAAACTCGGCCGGATCCCCAGGCCCGGGCTTGTAAACCGTTGCGTAAAGTCGGGCGGGTGGGAATTTCCAGATGTCGACCAATAGCTCCCAGGCCCAGTCGATCGACTCCTTTTTAAAATAATCCCCGAACGACCAGTTCCCAAGCATCTCAAAGAAAGTGTGGTGGTAGGTATCGAAACCAACGTCTTCCAGATCGTTGTGTTTCCCGCCTGCTCGGATGCACTTCTGAGTATCGGCCGCCCGGGCCGGTGAGTTTGGAAATTTGGCCTGCCCCAGAAAAATCGGAACGAACTGGTTCATCCCCGCGTTGGTGAACAAGAGATTCGGCGA
>CAMDXQ010000056.1 GCA_945878585.1 Akkermansia muciniphila
GTGATCACCGCACCCGACTGAAATGCTTCGCTTACCTTAATCTCCCGATCGGGAAGATCTCCGACCTTCACCGAATCCCCACCCTCAGTTACCAAAATCTTTCCTGACTTGTTGCTCCACCCACCCTTTCCTCCGATCCAATCCGCAAATCGCTCGCGGCACCGAATCAGATTTTTTGACGGTGCCGTATTGGCAGCCACTTCCTTCCCGGCCGCTGTATCGAGATTACCTAAATCCGCCATCAGAAACCGGGAGCCTCCTGTGCGATCCATTTCAAACTTCGGCTTGTTGTCCGCACCAAATCTCACGAGGACGGTGCCTTCCGGCTTCATCCCAACAGACAAACCAAACGCCTCAATCTCCATTTCAGAAAGCGGGGATTTTGCATCCCGCAATGTCACCTCGGGTTGCCCTGAAGAATTCTTAATAAAGGAAATATTGAGACTGGATTTGCCCGACGTGACCGTCTCCCCCTTCGCGCCCTCCGTTACATCGGTGATTTTTACCGCACTCGAATCCATCACTTCCAAACATGGAAATTTTTGATTGTAGCGAATTTTAAAATCCGCAGCCGCTTCTACGCCGACCACACATAGAAAAAATGCAAAGCAACCCATGCCGAGCAATTTGCGAATTGGCATATAGTTCAAACTAAGCCCCCTCCCTCCATTTATCAAGGGGTCCTTTAATATTTTCATCCTTTTCGTATCTAGTAATATCATCAAGGGTTTAGACATTAAATCAGCCATATCGTTCACTTTTTCTTTTCTCTGCCTATTAGGAATTTACAAAGATTTGAGTCGATGGTTTTCACCAATTGAAAGAAGGGTTTCCTAACCAGCCCCCTTGCTCCTTCCCAAGAACAAGGCATGATCGGACAATGCCGAAGCTTTCTGCGCCTAATCTAACCCAACATCCTCCTCGTAGCCCTCGCGTCCGGCTCGGTGGCTACATTCTTCTTCCCCGGGTGCTCGACAAATGTCGCGCCTCTCTTCGCAAAAAAAACGGCGAATACAACTACAACTGCCCGCTCGACCAGTACTTCCTAAAGTTTGCGGGAGTGAATCCCGTTTCCTTGAAGAAGCAGGTCGCCCGTGGTTTAGGCGATGGCGAAATCCTCCGCTGGATTGAAAAAAATCAAAAGCACCGTCGAAGCGGACAGGAGATCGAAGCCTGGTCCGACTTTATGAACCGCCGCACCCCCGCCTCGATCGAGCAGCGGGAGCGCATGAACAGCTACCAAAAAACCGCGAACGCGAAGCGGGAAGACATCAGCACCTGGTTTGATGTTCTCGATCTCGACGACTTCGCATCCTTCGGCGGCCCAGCGTAGCATCTTTTCCATGATCGCACCTGCACGTCCTCCCGCCCTCGTCATCGGTTCCGGATTTGGCGGTCTTGCTTCCGCCGTCCGACTCCAAGCCCGAGGCTACAACGTCACTCTGCTCGAAGCTCTCGAACAACCCGGAGGTCGTGCCTCTGTTTTCCGTGACAAGGGCTTCACCTACGACGCAGGCCCCACCATCCTCACTGCCCCTTTCCTTCTCGACGAACTCTTTGCCCTCGCCGGCAAGAAAACTTCCGACTACGTCCAGATCGTCCCGTGCAAACCCTTCTACCGGATCGCTTGGCACGACGGCCAATCCTTCGAATACACCGGCAACCAAGCCGAAATGGAAGAACAGGTCCGCCAACATTTTCCCGATGATCTCGAAGGCTACCGACGGTTTGTCGGAGAAACCCACGCCATCTTTCAAAAAGCCTTCGTGGAACTGGCTGACCAACCGTTCTCCTCCTTCACCGACATGCTTCGTGTCGCCCCCGATTTGATCCGACTTCGCTCCGACCGATCCGTTTGGCAGATGGCTTCCCGTCATGTGAAACACCAGCGACTCCGCGAAGTCCTCTCCTTCCATCCTCTTCTCGTCGGAGGCAATCCATTCCAATCCTCCTCCATCTACGCCATGATTCACTATCTCGAGCGCGAGTGGGGCGTTCACTTTGCTATGGGCGGAACCGGAGCCTTGGTCCAAGCCTTGGTCAAACTTCTCGAGGATCTGGGCGGAAAAATCCGCCTCAACTCACCCGTCGAAGAACTCCTCGTGGAAAACGGGGCGGCGGCGGGAGTCCGGCTCCGCTCGGGCGAAACGCTTCGCGCCAACGTGGTTGTATCGAACGCAGACGTCGCAAACTTCTATCAGAAAAAAGTTCCCGCAGCCGCACGACATAAATGGACCAACCGCAAACTCGATTCGATGCGTTACAGCATGTCCCTTTTTCTTATCTATTTCGGCACGAACCGCACCTACCCCGACCTCGCCCACCACACCATCTGGCTTGGCCCCCGCTACAAAGGCCTCCTGGATGACATTTTCAAAAATCGCATCCTTGCGGAGGACTTCTCTCTCTATCTCCATGCGCCAACCCGGACCGATCCGTCTTTAGCCCCCAAAGGCCACGAATGCTTTTACGTCCTTTCTCCCGTTCCTCATCTCGGCTCCCCGGGGGATCAGATCGATTGGGAAAAGGAGAAAGAAGGATATGCGGATCGCATTCTCACCGCCTTGGAGAAAACGATTGTTCCCGACCTCCGTAAACACCTCGTCAGCAAGCTGATCTTCACCCCCCGGGATTTCGAATCCCGACTCGATGCGCATGTCGGTTCCGCTTTCCAATTCGAACCCATTCTCACTCAAAGCGCCTGGTTCCGACCCCACAACGTTTCTGAGGACGTTCGCGGGCTGTATCTTTGCGGTGCAGGCACCCACCCCGGAGCCGGTGTTCCAGGGGTGCTCTCCTCCGCCAAACTCCTCGATCGCGTCATTCCTAATCCATCCCGCTAACTGTAAGTTTTTCTGATACTTCCTCCTGACCGCTTGCATGCCCCCCGCTGAATGGCAATTTAGCCAATCCAGATATGATTTGTCGGACTTCCGAAGAAAAACACTCAGACCGCCGCTTCCAATGCTGCCTGAAGCCCTATCTCAAAGTGAAGAAGCACCGCACCATGCGGAAATCAAAAAAATGTCGCACTCTCAAGTGCAGCCAAGCCAAAGCCATCCCATCCGCCGACATCAACCATCTGTTTAACCATGAGGCGATGCTCGCCGTCAGCCACGCCATTGAGGATCTGGCCCATGAAACCGCCACGGGAGAACTGATCTCGACCTTCCAGCACTTCGACAATTTTCTCCATCAGGAAGAGCGCTACAGGGAACTCGCCCGCCGATTGGATGCAGTCCGGGTCTGGGCCGAAGGGGAACCTCCCGCCCAACAGGACGACATCGACTTTGTGCCCATCTTCCATCCTGAGCTCACCCGCTACTGGGTTGTACTTTTCGACAGCCCGGAAATTCACGCCATTCTGTTCTGTAAACAGGCGAATCAGACCGACCATTTTCAACGGAAGGTCTTTTCCGGATACTACAGCTTCAATCCTTTCGTGGTCCGCTCTCTCCGTAGGCGCTTCGAACTTCTCTCCTGCGGAATGTCCGGCGTCGTGAACCACTTCGAGCGCTATTTTTCCCCACAAATGCCCGATTCGCTCAACGACTTCGATACTCTTCTCGCCACCGCTTAAACCGACTTCGTTTCTTTTTTCTTTAGACCCAACCCAGTTTCATCTTTCCCTCTTCGCTGATCATCGATTGCGTCCAGGCCGGCTCCCAAACCAACTCCACGTCCGCCTCCTTCACCCCCGCCACCGACAAAATTTTATTCCGGGCATCCGCTTGGATCGTCGGACCCATCCCGCAACCCGGAGCCGTCAACGTCATCTTCACTTCCGCCCTTGAGCCACCAGCCGGAAGAGGCTTGAGCTCCATGCTGTAGATCAGTCCCAGATCCACCACATTCACGGGAATCTCAGGATCGAAAACTTCCTTCAATTTATTCCACACCTTCTTCTCGTCTGCCGGCTCGTTCGAATCCATGGCCACGTCGGCAACCGACACCGGCGCCAAACCCAGAGCATCCTGATCCTTCTCCTCAATCCGCGCCAATCCAAACGCCCCCGCCACCGTGTGACTTCCGCCCAACGACTGGGTCAACGTCACCTCTGTATCCTTCGGAAGAATCAGGGGCGACCCAGCGGGGATCGCCGTGGCCGGAACCTCCCGCAAGAGCTTGGTCTGTTCCCCAGGTCTCATCGCAACCTCAATGGGAAAGCCCCTGCAAGGCCCGGACGTCGAGAGTCTCGCTCTCCTTCTCACGATTTGCTTCAGGCCGGCTTACTCTCTGGGAAGGAAGCGAACGCATCGCTGCAAACTTCGCTGCTACCGCCGACCGTACTGCCTCTCCAATTTTTTTCTCCGGAAGACGCTCGATCACCTCTTCAAAGAATCCATGGGCCAAAAGTTGAGCTCCCGTCCGAGGATCGATCCCACGTGCCATCAAGTAGAAAAGCTGGTCTTGATCGATCTGCCCCGTCGTTGCCCCGTGCGTGCAGCGCACGTCATCGTTCAAAATCTCGAGGCCCGGCATCGAATCCGCCTCCGCCTCAGGATTCAACAGTAGATTCCGATTATTTTGGTACGCATCCGTTTTCGCCGCCCCAGGCGCCACCCGAATCAGCCCCTTGAAAATCGATTTTGAACGATCATCCAAAGCATTTTTATAAAGCAGATCACTCCACGTGTTCGGTACGTCATGACACTGTAACGTTCGCTGATCAAACTCTTGCCGGTCGTTTCCGACCGAAAGTCCTAACATCTCGCTTCGTGCCCCACTCCCCATCATCGTGCTGCGACTTTCCTGCCGAGCATACGCCGCTCCCAGATTCACAAAAAGGGAACGTGCCTCTCCATCTTTCTCCACCCTCGCAGAGTTCAATTCGAAACTGGTCACTTGCGACCCCCACTGCTGGAGACAGACGTAATCTACCTTCGCGCCCGGCCCCACGAGCAAATCATTCAACCCGCAGGCCAATCCCTTCCCCCCCACCTCAGTCGAACTCAAGAAATCCACCACAGTCACTTTTGCATTTTCCCCCGTAACGATCAGGGTGTGAGGAAAAACTGCCGACTCGTTCCCGTCCAACCAATGAAACGACACCAGCGGCAACTTTAAATCCACATTCTTCGGCACATAAATCAACACCCCCGCCGAAGCATGTGCCGCATGCAGAGCGGCAAACTTTTGTGCCCCCAGATCCACTGGGTGTGCCATAAAGTGCTTCTCGAGCAAAGAGGGATGCTTATGCAAAGCCCCCGCAAGCGATTCAAAAACTACTCCCTGTTTCGCCAGCTCTTCTCCTCCTTCGATGTGGAGAAGTCGGTCGTTCGAGAAGACAGCTTTTGCCGTATGCGGAAAAGAAGCCGTACTCCTTTTCAGTAAAGCCTCGGCCGAAGTGCTCCCTTTTTGACCGGGCTGAAAATCCCCCAACTGAATTGCATCGATGGTCGCAAAGCGCCAATCCTCTTCATTCCGCCTAGGCATCGGCATGGCTTGAAATTTCTTCCAAGCCGCCGCCTTTCTCTCCTCCCACCATGTCGGCCCAATGGAGCCGTCTCGACTCAGGGGAGTCTGCCCAGATTTTCCCGCCATGCTCCGACCTTAAGCGCCGTTACTGCCGATCGCTTCGACGGGGCAACCTTCCATCGCTTCCTTCGCGAGCTTCTGCTCCTCAGGACTCTCGGGCTGCTTGTAGACGAACGAATATCCACCGTCGTCGTTCCGTTTGAAGCTGGCCGGCGCCGTCTCGCGGCACAGGTCACAGTCAATGCACTGGTTATCTACGTAGTAGGCTCCCGCGATGTTTTCGGGGTAGCGATTGGCAGTATCGGCCATGGTCAGGTTTCTCCTATTCGATGGATTCTTTTTTTAACCGACCGACCCCTCCATCTCGAGGTCGATCAGCCGTTTCAACTCTACACTGTATTCCATTGGAAATTGGCGGACGAGATCGTTGACGAAACCGTTCACGCTCAAGCTCATCGCCTGCCCTTCCGTCAATCCCCTCTGCTGCATGTAAAAGATTTGTTCCGCGCTCACCTTTGAAACGCTCGCCTCATGCTGTACCGAATTCCCCTCTCCACGGGTGACGATCGCAGGATAGGTGTCGGTCCGCGACTCCGTGTTGATCAGGAGCGCATCGCACTCGGTGTTGTTTTTACAACCCTTCAAATGCCGCGGGATATGGACCAGCCCCCGGTAGGTGGCCCGACCCGATCCAATCGAGATCGACTTGGAAATGATGTTTGAAGTGGTCTCGTCCGCGGCATGAATCATCTTAGCACCGGTATCCTGGTGCTGACCACTGTTCGCTAGGGCAATGGAGAGAACTTCCCCACGCGCCTTGCGACCCTTCAAAATGACCCCTGGATATTTCATCGTGAGCCGAGACCCGATATTGCAGTCGATCCATTTGATCTCCGACTCCTCATGAGCCAACCCACGCTTCGTCACGAGATTAAAAACGTTCGGACTCCAGTTCTGAACGGTGATGTACTGCAACTTGGCCCCCTTCATCGCGACCAACTCCACCACCGCACTGTGCAATGTGACTGAATCAAACTTGGGAGCCGTACAGCCCTCCATGTAGGTCAGCTCTGCCCCCTCATCCACAATGATCAAGGTCCGCTCGAACTGACCAAAGTTTTCCGCATTGATCCGGAAATAAGCCTGCAAGGGATGTTTCACCTTCACCCCTTTGGGCACGTAGATGAACGATCCACCTGAAAAAACCGCACTGTTCAGGGCGGAAAACTTGTTGTCGGCCGTCGGAATGACCTTACCAAACCACTTTTTGAAAATTTCCGGATGGTCCCTCAATCCCTCTCGGCTACCAACAAAGATGACTCCCTGCTCCGCCACCGCCTTCTTAATATTCGAGTAGGCGGCTTCGCTATCGAACTGCGCCTCCACTCCCGCAAGAAAGGCCCGCTCCTTCTCAGGAATTCCTAAACGCTCAAAGGTTTTTTTTACGTCGTCGGGCACCTCATCCCAGGTCCTCTTCGGCTTCGCCCCTTTGGAGAGATAGTAGCGAAAATCATCGAAATGAATGTTTTCCAGATCCTTGCTGGCCCAATGGGTCGGGAGCGGCTTTTCTTTGAAAACTTTCAGAGCTTTCTTTCGAAACTCACGAACCCAGTCGGGATCTTCTTTCGCATCGCAAATGTAATCGATCGTCTTCTCCGTCAGTCCCGTTCCCGCATCAAAGGCGTAATCTTCCGGATAGGAAAAGTTTCCCTGATCCTGATCAATCGTTAAGTCCGGTTTTTCCAGGGTGCTTGTTTCGCTCATAAAAATTCCTTTAGGCTGCCACCAGGTTTTCCACCCAGTCGTACCCTTTCTTTTCCATTTCCAAAGCGAGCTCTTTCGGACCGCTCTTCACGATCCGGCCATCCACCATCACGTGAACCACGTCTGGCACGATATAGTCGAGTAAGCGTTGATAGTGGGTGATCACCAAAATCCCCATCTTCGGCCCACGCAGGCTGTTCACCCCATGGGAGACAATCTTGAGAGCATCGATATCCAGTCCGGAGTCGGTCTCATCCAGCACCGCATACTTCGGCTCCAGCATGGCCATTTGTAAAATCTCGTTCTTTTTCTTTTC
>CAMDXQ010000057.1 GCA_945878585.1 Akkermansia muciniphila
ATCGCCCGTTTGCGGGATGTCCGTCTCTTTAAGGTGAAGTCGCCTGCTGGAGCGGACGAAGGTGGTGCTGCGAAAGCAAAGCGGAATGGCCATACCTCCAGCAAGAGCAAGCGGAATGGCTTGATTTCAAAGGTTCGGGCTCGTTCGACCGGCAAGTCGGTGGTCCGGCTTGGTGCAAAAAAGCGCCGCTAAGCCGTCTCCGGGAACCGCCCCGGATCCATGGCTCTCATCTCAAAGATTATTTCCACCCTACGTGTGGACTGATGTATTCGGCAGGAATGCGCCTGTTGAGATCGATTTGGGAGCTGGGGACGGGGTCTATGCGGAAGCACGGGCCAAGCGTGAGCCAGAAATCAACTTTGTTGCGGTGGAGCGTCTGCTCGGCCGTGCCACAAAAATCGCAAAAAAAGCGGTCCGCAATGATCTGGTGAATTTGAAGGTTTTGCGGATCGAATCCTGGTACTTCATTAAAAATCTTTGCTCACCGGGGTCCTTGGCAGCGATAACGTTGCGGTATCCGGATCCTTGGCCAAAACGTCGGCATCACGGAAACCGAATCTTAAATCGAGTTTTCGCAGAAGATGCGTCTCGGGCAGTCGAGAAAGGCGGACTTTTCAAGCTGACGACGGATGATCTGGAGTATTTCGAATGGTCGGGCAAGGAGATGGCCCAATGTCCAACCTGGGTACTGGAACCGACGTGGACAGGGAGTAACGAGCCGACAAGTGAATTTGAGGAACTCTTCGCGAAAGAGGGAAGGAATGTTTATCGGCGAGCCTGGCGGAAGGCCTGATTACGCGGATTTGCTAAGACGTTCGATTTTCTGCCCGGCCAAAAGTTCTCTTGCGGCACAAAGATGTTCCAGTGTGGTTTCAGGTGCGGGACATCCTGCCAAAGATGGTAAAATTTCCTCACGAGTAAGATTTCCCAAAGATTGACCTGCGAACCAGTGGCCTCCCTGACCCAGCAAGTTGTAGCGCATTTTCGCGTAGTCGGTTAGGTCGTACGCGATCGCGAGGTTATGGAGCCTGAGAATCTCCCTGAAATTTGCCTCTTTGGGTGCTTTTTCCCATGCAGGAAGCCCTTTGTCCCATGTTTTTCTCCAATGCTCGGGGAGGGCATGTTCCCACTGGATCCGTAACTTTTCTTCGATGGGGGGAAGAAGTTTATCCACGTCCGGAAGGCGGGAAACGGCAGCGATATGTTCATCAAAGTCAGAGGGGCGTGCTGCACCGATGGAAAGGGTATGGATTCGGGGATCACGAAGGCAGAATAGAGCGTTGAATGCCATGGGGCTGAGGGGTTGAGTCAAGGCCTTGAGAGTGGCAGGTGGCTGGTAAAGCATTCCGCCCTTGTCGTTGGGACTGATTATGAAGACTCCCATGTCATTCTTTTGGGCCGCTGCAAGGGAAGCCGTGTGTTCCTGAAATATGTAGTACCAATGAAGGTTCACGTAATCAAAACGACCACTGGAAACAATCTCCTCCACAAGTTCGGGAGTTCCGTGGGTGGAGAATCCGACCCACCGGCATAGCCCTTCTTTTTGCCACTTCCGCGCCCGATCCAAGCAGCCTCCCGGTCGGAGGGACCACTCCAGTAGTTCTCGGTTGTTGATTCCGTGGAGGGAGAGGAGATCGACCCAAGGAAGGGCGAGTCTGGAAAGGGAAGTCCTGAAAATCTTCTCGAACTCATTCGGATCGGATTGTGGGGCTACCTTGGTTTGGAGAATGAAGTGTTCTTTGGGAATCTTTTCCAGAACGGGGGCAAGCTGCGCCTCGGAAGTTCCATATCCCCGAGCGGTTTCGATGTGGGAAATCCCAAGCTCCAAAGCTCGATGGATGGTGGCTGAAAGATTGGCCTGATTTTCCGGGGGAATTGGTTTCGGAGGGTCTTCATCCCAACGATGCTGAAATCGCATGCCACCACATGTGAGAACCGGCATCGAGAGTCCGGTTCGGCCGAACTTTCGTGTGGGAATCATTCTCCGGCAAACTCGAGCAGGGCGTGAAACTTGATTCCAATCTTTTCCAGTCGTTTCCTTCCGCCAAGGTCAGGCAGATCCACGAGAAAGGAGCCTGATTCCACGACCGCGCCCAAGGTTCGGAGAAGAAGAACAGCCGCCTCGGCCGATCCTCCCGTTGCGACCAGATCATCGACGAGAAGAACCTTTTGCCCTTTTTGGACACAATCCTGATGAAGCTCAAGGGTTCCTGAGCCGTATTCCAGGGCGTACTCTCTCTGGATCGATTTGTAGGGCAGCTTTCCCGGCTTACGGATAGGGATGAATCCCGCTCCCAGAAGATGAGCGACAATTCCGCCCAAAATAAATCCACGCGCTTCGATTCCCGCCACAAAGTGGGGAGGGTTTTTTTGATAAGGTTCGGCCATCCGTTCGCAGGCAACCTTTAGGGCTTTTGCATCTCCGAGAAGAGGAGTGATGTCGCGAAACATGATTCCTTTTTTCGGGTAGTCAGGAACGGTCCGAATATGGGAGAGCAGAGGGTCGGAGGTCATCTCCTCGCAGAATCGCCTGAACCCCCTTACGGTGCAAGTTCCCATCCTAGATTGACGCTCGACACGGCGGTTCGGTTTCGGGATATTTCACCTATGAGCGTACAAATTCATACTGCGAAAGAAGGAAACGGAACTGTGGTGCAGCTTCAGGGAAAAGTGGATGCGACGAGCGCTCCTTCCGTTGAACAGGCTTTGGTTGGCGTTATTGACCAGGGAGAAAAGCGGTTGGTGATCGATTGTGCGGGTCTCGATTTCATCAGCAGCGCCGGATTGCGCTCCCTCCTTTTAGCTGTGAAAAAAATGAAAGCGGCGGGTGGGGGAATTGCTTTGGCCGCTCTCCAACCAAACGTAAAAGAAGTTTTCGATATCAGCGGTTTTTCCGCTCTCTTCACGATTCATGGATCCAAAGTCGACGCACTGAAATAAGCCCGTTTTTTGGAGGGCCACTTGCCCTTTCGGAGGGATTCGGTGGCCGAGGTTTAAGGAGTCGGGGCAGGGGAAGATTTCGACTTACGCAGTAGCAGAATATTTCGGTCTCCCTCCCGGCGGTACTCGGCGACATCGACCATCTTTTTTACTAAATGGATCCCAAGTCCGCCCAACTGACGGTTTTCGATAGCAGTCTCTAAATTTGGCTCATCGACTTCCAGTGGATTGAATTCGCGACCCCGATCTTCGAATTCCATCTCCACATTTTCCAAGACCAGGCGGAACGTGATGTGGATCGGGTGAACTCCCTGTTCATCGAACCCGTATTTAATAATGTTGGTTAGAATCTCCTCAATTGAAACAAGGAGATGATAGCGAAGTCGTCCCCCGATCTCATGTTGGGTGGCGAAACTCTCGAAGATCGAATTGACCCGGAGAAGGTCTTCGATCCGGTTCTTAACGGTGAGTTTGACCTCCGAATGCTTCATACAGACGAGAGAATGAGGGCCTGGAGTCCTGCCAATCGGAAGACGTGAGCTGTGTCGGGAACCACTTTTTCGAGGCCGAAGGTGTTTCCATGAGCTTGAGCGGATTTGGTGGCATCGATACAGAGGTGGACAAACGCCGAGGCAGCGTATGGAACGGCAGCTATATCAAAGCGGACCGGTCCCCGATGCGCGCTAATGAGTTCCCGCAGAGGAGCACGAATCTCCCCTACACGGACGGCATCCATTCTCCCGGTGAAAAAAACGCGCAAGGTTCCGTCTTTGATTTCGTGGGTGAAGTTGGGTGCCTCGCCGCCTTCGACAAGATGGTCCATGCCGGTCAGCGCGAACACCCTTCGAATTTCGCTTGGACAGTGGGAAATGCGGAAGATTCCGTTGCGCCGTTGGAGTTCCCGTGCGGCTTCAAAAATCAGTCGGAGTACGGCCGAACCGATGTAGGTGACGTCTTGGAAATTGCAGGTGAGGTTCGTGGGTTGCCGATCCAGTTCCGCGCGAATCGGGAGTTTCAATTCTTGGCTGGCAACCGTGTCGAGACGCCCGGAGAAGGTGAGTACGATTCCAGATCCGTCGTGTTTAGCCGTCATAAACTCCATAGGGAGAGTATGTTCCTAGGCCCTCAAGCGGGCAACCCCATGTTTTTTCGGCGCTACTCGCGTTGAATTCGGCTGAGGTAGGCTCGAGCACCTTCGGTGGGTGGTGCTTCAAAAAACTTCTGGGTGGGTCCCGTCCAAGTTAAGCGGTGATCCTGCAGAAAGGCTACCTGTCCACCAAGATGCCGAGCGAAGCCGGTCGCGTGGGTAGCAAGCACAAGGGTTTTCCCTTCGTTGCGGATCGTCTCCAAGGCATCGATCACCTCGCCAGTCATTTCGGGATCAAGAGCAGAGGTGGGTTCATCCAGAATGAGAATTTCAGGATCGTGACCCATAGCTCGGGCGAGGGCGATTCGTTGGCGCTGCCCGCCCGACAGTTCGGCCGGTCGGTTCCTTGAATGGGTAAGAAGTTGGAAACGTTCGAGAAGTGTGTGAGCACGGGCTAATGCATCGGCACGAGAAAATCCGTGGGCACGAATCAGAGGCAAGGTGATGTTTTCCTGGGCATTGAGATGTGGGAAGAGATTGCCGTCTTGAAAGACGAACCCGAGACGGCGTCGATGGATGCGAAGATCAGATTCATTCGGTGATAGTGGCTTTCCATCCACAAGAATCTGACCTTCTTGGGGAATTTCGAGACCTGCAAGAAGTCGGAGCAAGGTCGATTTGCCCCCTCCAGATGGACCGAGCAGGAGAAGAGGTTCACGGGCTGGAACAACCAAGGATATGTCCCGGATCGCCCATCGGTCTCCGTAGCAGCGACCAGCATGTCGGGATTCAATTTGCATAAGCGAGTGATTTTTCCCAACGGCGGGTCAGGAAGGATAAAGGTGCAGTCAGGAGGAGGTAGGCGAATGCAAGGGGAAGATAGGATTCGAGAGTGCTGTAAGTGAAGGCATTGATTTCCTGTGCGACGTGAGTCAGTTCCGTTACGGCAATAATGGAAAGGAGGGAAGAGTCCTTGATGAGAGAGGCGGTTTGGCTGGCGAGTGGAGGGAGACAGTTTCTCAAGGCGAGCGGGGTGATGACTTGGGTGAATGTGTCTCGAGGGGTGAGTCCGATCGCCCGTGCTGAGGTAAGAGTCGATTGAGGGAGGGAGAGCCAAGCTCCGCGAAAGATTTCAGAAAAGTAGGCGGCTTCAAAAAGAGATAGGATCAGAATTCCTGCGAAGAAGCGATTTTCCAAACCAAGAGCGCTACCCACGATATAGAAAAGGACGAGGATCTGAACAAGAAGTGGGGTTCCGCGAATCACCTCCACGATCAAGGTGCACAGTTGTCGGACTGGGAGCCATCCCTTCAAACGTCCCAGGGTGAGAGCAAGTCCCAAGGGGAGAGATAGAGCGAGGGTGGCTCCGCTGAGCAGAAGAGTGGAAAGCCATCCTCGGAGAAACTTTTCCCGATATGCCCAGACTGATTCCCAGTGCCACTCCCAGTGTAGGCTGGAGAAAGACAAAGCGAGGAAGCCGCCGAGTAGGGTAAGAACGAAAAGAAAGGAAAAGACCGGGAGCAGGGAGTGGGTGCGGGTTGGCTTCAAGGGGTGGGGGTGAAAATAAAGGGGATCCCAGCTTGGCGGAAGAGGAGCTCCTCTTGGGAGAGATATTTTTTGGCCAACTTTTCAAATCCCTTTTGTTTCTGAAAGGAGAGCAGGAAAATATTTACCTGTTGCAGGAGTTCGTGGTCGGCTTTGTGCAATCCAAGGGCCCACTTTTCCTCGCGAAGGGGGGTAAGAAGGGCCTTTGTGGTTTGGGGGTAGCGTTGCTGGGCGCGTACAACGGAGAGTTGATCGTAGAGGAAAGCATCTGCCTTTCCTTGGCTAACTTCCAGATAGGCAGCGGCATCTTTTTCCACCACGAGATGCTTCGCCTTCGGGAAAAGTTTTCCCACAAAGAGATGTCCGCTGGTGCCTCGTTTGGTGATGAGGGTTCGGTCGGGACTGTTTAGGTCGCGGGCCTCTTGGATGCTGGGATCCTGACGGGTGAGGAGGGCTAGACCGATCTGTGCGTAGGGTTCGGAGAACTGGATTGTTTTGGACCGCTCGGGCGTCACAGTGAGTGAGGAGAGAATCAGGTCGATCTTTTTTGTGAGTAGAGCGGGAATGAGTCCGTCGAACGCAAGGTTTTCGATCTGCAGGGGGCGATGGAGGGATTGGGCCAGCTCCTTGGCGAGTTCGACGCTGAGCCCGGCAGGTTTCCCGGCGGTATCGGTCATTTCAAAAGGGGGATAGCTGAGTTCCATTCCAACGACGAGGGGGGATGGTTCTGGACTGGCAAAAAGTGCCAGTGGGAGAAAAAGAAGAAGCGAAAGGCGGAGGATCAAGCTCGGGAAGCGTCGACGAGCTTCTTGTTCATTTCGCGTAGGCGGCGACTAAGAATGGTTCCAAGGCCGACGAGAAACATGCCGCTGATCTGATGATTGTTGTTCATGAGAAACTCCAGTTGGGGCCAAGAAATGCCCCAAACGAGGGAGGATTGGGTGGGGAAAATACTGGCCGAAGTGGGGCCGGGGTCGAAAATAGAGATTTCACCGAACGTGTCGCCCGGTTTCAGCTTGGCGAGTTCGAGTTCGGAGGATTGACCTTGGCGACGAACCGAGAGTTCACCTGAGACGACGATGTACATTTTTCCGAGCTGGGCTCCCTCGTCTACAAGGTTGTGAGGGGGCTCGACAGTGATGAATTCGCCATACCCTGCCAATGCAGAGCGGGCTTCATCGCTGAAGTGTTCCGTGATGCCGCTGGAGGGCAGTGTGGCGTGAGCTAGGGGATCTGACATGGTTTTGGATTATGCTTGGGAATAGAGATGGGTCAACAGTAAGGGGCTAGGAGGAGATTTTTATTTGGGTGGGGCAGAAGGTTGTGTGGGAATCAGTTTCGGCCTCTCTTGTTGGAGGTTGGCGGGTTTGGAAGAGGAGCTTCCAAGGTCTGCCTTTCGCAAGTGGGATGGAAGTGTGGAGGGGGTGGGGTCGACTTGGGAAATCCAGCTGGTGCGGCGGATCGATTCGGGTTTCACCGTTCCATCGGCGTTGAGTTGGAATTGAACGACCGAGTCTTGGCCGATTCGGGTGGCTTGGCGGTGATCGAACCCATCGATTTCCCATGAACCTTTGTCGAAGGAGTCGAGTCCCGCCTCTTTTTTCCAGATAGTCCCGAAGGTGTCTTTTCGCCACTCGGTTCCGTCGCTGTCGTATTTCCAGAACGTGGAATCCTTGGGTACAGCTTGAAGGTAGAGATTGCGACCGAAAGGACGGCTTGTGGAGGAGGAGCGCGGATCGTCTTCGAGGAGGAGTTCTCCCGCGGGCAAAGTGGCGGGGAGGTGAAGGAAAAACAGAGAGGCTAGGGGAAGCCAACGCACAATTGAATTTTAAGAGATATGAGGGGCGAAGCAATAGGGAAGCTTGAGAAG
>CAMDXQ010000058.1 GCA_945878585.1 Akkermansia muciniphila
GCGTTTTGATAAATGTAGGTGGCCAGAAAGAGAAGAGATCGGCCCGGTCCGTCACCGCCTCCAGTAAGGATGTAAGGCACGGCGAAGGTTTGTAGCGCCCCGATGATGCTCATCAGCACATTGAAGAAGATCACCGGGGAAAGCATCGGGAGGGTGATGTGCAGAAATCTCTGCCAGGCATTCGTTCCGTCCAGTTCGGCCGCCTCATAAAGTTCAGCAGGAACTTCCTGTAGACCTGCCAAATAAATGACCACGGCCTGACCCGTCCCCCAGAGCCCTGTGAGGATGAGGCCCCAAAGTGCAAAATTCGGATCATTCAGCCAGTCGGGTGCCTGCAGATGGAAACCAGTTACCGCATTGATGATATTCAAGAAAGGTCGAAGAAGGTTGTTCACTAGTCCCATGGGCCCGTTGAGCATCCATTGCCAGAGAATCGCGAGAGAGATTGCAGGGACCAGAGAGGGCAGGAAAAAGATTGTCCGGTAGATGCCCTGTCCGGCGATCGGCTGATTCAGCAGGACGGCCAGTCCGATGGAAAGGAAAGTGCTCAGAGGAATGGCCACCACTGCAAAGACAATCGTGTTGCGGAGGGCCTTCCAAAAAACCGGGTCATGCCATAGATCGACGTAGTTTTGGGCTCCTAGAAAAACAGGTTGGGAGAGAATACTGTAGTCGCACAGAGAGAACCAGATCGATGCGATCAGGGGATAAAGGTTGAAGGCAAGGAAACCCACAATCCAGGGAGACACAAAGACAAGGCCTTTGATCAGATTTCGGCGTTCTCCCAACGTCATGGCTGAATCTCCGCTTCCCAGTGGCTGACCCGGACGGGAGCCACTTGATTCCATCGAGCCAGCTTGGCATTCAGGGCTTTCTGTTGGCGTCCCAGCATTTCGCTCCGGGCCTGTTCCGCTGGCATCCGTCCGAGAAGAACAAGATTCACATAGGTCGTTAGGTCGTTCGCGTATTCCTTGAAAGTGGGCAGGGCGAGGGTGGGCTGAGCCCTTGGGCTGTTGGCTAGTTGTAAGAAGGTACGCAGATAGGGGTGGGAATGGTTTTTTACAAACTCGTCGCTGACCCGTCGTAGAGGGGAGATCTTCCGTTGACCGAGGCAGAGGTTTTCCATGTTTTTCTGTTTTTCGACAAAGGCGATAAATTCCATCGCCTCCCTCGGGTGATGGGCTCCCGCTGGGATGACGAGAATATCGGTTTCTGCCACCGTCATCGGCGCGCCAGGATGTTCGATTTCTTCCGGAAAGGCGGCCACCCCGTACTCGAAATCGGCCGGAGCGTAGTTCTTGATGAAATTGTTCATCCAAACCCCCTGCATGATCATTGCCACTTTTCCGTTGAAAAAGGGATTGTCCGGGGATGCAAAGTTTCCGAACGCCCCGCGCAATTGGAACATGGCAGGGCCGCCAAAACGCTTAGGGTAGCTTTTCAACCAACCGAAAAAATGACGATTGGGTGTCGCATTGAGCAGAAGCTGGGTTCCTCCATCCCAACTGGCTCCGCCAAACCAGGAGGGAAAATCATGCATCCACCATCCCGGTTCTTGCGGCATATGTCCGATCTGGGCGAGAGAGCCGTCCGCGTTTTTTCGGGTCAGCTTTTCGTTGAAGGATTCCAGTTCTGCGATCGTCCGCGGTGGCTTTTCCGGATCGAGACTTGCCTCCCGAAACATCTTTTTGTTCCAGTGTAGGGCCGTCACCGACGGAGTGGAGGGAAGTGCCCACAGGAAATTTCTGTACCTGCACAGCTTCCAAAAGACGGGAAGGTAATCCTCTTCATGGATCCCGGCCTCTCGGACCAGTCGATCCATTGGCATCAGGGCATTATTTTCAGCGTAGGAAGGGAGGTTGATCGCCCAAAGGCCTACGACATCGGGGGGGACGCCTCCGGCGGTCGCAAGCATCATTTTTTGGTCGATTCGGCTGACGCTCAGGAAGCGCACGAAAATCTTGTCTTGGGAGTTGTTAAAATCGTCCACCACTCGGGCCATCGCATCACGTTCGAATCCGGTCCATTTTTCCCAGTATTCCAGCACCAACCGTCCCGACATCCGGGGATCCTCCTTTGGAGAACAGGCGGAGAGGATAAAAAGTCCGGCGCATGCGATTATCCGGAGCGCAAATGCGGGACTCAGAATCGATTTCAAAACAAGGATTTTACTTTGCGGAATCAAAGGTCAGGGCGGTCAGTCGCTCCTTGGCAGCGACAGCAGGCTGCCAAAACCAACCCTGCTTGTCCCAGCACTGGGCCATGGGGAAACTTTTAATCACCTCTTGATAGGCCGCGATTGCCTCAGCATTTTTCCCTTCGGCCTCTTCGACTTTTCCTAAAATGAAAAGGCAGGTCCCCACGTCGTTTAAAGCCCAGAACTCACGGGCTGTGTCTGGACCTGGAACCACTGAAAGGGTTTCCTGCATCTCGGTGGCTTTTTCGCCGTATAGTTTTCTGCACCGCTCAATCCTCGCTCTGGCTGTGGTGAAATCTTTTGCCGCAAGGGCTTCCCAGGCTTGGGACGTGAGTACACCCGAACTTGATTCATTTTCGGAAGGGGGAACCGGGGGCGTGGCCTCCTCGGCCCGGGCCGATGTGAAAAGGGAAAAAAGACACAAAATCAGCATCGACGTGAACGGGTGTTTCATTCAAAAATATTGGATGTTCAAGCGGTTCCATGTCAAGCTGACGATTCCCATCTTTCTTGTATTCAGCATTTTATCTAATGAAAACGTGGTTGGATCATCTCAAGTTTCTATATCCAAAAATTCTATAGGGGCGTGGGAACTTTTACAGAACGGCAAACCATTTTTAATTCAGGGAGTGGGTGGGCAAGGGTCACTCCAACTGGCGAAGGAAGTGGGCGTCAATTCGATCCGGACCTGGGGGATTGAGCAGTTGGAGGCCAAGGATGTGGATGGGCGCACTCTTCTCAGCCGAGCCGAGGAGTTGGGATTATCTGTCTGCGTTGGAATCTGGGTTAAACACGAACGACACGGCTTCAAATACGACGATGCCAAGTTTATCGAGCAACAGCGGGAGGAGATCCGAGCCGCTGTGCGTAAATATAAGGATCATCCCTCTGTCCTGGTGTGGGGCCTTGGGAACGAAATGGAAAGTTATGTCGGCACGGAAAACGCCGTCCGTGTGTGGAAAGAGCTGAACGAACTTGCGAAGATCATCAAAGAGGAGGATCCCAACCATCCCGTGATGACTGTGATTGCAGGAGCTGATACAGGAAAAATCCAAGAGATCATGAAATATTATCCCTCGATCGATATTCTTGGCATCAACGCCTACCTCGGCGCTGGCGGAGCCGGAGGAACCTTGAAAGGAATGGGTTGGACGAAGCCCTTCATCATGACCGAGTACGGGCCGGTCGGTCATTGGCAGGCTCCGAAAGCTCCTTGGGGAGCGGCGATCGAACCGAGCGGAAATGAGAAGGCTGCCAACTACTATGCCACCCTTTCGACCTTGATGGAAAACAAGGAAGGACTTTGCCTCGGAAGTTATGCCTTCCTTTGGGGGAATAAGCAGGAGACCACCTCGACATGGTATGGGATGCTGCTTTCCACGGGGGAGAAACTTCCACCGGTTGACGCAATTGTTCGTGGTTGGTCTGGAAAATGGCCTGCGAATCGTTGTCCCAAGCTGGAGTCGATCGACTTTCCTATTGCGCTGAAAAAAGGGAAGCCCGGGGAAAAAGTGAAAGCATCCGCGAAGGTGCAAGATGTGAATGAAGATGCATTACAGTACGAATGGAGCGTCATGGCAGAGAGCAAGGATCTGCGGGGCGGGGGTGATGCCGAATCGGTTCCAGCCTCTTTCCCTGAGGCGGTTCAGGGGGCGAAAGAGCAGGAGTGTTCAGTGATACTCCCCAAAGAGAAGGGGGCCTATCGCCTTTTTCTGGTTGTGCGAGACGGCAAAGGGGCCGCTACCACGGGAAATGTTCCTTTTTATGTCGAGTAGACCCATGAGCTCTTTTCCTAAGGATTTTCTCTGGGGCACTGCTACCTCTGCCTATCAGATTGAGGGTGCTTACAAAGAAGACGGCCGGGGCCTTTCCGTCTGGGATCGGTTTTGCGATACGAAAGGGAAAGTCTGGGAAGGGCAGACCGGAAATGTGGCTTGCGACCATTATCACCGGTTTCCAGAAGACATCGCCATCATGCAGGATTTGGGTCTTCAGGCGTATCGCTTTTCGATTTCTTGGACACGGATTCTTCCCAATGGCCGGGGGAAGCTGAACGCCAAGGGCTTGGAGTTTTACGACCGCCTGACCGATGGCCTTCTACAGGCTGGAATCCGTCCTTTCTGCACCCTTTTTCACTGGGATTATCCCACCAAGCTGTACGACAAAGGGGGCTGGTTGAATGAGGAAAGCCCGAAATGGTTTTCTGATTTCACACTGAAGGTGGCGGAGCGTTTGGGCGACCGGATCCTCGACTGGATGACTCTGAATGAGCCGCAGGTATTTGTGGGACTGGGACACGGAACCGGTGAGCATGCGCCTGGTGACAAGCTTCCGATCGCGAAACAGCTTAAAGTAGTCCGGAACGTTCAATTGGCGCATGGGCTGGGGGTCCAAGCGCTACGTGCGGGATGCGCCAAGAGGGGGAGGATTGGCTGGGCTCCGGTGGGGGTGGTCTTTTATCCAGCGACGGATTCTCCTAGAGATATCAAAGCTGCAAAAAAATGGACCTTTGGGTGCGGAAATAACCACGTTTTCAGTAATACCCTTTGGAGTGATCCGGTCGTGCTGGGTCGGGTGGCTCCGGAGGCGGAGAAGGCGTTTGGCAAATCGTTACCCAAGTATTCTGAAGCCGATCTGCGCACTATGGCGCAGCCGATGGATTTTTATGGGGTGAATATTTATCAGGGTACTGCTGTTACATCAGGACAGAAGGGAAAGGGGGAGGTCGTTCGTTTCCCGGATGGGAACCCGAGGACGGCTTTTGTTTGGAATGTGACCCCGGAAAGTCTCTATTGGGGGCCGAAGTTTTTGCATGAACGGTATAAACTCCCCCTGTACATCACCGAGAACGGGCTGAGCAATATTGATTGGATATCGACTGATGGGAAGGTGCACGACCCGCAGAGGATCGACTTTTTGGGGCGGTATTTGGGCGAATTGAAGCGGGTGGTAAACGATGGGGTGCCCCTGAAGGGGTATTTCCAGTGGTCGCTATTGGATAATTTTGAGTGGGCTGAGGGGTACAAGCAGCGGTTTGGTCTGGTTCACGTGGATTACGGGACGCAGAAGCGGACGCTGAAGGATTCGTGTGAATGGTACAGGAACGTTATCCGAACGAAGGGGGAGGGGATTTAGGTTTTATCACGCCACGGTCGCCAAGGAAGCGAAGGTTAATAAAAAGGTAACAATACGTGGCGGCCTTTGCGGACTTAGCGTGATTTTTTCTATTGGTACAAAAAAAGACCCGAGGGGGATTGCCCCTCGGGTCTAAAAACAAACCGACGATTCGCTAAAGATTCTTAGCTACGGCGACGGAGACGTGTAGCAATGAGACCAGCCACTCCAAATCCGAGCAGGGAAACGGTGGAAGGTTCTGGAACGTTGCTGATCGTGACATTATCAATGTATAGATCTGCGGCTTGGTAATTGCTGGATGAAACCGTGAAACCGAATTGAGCATTTGCGCCAACTTGACTTCCGTCAAAAACTAGTTTTGTGGCTGCTGAACTCCAGTCGGATCCAGTAAGGCTTACTGTCTGTGTATACCAGGTCTGCGAGAAATCTGAGTTCAAGAGTTTCGCAAATGCCACTACACTCGCATTCGCGCCAATTGCCGGGGTCTTGAAGTTGAAATCCATTTGGATTACTCCCGGAGCGATGTCTTCAGCAGTCAAGGTCTTGTTGAACAACAGTGAGGTTTTTACAAGTTTGTTGTCGGTCCAGTCGCCCCACCAGCCGTCAAAATCTGGATAAAGTTTTCCAGAGTAGGTTCCTTGTTCAGTTCCGCCTTGGCCTGTTACGATGGCATTAGGTCCGAAGGTTGAGTTAGGATAGTAGCCACCGACATATACTCCTTGTGATGTGAACACCTCTTTATTCATTGTCCAAGGTGCGCCAAGTTTAGTTGCTCCTCCTGCACCGGACGCCTCGAAGTTATCGGCAAAGAATGTTACCGAGTGGGACTGATTTGCGAGAAGCGCAATACCAGCAAGCATCAAACTTAATACTTTTTTCATTTTTATATGATTCCTTTCGTGGTTTGTTTTGTTTTTGGTGACTATCGCCACCTAGTACTATACTGACACAGTTTGCCTAAAAAGCAAATGATATATTTGCTTGTGGCAAAATAATACGGTAGGGTCAACCTATGTATAAAAATTGTCAAAAAACCACCTTTTCAATCGCATTTACTCTTGTGGAACTCCTTGTTGTTATAAGCATTATAGGCCTTTTAGCTGGGTTGGCTGTTCCTGCAGTCAATGGGGGTTTGAAATCAGCCAAGGCGGGTGCATGCCTGTCAAATTTGCACCAGATCGGCGTAGCTACGATGGCATATGCTGCAGATAACTCCTTTAAGCTACCAAATGCTGATGGGGATGGGGGAACATGGCCAGTTAAGTTAGGCACATTTATTTCAACAGGAACCAAGAGTAAAAAAAGTATCTTTGTGTGCCCTGGATGTGAGAAGCCGGTGCAAGAGGGGTCTGATACCACTGTAGCCGTCACTTATGGGGTCCATAATGGTTTGATGCCTAAAGGGGGAACGGCGAGTAACATCTCTTCGGTAGTTCGTCCGACGGAAGTAATCCTAGCGGGGGATGTCTGCCAAGACCCTGCAAACAAAGGGTGGTCGCCATACTGTATTGAGCAACCGTCTGTCTTTACCTCGCAGTCAGGAGGGAGAGGTGGTGCTGCTGCCATGGATACGGCCATCAGTGCGGCGACGGATGCGGATACAGGAAACAACCAATGGCTAAGATATCGTCACAGCGGAAAGGTCAATGTGGTGATGTGCGATGGTCACGCGGAGGCGATCGCGAGGGGGAAGGTTCTGAATAAACACGTGATTTTTGGGCAGTAAGGAGGACTGAGGGAATTAGGGATTCAGGGATTAAGGGGTTAAGGGGTTAAGGTTGTCCGAAAGTGTAAAGGTTCGAAGGTTTGAAGGCGCGAAGGTGTGAAGGTCCGAAGGTGTGAAGGTCCGAAGGTGTGAAGGTCCGAAGGTGTGAATGTAGTTTTGAAATCTTCGGGTGAACCTTAGCGGATCCCGCAGTTGCGGGATGAGGGGATTTATCACGCCACGGTCGCCAAGGACGCGAAGCTTAATGAAAAAAAAGAGTGGAATACGTGGCGGCCTTAGCGGATCCCGCAGTTGCGGGATGAGGTGATTAATTCCCGGTGACTTGGAGGCGGACGAAGG